>CALKXX010000024.1 GCA_938003725.1 uncultured Sphingomonadaceae bacterium | reverse complement strand
ACAGCGGAATTGAGGAAGCGCAATCCTCCGAAATCTTGCATGGGTTTTTCCGTAGCCGCAGGGATTAAGCGTCAATGCACAAAACGGGCCACCACGTCACGGTAGCTGCGCGATACTTTCACCTGTGCACCTGACCCCAATACCAAAAAGCATTCTCCATTGGTGTGGGGCTTCACTTCCCGAACCTGACTGAGATTGACAATCGTCGAACGGTGCACCCGCTGAAAATTTCGGGGATCAAGACGTTTTTCCAGATCCTTCATCGTTTCGCGCAGGATCAGGGAATTATCGGCGGTATAGATACACATATAGTCGCCGGCGGCATCAATGCGTTCAATCGTATCGACATCGACACGGAAAATTTGCCCACGGTCCTTTACATTGATCAGCTTTTCATAGCGGCTCGCAGCAGCTGGCTCTTCGGCATTTTCCAAATCCGCCATCGCATTGGGCGCAACTTCGTTCAGCACGCTCTTCAGCTTCTCTATCTCTTCCGTCCCGCGCTTTTCGGTTAGTCTTTTACGGACCCGGTCCAGCGCATCGGCCAGCCGGTCTTCTTCCACCGGTTTCACCAGATAATCGATTGCCGACGCCTCAAACGCCCGCACGGCATGCTCGGCATAGGCGGTGACAAAGATGAATAGCGGCGGTTCGATTTCCATGACGCCCTGCACCACGGAGAAACCATCGAAGCCGGGCATCTGAATATCCAGAAACACAAGGTCAGGCTTTAGAGTTTTGATCTTGCGGATCGCCTCTCGTCCATTGCTACAGGTGTCGACAATCTCGATATCGTCAAATTTCTCAAGCCGTATTTGCAGACCTTGGATGGCCAGTTTTTCGTCGTCGACTAATATTGTCTTGATCGTCATGAATTATTTTCCTTGTGCTGCAATGACGCCATTGCCGGTGTCGTTACGCCTTGATCCACCGGCCCCTGCTGCCGGCGATCACTCGTTGCATGCTCCCCAAAAATAGCTTCGTTTCTTTGTTGGCCATCGGTTACGGCGTCCTTTGCCGCCTCCCGCTCAATCTGCTCCCTCGTTTCAAAAGGTAGGCCAATTCTTACCGTAAAACCACCGCCTGCCGACGATATAATATCAAACTCATGTGCCTCTCCATAAGCCTGATTTAACCGCTCCTGAATATTCCCCAGTCCAACGCCGGTTGAATCGCTAGTCTTCATCACCGGCGCGCCGGTCCCGGGACCGGTATCCGATACCGTGATACGCACTTGCCCGCCTTCAAGTCTTGCCGACACAGAGATATCGGCGCCCTCTTCCTTTGGCGTCACGGCGTATTTAATAGCATTTTCGACCAGAGGTTGCAGCAAAAGTGATGGCAACAGCGCGTCCCGAACCTCTGGATCGATATCGAAGCTTGGCCGCAATCTTTCTTCAAACCGCATTTTTTCAATGTCGAGATAGAGGTGCAAAGTTTCTACCTCTTGCGCCAGACTGACACGGCTATGCACCTCGTTGACCAGCGTGTGCCGCAGGAAAGACGACAGGCGAGACAGCATCGCATTGGCCGGCTCGGTTTGCTTCAGCAGCACCAGGGTCGAGATGCTGTTCAGCGTATTGAACAGGAAGTGCGGGTTCAACTGATAGCGCAGCATAGCCAATTGCGCGCGTGTTGCTTGAGTCTCCAAATGCAGTAACTGGTCATTCTGCTCCTCGACACGCAAGAAAAAGTTGATCGCGTAATAGAGCGCCGACCAAGCCCCCAGCATTGTGATGTCTAGGAAAAACGCGCCTAGAAATAACGTGCCAAAGGCAGATTCGGTACCGGGATTCTGGATCAGGAATACCCAGGCATCGATAAACGCAAACAAGGCCGCCGCCGCCGAGAGTACGATCGTGGTCAGGCCCCAGGTCGCAAGCGGACGACGGTCGATCAGGCTGCGGTAGATAACCGACAATAACAGCGAAATCGAATATCCCGTAATCGTGGATATGATAACCGGGACAAGGAAGCTGAGCGGCTGTCCATTTGCAACGCCCGATAGGCCCCGCAATACCAATGCCCCCGCCCAACCCGCCGATTGCAGGTTCCAGAATGCACGGTTCTTATTTCCAAAAAAAGGTTGGGGGCGAAATTCCATGACGGCCATATCGCTGTCCTATAGCGCGCCATTGCTGTTTGGGAAAGAAACGCATGATATTTATCGACAAAACAGCCTAGCTATAGGCTGTGGCGAAAAGGCGATCGCGCGCGCGTCAGCTAAATCTATGCTGCAAGATAGGCATAGAAAACATATTCTTCGCTATCGCCTACGCGGCCGAAGATTCTCCGATTTCCTTTAGGTGCCTTACATTCATATCATTGCGATCCGTAGCTTGACCGGAATCATGATTGCGCAATTCCGCTTCATCAATCCAGCACAGATCATCCAGTTCCAACACCCGGTCATCATGGGCCCGCAAGCTGATCTTGCCAATCGGTTTACGATCACGGGCATCTGCCAGAACCGGGTTTGAAATCACGCCTGTTTCCCATTTTTCGCCCCATTGGCGCATAGCGACAATCGTGGTGATCAGGTCCGCGCCTTTTTCGGTCAGCTGATATTCCACCTTGCGTTTGTCATGATCACAGGGCCGGCGGGTCATTATACCGGCATCCACCATGCGAGTCAGTCGGTTCGCCAGAATATTCCGTGCAATCCCAATTTCTAACAGGAAATCTTCAAAATGGCGGATACCGCTGAATCCCGCGCGTAAGATCATGAAGCACCATCGTTCGCCAATGACTTCCAGTGACACCGGCAAACTGCATTCAGAAGAGAGATTCTGCAAATCTCGGGCGAGTCCCTGCTTGTTTAAATCATCCATATTTCGATCCTAAACCAGAAATCACAAAAGCCAAAAATAATTTAAGTTTTTAGTTGCAACTTAAAACTGGTTAAACTAAGTACTGATTCGCAACCTAAATTGCAAATAGTAAATTGAACGTTTTCCGAACCACCGGAAACAGACTTAAAAACGAAAGGAATTAAAAATGCTTCTCTCCCAAAGCACTCTTCGCTCCGTCATGACACTGTTCACGGCGATCCTCACCACAGGGCTTTTGTTTACAGCCAGCGCCGGTCAGGCTCGCAGCAGCGCAGTGGTTTATACCGCCGAGTTGCAAGCCCCGGTTGAAGCCGCCCGCCATATCATCAAAGGCACCGTCGTCTATTGCGGCGGCACGGAGTGTAAAGCGGCAAAAAGCAGCTCTTCCATCCGCACATTATGCGCAAAAATTGCTGACGAAGTCGGACCACTTTCGTCTTTTGCGTACAAAGGCGAGCCGATTGACGATGAAGCTCTAGAAAAATGCAACAACTAGAGGTCAATCGAACCAGAATATAATTGTACCTTCCTGACCGACCAATTTCCCGAAATTACTGGGTTATTAGCCTAGTCCAGTCCGGCCGGTCACACACTCGGCGCCGAAATTACCCCACCCCCATCCCCTCCTTGGGATATAAGTGGTAAATTCGGCGCCATTTTTTGTTGCTACGCCGGTAAAAGCAAGACATCCTCCGTTTCATGCTCAGGCAATATGAACTGGTGGAGCGGATACGCGACTATGACCCGGATGCGGATGAGGATCTGATCAATCGCGCCTATGTCTATTCGGTAAAAATGCATGGCAGTCAAAAGCGGGCCAGCGGCGACCCCTATTTTAGTCATCCGATCGAAGTGGCCGGACTGATGACCGACCTGAAACTGGATCAGGAAACCATTGTCACTGCCCTGCTCCACGATACAGTCGAAGACACGCTGACCACGGTCGAAGAAATTGAGAAACTGTTCGGCAAGGATATTGCCCGGTTGGTTGACGGCGTTACCAAATTATCCAAAATTGAAGCACAGACCGAAGACGAAAGAGCAGCGGAGAATTTGCGCAAATTTCTGCTGGCTTTGTCCGACGATATCCGTGTGCTGCTGGTCAAACTTGCTGATCGACTGCACAATATGCGCACCCTGCACTTCATAAAAAAAGAAGAAAAGCGCCGCCGGATTGCCCGTGAAACCATGGATATATATGCGCCATTGGCAGAGCGCATTGGCATGTACGAATATATGCGCGAAATGCAATTGCTGTCGTTCCGCTATCTGGAACCAGAGGCCTATGAGACGATCACCGGACGGTTAAAGCAGATCAAGGACGGGGATGACGGCCAGGTTCAGAAAATCGCCAAAACAGTCCAGAAAACGCTGTCTAACGCAGGGTTGGTTGCGGAGGTTATCGGGCGCGAAAAACATCCCTATTCCATCTGGAAAAAAATGCAGGAACGTCACGTTAGCTTTGAGCAGTTGACCGATATCATGGCCTTTCGCGTCATCACGGAAAATGCATCGGAATGCTATCGTGCTCTGGGCATTTTGCATGAAAAATGGAAAATGGTGCCTGGCCGTTTCAAGGACTATATTTCCACGCCGAAACGCAACGGCTATCGCTCTATCCACACCACGGTCATGCACAGCAACAATATGCGGGTCGAAATCCAAATCCGGTCGGAACGGATGCATAATGACAATGAATTTGGACTAGCCGCGCACTGGGCCTATAAACAGGGCAATCAACCGGATGGTCAGGCCGGTTGGATACGTGATCTGATCGAGATATTGGACCATGCCGAGGACGCTGAGGAACTGCTCGAAAACACGCGTCTGGCAATGTATCAGGACAGGATATTCGCCTTCACCCCAAAAGGCACATTGCTACAATTGCCAAAAGGGTCAACGACGGTCGATTTTGCCTATGCGGTGCATACCGATCTTGGCAATCAATCGGTCGGCGCAAAGGTCAATGGACGCCATGTTCCGCTGAGGACACAGCTGGCAAATGGCGATGTTGTCGAAATCCTGAAATCTGAGGGACAAGAACCACAACCGGGCTGGTTGTCCTTTGTCATTACCGGAAAGGCGCGTGCGGCGATCCGCCGGTTTGTGCGGTACAAGGAACGCGACGAGATTGTCGAAATCGGCACAAAGCTATATGATGAAATCATCAGTCGCCTGCCCGGAAAAATCGGAAAGAAAGCGCAAAAGGCGGGCCTCAAACGACTAAAATTTGAGCATGATGACGATTTGATGATGGCCATCGGCACGCGCCAGATTAGCGACCGGGAAGTCATGGAAGCCATCATGCCGGGCAGCGTCAACGACAATGATGCGGATTGGCAATGGCCGGAACAGGATCGCGCGATATCGATTAAGGGCCTGACGCCGGGCGTAGCCTTTGACCTTGCGGACTGTTGTCATCCGGTGCCCGGCGACAGAATAGTCGGCCTGCGCCGAAGCGGAGAAAATGTGGAAGTCCATGCGATTGATTGCCTACAACTTGCAGATGGAATCGATGCAGATTGGGTAGATCTGAGCTGGGGACCGGAAACCGACGGCGCCGCCGCAAGGCTTGCAATCGTGCTACACGACAAGCCAGGAACATTGGCCGAGATGGCCGGTATTTTCGGATTTCACAACGCCAATATCCTGCGGCTAAGAATGACTCACCGCGATGCGCCCTTCCACACGTTCGAAATTGATCTGGAAGTACACAATGTGCAGCATCTTATGCGGATATTGTCAGCGCTACGTGCCTCGGACGCAGTGGCCCAAGCCGAACGGCTTTAGTTCCGAAAATTACTGACCGGGAGGGGGACCGGCTGGACCGCCTGGTCCGGGCGCGCCCTGCTGCTGCATTTGTTGCTGCAACTGCTGCATTTGCTCCGCAGAAATAAAGTCGAGCAGAGATACGTCGAATATCAGCAGTGAGTTTGCCGGCAATTCCGGGCCTGGTGAAGCTTCACCATAAGCAAGCTCTGACGGAATCCAGATTCTATACTCACCGCCTTTTTGCATGAGCTGCAGCGCCTCGGAAAAACCGGGAACAACACCGCCAACCGGCATCGGCGTCTGCTCATTGGCATCAAAGACCGTTCCGTCCCGCAATGTGCCTTCATATTTGACCAATGCGGTATCGGTTACCGTGGGCGATTTGCCTTCGCCTGGTTTGATCACTTTATATTGCAGTCCGGATTCGGTAGTAATGACGCCATCCTTGCCGCCATTCATTGCCAAAAATTGTTCATTGGAAGCACCGGTTTCGACGGCGCTCTGCGTCCCTGCATAAGCAAGAGCCGCAGCCGCGAGCAAAACGACGGTCAAAGCAATCCATAGCTTCGCGAGAGAGCCTTTCTTAATCGGCTGAATCGGAACGGTCGTCACGGACATTGCGGGCTACCTATTGTTGGAGAAATTCAGGGTGATCCTGCTCTTAGATCAGGCCGTCACGTTCCATACGCTTGCGTTCCATCTTACGGGCGCGGCGGACAGCAGCAGCTTTTTCGCGGGCGCGTTTTTCCGATGGTTTTTCGTAATGACGACGCAGTTTCATTTCGCGATAAACACCTTCACGCTGCAATTTTTTCTTCAGCGCCCGAAGGGCTTGATCAACATTATTGTCGCGAACCATGATTTGCATAAGACTAAGTAACTCCGTTCAAAACCATATAAATACCGGAAATTCACACCGGCCAAAAAATTCAAAAAGCCATTAAAAAGGGTTTGCGAGAGAATCATCAGTCGCAATTGTCAGCCGCCTAACAGCAAAAAACTGTGAATTCAAGCGATTTGACCCAGAAATATCACCGGCCAAAAGCCTGTTTCTAAGGCTTTTCAGACAATTGCATAGCCGTTTGCATTTAATAAGATCGGATTGATGCTAATAGCTGTGATATCAAAGCAATATACAATCGAATCGAGGAGAGTGAAATGGCAACCGCAATCAATATCCAGTCCAGTTGCAGCGAAGCGGAATGGAAGACCCGGCAAAGATTGGCCGCTTGTTACCGGATTTTCGCGCACCTTGGCTGGGATGAAATGATTTTCAACCACATCACCCTCAAAGTGCCGGACGAGGATAACGCCTTTTTGATCAACCCTTATGGCTTGCATTTTAGCGAAGTCACCGCATCCACGCTGGTCAAAATTGATATAGATGGCAACACACTGGATGGTTCGACTTACCCAGTAAACAAAGCCGGCTTCACGCAGCACAGCCTGTTCCACCGCGAGCTGCCCGACGTGCATGCCATCATTCACACGCACACGACCGCAACAATGGCGGTCTCCTCGATAGAGGGCGGGCTACAGCCGATTAATTTTTATGCCGCCGCAGTCGCCCCTCGCCTTGCCTATCACAAATTTGAAGGCATTACCGTGCATGCAGATGAAGGTCCGCGCTTTTTGGCCAGCTTGGGCAAAAAACGCATGATGCTGCTGGAAAATCATGGTCCGGTCGTCATGGGTCGGACGCTTGAACAAGCGTTTCTGAATCACTGGGTGCTCCAACGCGCCTGCGAGATTCAGATGCAAACGCTCGCCATGGGCAAACCGTTGATGATCGGCGATGATGTGATCAAGAAGCATATCGAGCATCTGTCCGAAGCATCGATTGATCCGGCTCAGCAAGGCGTGCCGGAATTTGACGCGATGGTCCGGCTGATCGACCGCGAAGATAAAAGCTGGCGGGAATAAACCCCATTGGTCATGCGGAATTTGTTTATCTTACGATGGCTCTTGGCTCAGCATCGCCGACCGGATAGAGTCATCTCAAGAGATCCTGAAACAAGTTTGGGATGACGCGTTAGGTGCCCGATTGACCAAATTCACCGTCAATGACCGTCCGGTCGAATATCGTATGGATCAGAACACACCGCTGCTCTGGGCGCTGCGTGACGCATCAAATTTGACAGGCACGAAATATGGATGCGGCACCGGTGATTGCGGGGCCTGTATGGTGGAGATTGACGGGGAGGCCATCCGATCGTGCCTCGTGACAATTGGCGAACTCGAAGGCCGGTTTGTGACCACGATCGAAGCTCTGTCTCGCGACCGGAGCCATCCGGTGCAACAGGCATGGGCGGCTGAGAATGTCCCGCAATGCGGATTTTGTCAGTCGGGCATGATTATCGCTGCAGCGGTTTTGCTAAAGAAAAACAAGAACCCATCGAACGACGATATTGACGAGGCGATCACAAATATTTGCCGCTGTGGCACCTATCCGCGCATCCGCGAAGCCATCCAGCGCGCCGGACGTGTCGCGCGCGGTGCAGATGTTCTGGGGGCCGCGCCGCCGCCGGGCATTGACCCCGAAGACGCGGCCAAGGCCGTACCGGCACTGACACCAAAGAAATAGGCTAGGGTCAGGACCTAGAAGCTGAGCTTTGCGGTCAGACGCGCGTTGATCGGTTCGCCGGTTGAAATATTGTCATTATTATGCCCGGATGGAAAATAATTCTCATCAAACAGATTCTCGACATTCAACTGCACGCTGAACTGCTCATTCACCTTATAATATAAGGCAGCATCGACCCGGGTATAAGACGGGATTCGGACACTATTGTCATTACGCACAAATTGACTCGATTGATGAATGACACCAAGCCCCATTCCGAATTGATCGGAAAAGTCATAGCGGTTCCATAGTGAAAACATATGTTCCGGCACCTGAAACTGGACCAGGTCCGCGCCCGCCACCGTGGCATCGTTACGCTGTTCTCCGTCCAGATAGCTGTACCCGGCATTGATGTTCCAACCGGGTAGAACGGTGCCAACCAGCTGAACCTCAAATCCCGTAGTGCGAGAGCCGGACAAAACCGAATCCCCCTGCGCGTTGACCAATACCGCCTGATTGTCGCGATCAAGACGGAATAGTGATGCGGTCAGATTCAGGTTAGTTGCCAGATCCCACTTCGCGCCAATTTCAATATTCTCGAATGTCTCGGGCGCGAGATTTTCGGAAGTTGGCGACAAGGTCAAAAACTGATCGCCTGATCGCGGAAGGAAACTGCGACTATAGCTGGCATAGAGAGAGATATTCTCTTGCGGCTTGACGATCACGCCAAAGCGAGGAGAGAATTTATCGTCGGTCCGCGCCAGAAAGCCGTCATTCCCATCAGCAGGCCCATCGGCCACTTCGATCTGATCCACGACATCAATTTCAAAACGGTCATAGCGAACACCGCCGACCAACTCGATATGATCGCCAATCTTGATCTGATCCTGTAAGTAGAGGGAGTAGAAATTCAGCCGGGAATCGCGGTTACGATTAAATACCGGGAATGACAGAGCCGGCGGCGCGATCAAATTACCCAGCACCGCTTCGGTAAGATCATCGTCATTATTGCGGCCGGCCACAACCACGCCGGAATCAAACAATCCATCCAGATTATTGTCAAACAATACGTCCCGGCGCGCATTGCTGGTCGTTTGTTGGCCCAGTTCATAGCCGATCAACAGCGTATGACCGATGCTTCCGGTATCACCGGTCCAGACAAGATTGCCCTGATTGATGAAATTCTGGCGGTTGGTGGTATCCCGGTATCCGTCAAGAGTGACCGTATCGGTCGGTTGAAGAAAGGCAAGACCATTTAAATCCGCGTCGTTTGATCGGGCACCCACCGCAAAAACATTCTGATATAATTTATTATAGTCGGCAAATAACGTGGTTGAATTGAATGTTAGATTTTCGGTCAGGTCATGTTCCAACCGCAACTTCACAATATGTGCCTGTAACGTTGTTTCGTTAATGCCGGGCACCCCGAAAAACGTATCTCGGAACCCTTCAAGGGGTCCGCAAACACTGGTAACCGAACAATCATCGCCAGCCACCCTGAGTTCAGCGGGCACGCCGCGATCCACGGTCCGATCATCATTGACATATTCATAGGACAGCAGAATCCGGCTATCATCGCCCGGCTGCGTCGCTATCGTTGGGTTGATCGCGAAACGCTCGCCACCGAAAAAATCGCGATGGTTGTCGAAACTTTCATAAAGTCCATTGATCCGAAACGCCGAATTCTCCGAAACCGGTGCATTGATATCTGCCGTCACATAGTAGGAACCAAATGTATCCGCGCTGCCCGTGACGCTGCCGAAAAAATCCTCTGCAATTGGCGTTTTAGTTACACGGTTTATGATGCCGCCACCGCCGCCACGGCCAAAGATCAGCGCATTTGCGCCCTTGTGAATTTCTACACGCTCAAGATTATAGAGTGGCCGGAAATATTGTACGTCATCCCGAATTCCATCCACGAAGAAATCAGCCGTGGTATTTTGACCCCGGATTGTGATCTGATCCCGGTGCCCCTCTCCTTGTCCCACCGACGTGCCGGGGGTGTAGCGCAAAATATCACCAATATCTTGCAACGCCTGATCATCCAATTGTTCGCGCGTCAACACCGAAACCGTCTGCGGCGTATCAAGCAGCGGTGTGCCGGTTTTCAATCCCGAACTGCTGATCGCCACATAGCCGTCCTTTTCACCCGTGACGATAATTTCGCGGTCATCGACATAACCATCTTCCGCCGTGTCTTCAGCCGCAAACGCAGAACCGGGAGCGGCGATCGCCATTGCGGTGAAAAGAAAGGCAGTTTTGCGGTGCTTGAAGCGTCGGGTTAGTGTCAATTCATCATCCCTTATGCGAATCATTCTCAATATAGAAATTACTGATAATGCGAATAGTTCTCATAAGCAAAGAAATTCTCTCATTCGCGAATTTTCTTTGAAAGATCGCGCCGACTGGTATCTATAAATCACATATCGAATCACTGGAGATGAACAATGAAGGCCACCATCTGGCACAATCCCAAATGCGGCACGTCGCGGAAAACAAAGGCCATCTTGGAAGAAACAACGGGGATTGATTTGACCGTTATCGAATATCTGAAGGATGCGCCAAGCCGTGCCAAGCTGGAACAGCTTTATAGCGATGCTGGCATCACGCCAAAGGAAGGACTACGTGTTCGGGGTTCGCCCGCCGAAGAATTGGGGCTGACGGATGATGACGCGACGGCGGATCAGATATTGGACGCGATGGCTAGCGAGCCGATCCTGATTGAACGGCCATTGGTGGAAACCGAAAAGGGCGTTCGGCTATGCAGACCGCAGGATACCGTACGCGAGATCATCTAGATACCCCTCGTTCGGCGATCAAAAAACCTAGTTTAGTTTGCCGGAAAACATATGGCCGTAATAGCAGTTTACAGTATGAAAGGCGGTGTCGGCAAAAGCTGTACCGCGGTAAATCTGGCTTGGAACAGCGCGGTCAATTCCTCCCGGAAAACGCTGGTTTGGGATCTGGACCCGCAAGGCGCGTCCTCTTTCATTCTCAATGGTGATCGGCATAAGAAGGATCGCGCCAGGGCGATGATCGCTGGCGATATCAAAGCTTCAAAGCTGATTAAATCAACAGAGTTCGAGAATATCGACCTGCTTGCCGCAGACATATCGCTGCGCGGTCTGGACCGGATGCTTTTTGAGCTGAACAAGAAAAAACATATGGGCAGGATCATGAAGATGCTGCTCAAGGATTATGACCGCATCATCCTAGATTGCCCGCCGGGATTGACCGAGACCAGCGAACAGATTTTGCGCAATGCGGATCTGGTAATTGTCCCGGTCATCCCTTCTCCATTGTCGGAACGGGCGCTGAAAGATGTTCAACAGTTTTTGGATTCAACCGGCTGGAAACATGCGCCACTATTGCCGGTATATACGATGGTCGATCGCCGCCGCCGAATTCACAATGATACGCTTGCCAAGCACAAGAAATGGCCGGTCATCCCGATGTCCAGTGCGGTAGAGCGGATGACGAAACTAAAAAAGCCAGTCGGGGTATTTGCCTCGCGAAGCCAGCCGGCCAAAGCCTATGCCAAAATATGGCGCGGTATAGAGAAGCGATTGGCGAAGCTTTAAACGTTTGCGATCAAGCAACCCGCGGGTCAGCGATATTCTGTTCCGCATCATAGTTTTTGAAAATTTCAAACGCATCGTGGGCCACCATTGGACGCCCAAAATAATAGCCCTGGATTTTCCGGCAACCCAATTTCTGGATCATCTTGACCTCTTCTTCGGTCTCTGCGCCCTCTGCTGTAGTCGACATGCCCAGGCTGTCTGCCATCGCAACCACGGCGCGAATAATGGCCAATGCCTCTGGCGCTTTCTTCGCAGCGCCTTGCACAAAGCTACGATCCACCTTGATCGTGTTGAACCGGGTTTTGCGCAGATAGCCAAGCGAGCTATATCCGGTGCCGAAATCATCTAGCGACAGATTGATGCCCAAAGCGATGATCTGGTCCAGAACCTGCGTGGCGCCGGTGCCTTCCTGCATGAAAATGCTTTCCGTCACTTCGATTTCCAAACGATGGGCTGGCAATTCGCTTTCTTGAAGCGCGGACACCACCATATCCAGAAAACCAGCATCGGTCAGTTGGTCGGCCGAAACATTTACCGCGATCTTGACGGTCGATGGCCATCTCATGGCTTCTTTACAGGCCGTCCGCATGACCCATTCGCCGATCGGTACGATCAACCGCGCATCTTCGGCAAGCGGCACGAATTTCGCTGGCGACACGACGCCAAATTCCGGATTCGTCCAACGCAATAGCGCCTCAAAGCCGACTACCCCGCCCGAATCCGCACTGACGACCGGCTGGTAATTTAGCGAAAATTCTTCATTCGCCAGCGCTTTTCGCAGCGCGATTTCCATGACCCGGCGTTCTTCCGCATGCACATGAAGCTTGGGTTCATACTGGTTGTGCGACCCCCCGCCCTGATCCTTGGATCGGTAAAGCGCCAGATCGGCACTTCGCATCAGCATTTCCACGGTACGTCCATCGCGGGGCCCAATCGCCGTGCCAACGCTGGCACCGATATATAAAGTATGCTGGTCGACTTCATAGGGCCGCGATAACGTTTCGATGATCTTGGCCGCGATCGATTCCATATACATCGAATCACTGGCGTCTTTTACGACAATAGCAAATTCATCACCGCCCAGACGTCCGCAAAGTTCATTGTCGGTCATGATCGAACGCAGACGTTCCGACACACGCGCTAACAAACGGTCGCCAACAGGATGGCCCAGCGTATCATTTACGGCCTTGAAACGATCCAGATCGATCATCATGAAACCGCAACGTCCATTCCATTTGTCGGAATTTTGCATGGCCTTGCCCATGGTCTCGGTCAGCTGCAGCCGGTTTGGCAGTCCAGTCAGTGTATCAAATCTGGCCATATGCGATATTTTATCGGCCGATTCCCGTTGTTCTGTGACATCAGAACCAACACCGCGAAACCCGTGAAAGACACCGCTTTCATCTAGTTTTGGAGATGCAGACAATTCCCACCACCGCGTTTCGCCGTCTATTTCAACCGGCACCAACATATTGCTGAAGCTGTTTCTGGTCTTCAATCGCTCGGCCAATTCATGCAGTGCCGGTGTAAATTTTCCGGAGTCCCAAGACTGTCCGGCAACCAATTGAAGAAATGGTTTGCCCTCAATATCCTCCGCGGTGCGGCCGACCGCGTGGGCAAAGCGCGGCGATACATGGGTGATTCGCCGAGATGTATCGGTCTGCCACAGCCAGTCAGCGCCCGTATCCTCAAACTCCCGCAACAATAGACTGACGGTTTCACTTTTTTCGTTCAGGCTGGCTTCCGCAATTTTGCCGTCAATGAAAGAACGCCCCGTCATCAAGCAGGAAGCTATCAACAAGATTGTGATGGCGACCGACGCCATTGCCATTTGCCCGCTGCCAAGCGCGTACCAGCCATAGGTAGAGGCCGCGCCGCACAGTGAAATAAAAATGATGCTGGAAAGAGGAACGGCAGCCAACAGCATCGCCGACCCAACCATTAGGCACAGGACAATCGACCATATACCAATCATCGCGTTCAGATCAGCAACCGGGCCAAAGACAATTAGGGCTATGGCCCAAAGCAAACCTCCGCCCAGTGAAGACAACAGCACGGAGCTGTTTTCGCGGCGCGTGACGGATTTTCGCTGCCACGAGGCCTGGCGCTTTGTGTAAACATAGGTGTAGCCGTACAGACCGCAAATGGCGATCACCCAGGCGCCCAGAAAGACCGGGTTCACATGCCCTATGCCAAATTGAACAGCCAAAACACCGCATACGATTGACGCAATCAGCCTGATCAGACCATGGGTCAACATGCCCTGGAATTGAAACGCACGAATGCGCCCCCAATCGATCCCGGCGGGGTCGGTGAGACCAAGGAGTACGCTTAACGGGATTTCCCGTGGCAGACCGGACTGAGATACTTTTCTTTCCACGCATCGTCCCTACGCGGAAATTCTTATCGAAAAGTAAGCAAACCCTTCAATTTTTCAGCTTTTGAAGGTTAACGAATTTTAATGATCCTTACGCCGCTACTGCATAAGGTTGGATATCTCCGGAAAGATACAGGTTCCGGGCCTTTGCCCGGCTGAGTTTTCCGGAGCTTGTGCGCGGCAATGTGCGCGGCGGCACCAGTTCGATCACACAGTTCATACCGGTAATGGAGCGTACCTTATCCCGAATCTCTTCGCGCAAACGCAGACGTTCAATTTTATCAGACGTCCGGCATTGCACTAGCACCGCGGGTGTTTCGTCTCCCCCCGGCGTCGTGATTGAAAAAGCGGCGATGTCGCCAGCCTTAAATCCGGGCAATTGCTCCACGGCCCACTCAATATCCTGCGGCCAGTGGTTTTTGCCATTTATGATAATCATATCCTTGGCCCGGCCGACAATATAAAGATAGCCGTTCGACATATATCCCATATCGCCGGTATCGAGCCAGCCATCAACCATACAGGCATCGGTCGCTTCCTGATCACGATAATATCCAGCCATCACCGATGGGCTTTGCATCCATACCTTGCCGATGGTTTTTTCGCCGAGCACAGCCCTGTCTTCCTCGCGAATTTCGATCAGGGTATCGCGAACAGGTTTACCGCAATTCACGATAGCGCGGAATCTTTTGGGACGACTGCCATCGCTTTGTTGCTCACCGGATAGCTCGGTCTCTTCGACCAATTCCACTTCCATCCCTTCGCCGGGGGGCATAATCGTTGCGGCCAAGGTGGCTTCGGCCAAACCATAGCTGGGCAGAAACGCTTTGGCGTCAAAACCAGCAGGTGCGAACGCATCGGTAAAGCGCTGCATTACATCGGGACGGATCATGTCGGCGCCATTGCCGGCAATCCGCCAACGCGATAGATCAAAACGTTCTTTGACATTGGTCATCGTACCAATCCGGCGCGCACAAATCTCATATCCAAAGGTTGGTGAGAAGCTGCAAGAACTGCCTTTATTGCGGGAAATCAGGTCGAGCCAGGATAACGGACGCCGCGCGAAATCTGCTGTCTTAAGATAGTCGGTGGAAACCTGATTTGCGACCATGGAAATGAAACAGCCGACCAGCCCCATGTCGTGATAAAACGGCAGCCACGATATACAGCGATCCGGTTCAGTCACGAGCATTCCGTGCGAGTGGGAACCGACATTGTGCAGCAATGCCGTGTGGGATACCGCGACGCCATGCGGAAAGCGGGTAGAGCCACTGGAATATTGCAGATAAGCGATATCTTCGCCCTGTGCCTGCGGGAAGTCGCAATCAGCCGCCTTCCGGTCAGCAAAGCAATCCCAACCGAAAGAAGGTATCTTTCGAGACTGTCCAGCTGAGGAGGCCAGTTCTTCGATTTCATCGGGAAACAGTAAAATTGCCGGATCACAGCTGTCCAGTTGGACGCCGATCTGATCAATATAGCTTTCCTTTCCGCCAAAAGATGTTGGCAAGGGAAGCGGCACCGGAAGGGCACCAGCATAGACCGCGCCAAAGAAGAGCGCACAAAATTGCGGTTCCGTATCCGCGATCAGGGCAACGCGGTCGCCGGGTTTAATTCCATAGCCGATTAACCGGCGCGCCGCATCGCGGGCATCGGATTGCAGTTCCTTGAAAGGATATACCCGGACCAGCGTAGCGCGAGCGTCGTGGAAATTGAAACCGCGGTTCCCCTCGGCTGCATAATCAAGAGCTTCGCCCAGAGTTGTAAAGTCGGCAAAACGGCGAGGAAGATCGTCTTTTGTGGGTGTGGGCGTCAGATCGGTCATGTTTATCTACTTTCCAGAAGGTCCAGCCTTCAAAAATCACTAGATTAAAATTTGCAACAATTTTCCATAATGCCCGGGAAACTGCCAATTACATTAGAATGAATGCTCTCTTGATGGTAAGTGACGTTTAAATTTCGGCTCGACTGTGGCACAAAAAGGGCAAGGGCCAACCAACAGGGATAAAGCGTTGAAAAATAGCGGTAAAGCGTTGGATCAAAACAAGCTTCAAGACATGGCTCTGCGCTATGTCTCTCGCTACGCCACGACCCGTCACAAATTGAGGGCTTATCTCCAACGCAAGTTGCGCGAAAGAGAGTGGGCGGATGAAACCCCCGCTGAAATTGACCAAATGGTCGAACGGTTCGCCGAACTTGGCTATATTGACGATGTATTATTCGCGAAAAACAAGGCGATTGCGCTGGCCAATCGCGGCTATGGCATTCGCCGGGTTCAGCAAGCCTTGTATCAAGCCGGAGTTGAAGAAGGAGACGATAGCGCCGCGCTGCAGCTTAGCGACCGACAAAAGTGGGAAGCGGCTAGAAATTTCGCCCGGAAAAAATCCATCGGGCCCTTTGCGCCCGAAAAATATGATCGGGAAAAATGCCAGAAACAGCTTCAAGCTTTTATACGCGCCGGTCACGGATATGACATTGCAACACGATATGTATTTGCAAAGCCGGGTGAGGAAATCGATGAATCTTGTTGAATCTAAATGTTTATAGGCAACTAGCTAGCCAAATCGGGATCCTCAAGATGATATCCGCCAGGGTGAGATTCACAACGGAATTGGTCATTTTACATTTTTTGTGATATAAATTTTTACATCGATTCTCTTGGACTTAATCGCAACGAGGCTTCGATCGAGTTCTATGGGTCGAGTTTTTGGAGGTGCGTTGTGGCAAGTCTATATGCAGAAACAGCCCAAGATCAATCGGACGTTACGAGCGTTGCTGCTGAAGACGATGAGCAACATGTCGAGAAAATTGAACCGATGCACGCAAGCGGACATGTAAAATGGTTCGACAGCCATCGCGGTTTTGGCTTCATCATACCCGACGCACCGGAAGATGGCAGATCAAATAGTATGCCCGGTAGCGATATTTTGGTCCACTGGACCGTGTTAGAGCCGCTAGGCAGGCGGGATCTTCCCGAAAATGCGTATATCGAGTGTGAATATCTCGATGCGCCAAAGGGATTGCAAGCGACCAAGATATTGAATGTAGATTTATCCCAATGCAGTCCGGCCACGACCGGAAGCCACCCGGAAAATAATCGCAGATCCATGCATGTCGTGGATGAAGATACTTCTGGTTTTACCAATGCCGAAGTAAAGTGGTTCAACCGCGCGAAGGGATATGGGTTCCTGATTGTCGATGACATTGATGGCGATGTATTTGTCCACATGGAGACGCTGCGAAACGCTGGCGTCGGTGAAATAGTCCCCGGTCAGCATCTATTGGCCCGGATCACACAAGGTGATCGGGGGAACCTGGCGGTACAAGTCGCTTTACAGCCTGGGCCAATTGGCTAAGATTTACCAATGACATTTTGGTCCAAGCTTTCCGCTATCTGCGCGGCTGTGATATGTGCTGCGAGCCTATCAAGCTGTTACGCACAAAATGACGCCGCAGCACAGAATGTTGCGGTTCAACCGCAGCTATCCGAAGCGGGCCTAAAGCTACTGCCGCTAACCATCAGATCCGGCAATATTGAGCATAGATTTACGGTCGAACTGGCAAGCACGGCAGCAGAACAGTCTAGAGGCCTTATGTTTCGCACCGAACTGGCGCCGGATATGGGCATGATCTTTCCTTTTCCCGAAGACAAGGCAGCGAGCTTCTGGATGAAGAATACGGTCATCCCACTCGACATAATATTTGTCCGCCGCGATGGTATTATCGAATCGATTGCTGCAAATACGACACCCTATTCACTGGACCCTGTTGCATCGCAGGGGCCGGTCGCAGCTGTCCTTGAACTCGCCGCCGGCCGGGCAGCCGAGTTGAATATCGGACCAGGCGACACCGTGACGTGGCAAGAATAGTGTCTCGATCGATTTTTTAATTGCCGCGATATGGTATGACACGCTAAGCGGTCGCTTATGGGTATATTGGCAAAAATATTTACATGGTGGAACGGCGCGACAATCGGTACGAGCCTGTTCAGCGCGCGCAACGGCAGATCAGTTGGCGAGGATATTTTCGGCAACACATACTATCAGCATAAAAAAGCGGACAAAGGCGTCGACAAACGCTGGGTCATCTATTCCGGCGCCAATGATTCCAGCCGAGTATCTCCCGAATGGCATGGCTGGCTGCACGGCAGCTATGACGAAATTCCGGAAAGTCATTTGCCGCAACCACGCATTTGGGAAAAAGAACCAACCGGAAATCTGACCGGTACGGCCGATGCGTATCGTCCAGCAGGTGCTTTGGAAGCAGGCGGTGTTCGCGCCGCTGCAACCGGCGACTATGAACCATGGAACCCGGCCGAGGCGGAATGAGCCGCTGCGCCAAATCACTACGGCTAGCGCCAGCTTTGGCCACCGCCCTGCTTTTGGCCGGGTGCGGCTGGTTCAGCAGCGACAATGTCGAAGAAAAAGCGACTGGAAAATCGGCCGAAAAAGCCGATGTCGCGGCAACCAATGACGAACTGGTACAACCGGTAACCGAACAAATTGGTACCCCAATGGCAGAACGTGTTGCCACACTCGGCTTTCTCAACAAGCGCAATGGGCTGACCCGTGATCTAGAGTTAAAACCGGGGCAATCCATTCGCATTGGCCGTGCGATTGTAAGATTGCGGGCATGTGAGCGTACCGCTCCATGGGAATTGACGCCGGAACATGGTGCTTTCGTTCAGCTATTGGTCAATGACCGTCCGGCCACCAGATCCGGCGATGATAAATGGCGGCGCGTATTTTCGGGCTGGCTGTTTCGCGAATCGCCTTCAGTGAATGTCGTTGAGCACCCGATCTATGATGTCTGGATCAAAAATTGCGAAATGAGCTTTCCGGGCGAAGAAGACCGGCCAAGCGGCGCAGATCCAACCGCTCCTCGTTCTTCTTCTTCTAATATCGCCAATCGCGCGTCCAGTTCGCCAAATTCAGCGCCGGAAGCGGTACAAGATGATGATGCCCCGGCTCCGGCAGCACCGCCAGCGGTCGCAGCACCGGCGCCATCTGCTCCAACACCGGCGCCTTCGCCTGCCCCCGAACCGGCACCGACACCGGCACCGGCACCCACAGAAGAAGGTCCAGAGGACTTGATTGGTGACCTGATCGCAGAGACCGAATGATCAACGGCGGTGCGAAGTCGCTTTAAATATTCATGCTGGCTGATTTCTATCGCACCAAGCGAGGCCAAGTGATCCGTAATAAATTGACAATCCAATAGTGAAAAACCGCCGACTTTCAATCTCGCGACCAACCACGCCAAAGCGACTTTCGACGCATCCCGCTTGCGCGAAAACATACTTTCCCCGCAGAATGCGCCGCCAATAGCAAGTCCGTACAGACCGCCAACAAGCCTCTGGTCCCCGCTGTCCGGGTCAATCGACCAACATTCAACGCTATGCGCTTTGCCCTGTTGGTGCAGCGCATTAAACGCATTTTCAATATCCGCGTTAATCCATGTTTCCCGGCGGTCAGCAGCCTCTTCGGCGCAAATTGCGATAACCTGGTCAAAGGCTCGGTCTGCGGTCACCCGAAATCGATCCGCACGAATGGTCTTGCGCAGCGACCGCGACATTTTGAAGCCGTCCAGTGGCATGATGGCCCGGTTTTTCGGCTCGACCCAGAATGTTTCCGGATCATCCCTGGCATCGGCCATGGGGAAGATACCGGATGCATAGGCTTTCTGCAAAAGATCAAGATCGAGAGACATAGCCAGTTCCTACCAAATTGGTGTGTTCGGTAAATGGTCTATGCGAAACAACTATGCTCATCGCTGATCTGCTCGTTTCGCCAACCCAGCGATCACCGCGTGAACCACCGTTTCCATCCGCCCAAAATCAGCACCATGTTCGATTTTCAATGCCACAGCATCAAGCATCGAACTGATCGTATCCACCGTTTCTTCCAACGGCAGGGGTATAATCCGTTCCGTACTCAGAGCAAATTCCAACCCTTCCTTGAGGGATTTTCGAGTATATTTATCCTCGATGGAGATCATTTCGCCATATCCTATTGCGGCTGGACCCTCGACCACAATAATCTGTGCGCGTCCGCGCTTTCCCATGGCGCGCAGGAAACCACTGCTACCTTGTTGCAAGGCCTCTATAGGATCGCTTAGCCCGGTACTCTGCCTTTCTATCTCTCGTCCAATGGCGGCGCATTCCTGATCCACAATTGCACGCATCAGATCGGCCTTATCATCGAAATTATGGTAGAGTGCGCCGCGCGTTACATTGGCTTTTTTGACGATTTCCGGGGTTCCCGTTGCCCCATACCCCTTTTTTACAAATAGGCTAAGTGCCGCTTCTATCAGGGCTTTTCGCGTTTTTCGGGTGCGTTCTTCATTGGAAATCACATTTTTATCTTGCATACATACAGCCTGTTTGTATATTGAGATTTACATACACAGTGTATGTGATTCGAAACAACGGAGCAAGCAAAATGAAAACAACCAGCTATTATCCTGTGATCCAGACCGGCGATGTCGCTGGAACGGCAAATTTCTATCAAAAGCACTTCCGGTTTCAGGCGCTTTACGAAGCGGATTGGTATGTCCACTTACAATCCAGTGAGGACCCGTCAGTGAACCTGGCGATACTGGACTATACCCATGAGACCATTCCCGAAAAAGACGCGCGAAAGCCATCGTCAGGTTTCATCCTGAACTTTGAAGTTGAAGATCCGGATGCCGAATATGATGCCGCGCTGGCGGCCGGACTGCCCATCGTCAAAACGCTGCAGGACGAAGCCTTTGGCCAACGTCACTTTATCACCAAAGACCCAAACGGCATCTTGATCGATATCATCAAGCCGATTGAACCAGACGCCGCGGAAGCCAAAAACTATTCAAAAGGCGCCATCGGCCAATAGCGGCAACCCAAACACGCACAATATCAAACCAAGGAGAATATCTATGACCTTTCGTAACAAAACTGGGAGCAATATCCTCGCCGCACTCGCAGCTGTGCTGATCAGCAGCGGTATTTTTAGCGTTACGACGGCGCCGGTGGCAATTGGATTTTCCGATCAACCGGCTGCAATCTTAACAGCCTGATGCCTGCTGTGTCACAGTAAATATCGCCGTCAATCAAGCCCGGTTGCTTGTGGTTCATTCTTCCATCAACAATCGGGCCTCTTCTGCAATTTTCGAAGCGATGGCATCATATTCATCAGCAAACCCCGCGCTTGATCGCCATGCCGCTCCGATACTGCGCGACATATGCCAGCCATCAACTTCCAAAATAGCAACATCGCCGCCGCGCGGTAGCTCTGAACGTACATATAGCGCGGGTAAAATTGCCAGGCCCAATCCGGACGCAACCATCTGACGGACACTATCCAGGCTCGTGCCCTCATAGTCACGCAACAGATTCATTTCGTATTTTTGACATTGCGCCGCGACATCGCGGTGGAGATGATGGCGGCGATCCAGGCTAAGTACAGGCGCTCCAGCCAAATCCGAAAGCCCTAGCGTTTTCTGCATCGCCAGAGGGTGATCGGGCGGTGCCACAAGCATCAACGGTTCCCGAAATAACGGCTCGATCTGTAAATTTTCGCCTTCAATCGGCAATGGCCCAAGCAGCATATCGATTGCGCCCTTGACCAACTCCATGGCCTGCAAATCCGGTATCCCTTCGCGCATATAGAAGCGCAAATCCGGGCTGGTGCGATGGAGGGCAGCGATAACCGGGGGCATCAGATAGGGCCCAAGCGTTGGCGAAACGCCAAAGCGCAACGTCCCGGCCAGTCTTTCGCTGGCCCGCTCCGCCAGATCGCGAATATCTTTGACCTCGACCAAGACCTGCCGTGCGCGCTCTGCTATTTCGCGGCCAACCGGCGTCAATTCGGCGCCATGGGTGCGGCGTTCGACCAGCGTAACATCTAGCCTTTTCTCCAATGTCCGCAGTTGATGGCTCAACGTCGGTTGCGATGCGGCAGCCGCCTGCGCTGCCTTGCCAAAGTGACGATGGTCGGCGACCGCAACCAGATATTCAAACTGACGCAATGTGGGCATGCATGTTCTCTTTCGTTAATAGAAACTATCTATCAAATAACTATTTCTTATTCGATTGGATATATCAAGATATTTTTGCCATATCCCATCCAACGATGCACAACGACAGGAGAGGAAGCGCCCAATGAACGATTATCTGAACAGCCTGATCCGCAAACATCGCAGGTTGGATACGCAAATCAAAAAGGCGCCGAAAAGCGCGCATAACGTGCGCCAGCTTAAGAAGCTTCGGTTGTTGCTGAAGGACCGCATCCAACACATAGGCCGACAATCGGCCGGACAGACCGCACGACAACCGGCTTGACTTAGTTTTACTCCCCCATACCTCCCTCGGGGCGGCAGCATTCCTCAATCGCTAGCCGCCCCATTTTTCTATTTGACGACACCCAGCTCAATTTCCAATTTTGGAAGACCACCCAATGGTAGCGAATGTAAAGACCGCCCTCCGCGAATTTATTAAACAGGAGACCAGCGCCGGGATCGTACTGTTTTTGGCCGCTGTCGCCGCCATGATTGCGGTGAACAGCGCGCTTAATCCTGCTTATCTGGCGTTCGTGAATATCCCGGTTGAGATACAGTTTGGCGCATTGGAAATCGCCAAGCCCCTGTCGCTTTGGATCAATGACGGATTGATGGCGATCTTCTTTTTTCTGGTTGGACTGGAAGTAAAACGTGAAATTGTCGAAGGTCAGCTATCGACATTGCAACAGGCTTCCCTGCCGGTAGTAGCAGCCCTCGGCGGCATGGCTATTCCGGCCGCGATCTTTGTCTGGATAAACATGGGTTCGCCGGAGAATCTGAACGGTTGGGCCATCCCGGCCGCAACCGATATTGCCTTTGCACTCGGCGTCTTGGCGTTGCTGGGCAAACACGCACCGCTCAGCCTTAAAATCCTGTTGCTCGCCATTGCCATTATCGATGACATTGGCGCTATCATTATCATCGCGCTGTTTTACACGGCAGATGTCTCGGCCACATCCTTGATGCTCGCAGGCGTTGGTACGGTTGCATTGATTGCGATGAACAGATTGGGCGTCGTCCGGGTCGCGCCCTATATTCTCGTCGGCACCTTCCTGTGGATCTGTGTGCTGAAATCCGGGGTACATGCAACGCTGGCGGGCGTGATTGCCGCCCTTGCCATCCCGCTGTCGGCAAAGGACGGCAGCTCACCGCTCAAGCATCTGGAGCATATCTTGCACCCGTGGACAGCATTTCTGGTGCTACCAATATTTGCCTTTGCCAATGCCGGCGTTTCCCTGGCGGGCATTCAGGTCAGTGACCTTATGGCTCCTCTGGCCTTTGGTATTGCGGCTGGGCTTGTGGTCGGCAAACAGATCGGCGTGTTCGGCTTCATGCTGTTGGCAGCCAAGACCGGCCTGGTGCAACGACCCGAAGGGGTCAGCTGGATGCAGCTATATGGGCTCGCCTGTTTGACCGGGATTGGTTTTACCATGAGCCTGTTCATCGGCAATCTGGCCTTTGTTGATCCGGCCCAAATTGAAACCGTAAAGCTGGGCGTGATTAGCGGATCATTGGTGTCCGGCGTCCTGGGATATTGCCTTCTGCGCTTTGCTCCCTCACCCGAGCGGAAAGCACAAAGGCACCGGCGGCCAAATTAGCTTGAGATAAAACCACCGCATCATGCTAATGTAACAGCATGAAGCGGCACCTTTATCTTTTGGCAGGCCTAACTGCGCTTGGACTGGGGGCAATCGGCATCATTCTGCCGCTGTTGCCAACCGTCCCATTTGTGATTCTCGCAGCTTTTTGTTTTGCACGCAGTTCACCGCGTCTGGAAGCTTGGCTTGTGGAACATGAAAGTTTCGGCCCGCATATCATGAATTGGCGCGAAGGTCGGGCGATTACGAAAAAGGGCAAGCGTGCTGCTTTGGTAGCGTTTAGCGTCAGCGTGATTATCGCGCTTGTCTTTGTCGAACTGCCATGGAACCTTATTCCAATGGCGGCGGCTCTGATTGGCGGGACATGGATATGGACAAGGGCCGAACCAAAACTCCCTGCGGAAAATGCCATAGAGGCCAGCGGTGAAATCGAGAAAGCACCGCCAATTTGGCCCGAATTTCCCGATAGTACCGACTCGTCGGCCAAAGGCCCGCCTTCGCACAAAGAATAGTTTCGGCAGCGCATCTTTGTGATATTCTGTCGCTCAAATTCAGGAGAGAAAAATGTCGCGGCAAAAATTGGTGGAAATGACCCGAACACTGGTCGAACATGGCGAAGCAGGCACTATGGAATTGGTGGATGAGGTCGTTGCGGTCCCCTCATCCGACTATACCGACGAAGCGCGTTTCGAATTGGAGAAAGAAAAAATCTTCAAGCAATTGCCGCTGATGATGGCGCCGTCCTGTGAGCTTCCCGAACCGGGCTGTTACAAAGCCATGGAGATGGCCGGCATTCCGGTCCTAATCACCCGGCAAAAAGATGGCACCGCGCAAGCTTTTTTGAACAGCTGCACCCATCGCGGCAATCCGGTTGCAGCCGGATCAGGAAAGGCATCGCGCTTTACCTGTGGCTATCATGGCTGGACGTTCAAGAATGACGGTGATCTGCTCGCGGTCGCCTCACCCAAGGATTTCGGCACGGTTGACAAAGCGCAATTTTGCCTCAAAAAATTCCCGACGCTGGAACGGGCCGGACTTATCTGGGCGACATTGGACCCTGATAGCACGCTCGACATTGAATCCTATCTTTGCGGCTATGATGAGCTGCTAAGCCATTTCGGTTTTGATAGTTGGCACCTGTTTGATCAACGGACAATTCCCGGACCCAATTGGAAGACCGCTTATGACGGCTATCTGGATTTCTATCATCTTCCGGTATTGCACAAAGACACATTCGGTGCTGATTTTTTCAACCAGGCCAATTATTTTGCATGGGGGCCACATCAACGATTATCCTCGCCCTCCAAATTCGTTCAAAAAACCGGCAGCGATGAACAAATCGACCTGACACAGGTTTCGGAAAATGATTGGCCAATCGACGCTTTGTTGCAGGGCGTATGGACGATCTTTCCGCATATCTCGATCGCCAGCTTCTATGGCGGCGGCGGGCGCGGCGCGATGATCTCGCAATTATTCCCAGGCAAGACTGTCGGTGAAAGCTATACCACCCAATTTTATGTCATGGAGCACGAACCAACCGATGCTGCTGTGCGCAAAGGTGCGGATGAACAATTTGCATTTCTGGAAACCGTGGTCGCAGAAGAAGACTATAAAACCGGAAAACGTCAGCACGAATCACTGCAATCCGGATTGCTGGACAAGGTCTGGTTTGGACGCAACGAAGGCGGCGGACAGGTATTTCACAAGTGGGTAGATCGGTTGATCGAAGCCGATGATGCGGACCTGAAACAGATTTTTTCAGCCGAAGCCGAACATGTTCAATTGGAAGCCGCTGAATGATAAAAATAAGCGGCACCGCCCAATCAATTTTACCGAAGAGACCAGTAATCGGAAAATTGGATTGGACAGCGCCGCTTTTGTGAAAGCTATCTAGACTCGCTCGATATCCTTCCGGGGATATTTTGCCACAAAACGATCAACAACTGCCGGACTCATCAGACTTGAAAAGGCACAGCCCAAGCCGCGATCATCGTTGCGGACCGTTTCTGCTTCCAACGCACCCAGTCCAGGAAGCGTCAACCAACAGCGCGTTCCGGGATGCATGGTCAGCAAAGCGTCGCACCCGAAGCCGGCAAGGGATAAATCCCTCACCTCCACGGTAAAGCTGCTGGCACATGAAAAACGCAAACGGGCAGGTATCGCAACCTTGTGTCGTTCTGCGCAGCGGTCCTCCTCTGCCGCGAATGCATAGTGAATTTTGTTCGGCGTATTCGTCGGTTTTTGGGTAAGTAAACCAGTCATCTTTCTTTTTCTCCTGAGTATGTGAGACCCCAGCGCCAACACCATTTCTTCCGTTTAAGCTACGCCCGGAATACTGTTCCTCATGTTCGGTCGAAGGAAATCATGTCTGCGAAACCGGTTGTCGGCCCTGCGGGTAAACCGCTGGTTTGCTCGCTCGGTAAACAGCTATTCGGTGAAATTTAACCATGTTCCCGGGACGTGCCGGAATGCGGGGATAATGAAGAATCTCGCTTGCCCTTGGCTGATCATGGCGCTAATGCGCGCGCATCAGCCAAAACTATTGGCTTGTGCAGGGGTGTAGCTCAGATGGTAGAGCGTCGGTCTCCAAAACCGAAGGCCCACGGTTCGATCCCGTGCGCCCCTGCCATTTTTTCGATTTCGTTAACAGGGATGATATGACCCAGTTTATTGCCGCTGTAACGCTGATCGTCCCCGACTATGATCAGGGAATCGATTTCTATGTCGGCCTGATGGGTTTTGAACTGATAGAGGATACCGAAATTTCCGAAGACAAGCGCTGGGTATTGGTCGCTCCGCCCGGCAGCACGGAAACACGGCTGTTACTGGCAAAGGCGAGCAACGAGGCACAAGAAGAAGTTATCGGTGAGCAAGCGGGAAACCGGGTCTTCCTGTTCCTAGAAACCTATGATTTTGATGGCGACATCGCGATCATGGAGCAAGCCGGTATCGATCTACTCGAAGATCCGCGCACCGAAAGCTATGGCAAGGTCGTCAAGTGGCGCGATCCTTTCGGCAATAAATGGGACCTGATCGAACGCCACTAAATGGTTCGATAGCAGCGCCCTATCGTCAACTTACGCCAAGCCGTAGCGTCAGGCCCGGCGTTGCGCGATGTCCTATATTCTGCCATATTATGGCGATGGCTACACAAAAAACCGATACGACTGAAACGGTCTTGGCTCCCTATCTGGGGGGCCGCAGCTTTGAAGAATGCTGGCAGGAATATGAGCGGGACGGCTATGTTATTTTCCCGGCCATCATGCCGCCTGAACAAGTCGAAAAGCACCACGCGGCGCTGCGACCCTTTCTCGAAAGCAATATTCGCGGGCGCAATGTTTTTGAAGGTACGGAATCCAACCGTATCTATGCCATGCTTGGCAAGCATCCGATATTTGCGGACCTGGTAACGCATCCTTTGCAGCTGGCCTTTGCCGAGAAGGAACTGGGCAAAACCTGTTTGCTATCCGCCTGTCTGGCCATCAATCTCCATCCGGGCGAAACGGTACAACCATGGCATATTGATGATGATCATTGCCGTCAGCCCTTTCCGCGCAAGGCACTGGGCGTCAGCACATTCTGGTCGATTGACCCGATGACTGAAGATAATGGCGCAACCGAGGTCATTCCCGGCAGCCATTTATGGGATGACCGCAGACCAGATGGTGCCAATAGCGCGTCCGATTTCCTCAACACGGATAAAGGCGACCAAGAGCGCGATCCCGGCTTCCATCCCGATGCAGTGAAGGCCGTCATGCCGGCCGGTTCCTTGATGATCGCAAAAGGGACACTGTGGCACCGCGGCGGTGCAAATAAGTCCGACGCTTCGCGCCTGATCGTAACCCCGCAATATTGCCCTGGCTGGATGCGGCCGCTGGAGACGATGTTGTTGGCTGTACCGCCCGAAAAGGCCGCGGCCTTACCCCCGCGTGCACAGGAGTTGCTCGGCTATTCCATCCATGAACCGTTTATGGGCTATGTCGACGGAATGCATCCTGGCAAAAAGCTGACACCGGCATCGTGACCGGGAACGCCCGTTGAAAGCCCTAGAAAGTGATGCGCCGCTGATCGTCTATATAGACGTCAAAAGCCCCTATGCCTTTGTCGCCATTCGCCCAACGCTCGCGCTGGAGGCGGAGCTTGGGATGCACTTTGATTGGCGGCCCCTGACGCTCGATATACCAAGCTATCTCGGCTCCGCGAAAAAGAAAAAGGGCAAGGTGGTGGAGAGCACCCGCAGCTCTTCACAATGGACGGCAGTGAAATATGGCTATGCCGATGCA
Organism: uncultured Sphingomonadaceae bacterium; assembly: GCA_938003725.1. Taxonomy (GTDB): domain Bacteria; phylum Pseudomonadota; class Alphaproteobacteria; order Sphingomonadales; family Sphingomonadaceae; genus Parasphingorhabdus. The sequence continues at coordinate 1,287 of CALKXX010000024.1, read as the reverse complement.
CGCCGCTATGCGGAGAAACAGGGGTTGATGCTCAAGGGCACTGAAAAAATCTGGGACTCGTCCATCGCGAATATCGGCATAATCTGGGCCGCAAAAACCGCGCGGGAGCGTATGGGAGCATATCTGAATATCGTCTATCCTCCCTTTTGGCGCAGGGAGCTTGATATCGAAGATGTAAACGTGATCGAGGCGTGCCTGAAGGATGCCGGTATCGACCCCAATGGCTTTGATGCCTTTCAGCAAGGCGAAGGCCGCGCCATCCATGATGCCCTGCAACCCCAATTGCATCCATCGGGCATTTACGGTGTGCCAACCTATATTATCGGCGATGAAATTTTATTTGGCCGCGAGCATCTTCCCTATGTGCGCTGGCACCTGATGGGGCGTAAAGGCCCTGCACCCGATATCGCTTATGGAATCTCGGAAAACGGTTTGCCGCGATGCTGACTATCTACATCGATTTCAAATCAGCTGCGTCCTATCTGGCGCTGGAGCCGACTTTGGCCCTGATTCAGGAAACCGGCATCGAAGCCCGGTGGCTGCCCTTTTCCTCCCGCGCCCTTATCATTCCGGCGGAGAAACCGCACGAAACCGTCGGCGAACGCCATCGCCGCGTGCGTGCGATTTCCCAAAGAAACACGCATTTGCATTATGCCAAGGTGCAAGAGATCAACATGGAATTTGCCGACGATCCAGCGGGTTCGGACGCCGCCTTGCAAGCCTTGACAGCCTTGAAAGAGAGTCCGAGTCCGATTCCATTCGTAAGGTCGGCATTTGAGGCCTACTGGGTCAATCAGGCCGACCTGAATGACAGATCAGCAGCAGCGCGATTGCTGACAGCAAATGGCTATGACGATCCCGATTGGGAAGTTGCAGAAAGCCAGCTCGATGCAATCCGCAATGACGCTCTTGATCGGAAAGTCTTTGAAACACCGACTTATCTGATCGATGGTCAGATTTTTTTGGGGCGGGAACACCTGCCGTGGATCAGGACAGTTGCAGATGATAGGATGCGCCGATGACCTATCAAGAAACACAAAGATTTCCTGACATATTGTTAGGCGGCACCATTGCTCTAGTCGCCTTGATCAACCTTGCTGCCCTTATGTTTTTGATTTCGGATAGTGAAAAACAATCCGCTATTTTGCCAATGATTGTGACAACTTTGCTCATTGCTCTGCTACTATTTGCGATGAAACTGCGGACGACGGTGAGCGAAGATATATTGTCTGTAAGGCTAGTGCCATTCCAGACGGCTAATATCCCACTCGACGAAATACAAAGCGT
>CALKXX010000023.1 GCA_938003725.1 uncultured Sphingomonadaceae bacterium | reverse complement strand
TCGACATCGATGATACCCCATGGATTGCACTGGACAACCCCGGGTTTGTTTTCGACCAGCCTTGATCACGCGATGTGGTTCCATGGTGAGTTGAGGGCGGATGAATGGGTCTGTTACGTTATGGATAGCGATTGGACCGGCGGGACACGGGGGCTGAACAGAGGGTCGCTATATCGGCAAGATGGCACTTTGATTGCATCCGCCACACAGGAGGGCTTGATTCGAGTTTCCTGACCCGGATGCCCGTTTAGCAATCAATTGAGATTGCCAGTTTTCACACATTCACATGCCTCATATAGAGCAGCATAGATCGTCTTCAGGTCATCATCATCAATGCAATATGGCGGCATTGTATAGACGGTATTCCCCAAGGGACGGATGAGCAGGTTTCTTTCACGGAAGAACCGTAATAGTTGCGGCGCGATGTTCGAAAGATAGCCATTTTTATCGGACATAATCTCAAAGGCTGTAATCGTGCCAATTTGACGCGGATTGGCGACGAGAGGATGTGTCGCTATTTCTGATAGCAGTGCAGACTGCCGTGCGGTCAAATCTGAAATTCGTTCCAGAACCGGTTCCTCGTTCCATATCTTCAGATTCGCATTCGCGGCTGCGCACGCAATCGGATTGGCGGTATAGCTGGATGAGTGAAAAAACATCTTTGCCCGGTCGGTTGAATAATGGGCATCAAATATCGCATCATTGGCCATGGTGACCGCAAGAGGCATTGCGCCGCCTGTCAGGCCTTTGGAAAGGCACAATATATCCGGAACAACATTGGCTTGAGTGCAGGCCAGTAACGTTCCGGTGCGCCCCCAACCCGTCATCACCTCGTCCGCGATGAAAATCACATCATGGGCATCACATATGTCTTTCAGGGCCCTAAGCACCGTCTTTGAGTAGATGAGCATGCCGCCAGCTCCCAGCAGCAGCGGCTCTATGATCAAAGCAGCAGGCTTTTCTTTGCAAAGGCGTTCACAGGCATCGATGCAGACCTGTTCATTATCTGGAATAGGAAAAGGCAGAGTTTCGACATCAAAAAGCAGCGGTGAATAGGCCCGATTAAAAACACCGCGTGCGCCGATCGACATCGCGCCGATGGTATCGCCATGATAGCTGTGTTCCATCACTATAATTTTATGACGGGGCTTATCCCGATTGGCCCAGAATCCCAGCGCCATTTTCAACGCGACTTCGACACTGGTCGATCCTGAATCTGAATAGAATACGCGGGTAAGAGATGCTGGCATCATGTCGACTAGCCCCCGCGCAAGCGAATCCGCCGGTTCATGGGTCCAACCCGCAAAAATCATCTGATCCAATTTCACCGCCTGTTCCGCAATCGCAGACATGATTGTGGGATGACAATGTCTATGGGTTGTGACCCACCAAGATGAAATTGCATCAATGATGCGTTGTCCATCTGCGGAATAGAGCGCCGCACCGTCGGCGCGATCAATTTTCGGGATCGGTTCGTTCAAACCATGCTGAGTGAAAGGGTGCCAGATGGGAGAGCCGTTCAAGATATTTCCTCTTTCGATATGAAACGGTCGATTTCAAAATTCTTACGAAAAGCGTCTCGCAGGTTATCGCGGGTTAAGTTGGTCAAATATGGTAATCTTCCCAAATGGTTCACGTCGCCGATTCGACAAATTGCATCTTCGCTGTGGGGTAGCTCATCTCCGATAAATGCTATGCCATGAATAGTCACATTCCGGTTTCGCAAGGCTTCAATCGTTAGCAAGCTATGGTTGATTGTACCCAATCGGGTGCTTGCCACGATTATCACCGGGAAGTTCCAGCGGGCAAAAAGATCGGCATAGACCTTATCTTTGGTCAGCGGAACAAGTGCACCGCCAGCACCCTCTATTATCATTCGTCCATTTATATTCGGTGGATTTAGATGATCATAATCGATCGAAATACCATCAATTTCAGCAGCCAGATCGGGGGAGCAGGGCGTTTTCAGGCGATAACGTTCGGGCAAAATTTGGTCTGATGAAAGGAATGAAAGTTCGCCGATCCGCTGGCTATCTCCGCCATCCTCGATCCCGGCCTGCACCGGCTTCCAATACAATGCGCCCATTGCATCCGCCAATGCCGCAGAAAAAACCGTTTTACCAATGTCAGTATCGGTCCCGGTTACAACCAATCTATCTTGCCGCATCATATGCATGCCTCCAAAGCGTCTGCCAGATGTCTAATGTCGTTTTGTGACGCATTAAGGGTCAAGGATATTCTTAACCGGGCCGTGCCTTCTGGAACAGTGGGTGGCCGAATGGCACGGATATCAAAGCCCCGGTCTGACAGCTTTTGGGAAAGATCCATCGCCAAATCATCCTGTCCAACTACGAGCGGCAGGATTTGCGTGCCCGTTGGTTTTACCCCGAAAGGAGCCAGAACCTGTTCGGCAAAATTGATGTTAGAATGCAAAGCGCTGCGTAGTGACGGGTCATCGGCCAGTATATTCAAGCTTTCTCTTACCGCGTTCGCCATCAAAGGTGATGGAGCCGTTGAGAAAATGAAGCCGCGTCCTCGGTTTATCAGGAAATCACAAGCAACCTTTGGTCCGCAGACAAGTGCGCCTTCACATCCCAACGCCTTGCCGCACGTATGCAGGCTGATGATGTTTTCCGCGTTATGTAAATGTTCGCCGAGCCCTTTGCCGCTCTCCCCAAAGACACCCGTTGCATGGGCTTCATCGATAATTATCATCGCGTCTGTTCGATTTGCAATTTCGACGAGTTCCGAGAGCGGCGCCACATCGCCATCCATGCTGTAAAGGCTTTCAACCACGATCCAAGGGCAGCCAGTGCCTCCCGCTTTTCGCCAAGCGATAATTGTATCTTCGACCGCCGAAGCGTTGTCGTGCGGAAACGATTTGAACTGCGCGCGGCCAAGTTTCATTCCTTCGTGGGCGCTTGCATGTATCAGGGAATCATAAATGACCAGATCACCGCGCTGTGGCAAAGTAGCAAGCAAGGCCATATTGGCGGCAAACCCAGTGGAGAAAAACAGAGCACGTTCAGTGCCAAAGAAAGCGGCTGCTTGCGCCTCAAGCGCTTCGTGTTGCGGATGGTTTCCGCGCAGCAATCGTGAACCGCCAGAGCCCGCAGGTACGCCATCGTCAAGAGCCTTTTTTATCGCATTTGCTATTCGCGGTGACTGTGCCAATCCCAAATAGTCATTGGATGAAAAATCAATGCCACTTCGAGACGAGAGCGAACGCCGACGAGAATTATGACCGAGTTTACGCAAATCGCTCTGAAGAAAGGAGAGTAACATTACCTCTAAGTTTAGATGGAGATTCGCAAACTGAACATAGCTAATTTGGAATTGATCTCGGATTGCTGATTGTACTAATCGACATCGGTTATGGATTTTATCGTCAGGTTTGGGTGGCTCTTGGTGACCTAGGTGCGCTTGAATTCTCAATCAAAACATATAGGCACAGTATCAATCTGAATATATTTTCCGATAGGATACAGAGCAATGGATCTACAGTTAAGTCCGGCCCATGAAGAGTTTCGCGATACGGTAACGAATTTTCTGATCGAACATAAGGCTGAATGGCCTGGTGGCGGTGCGGGAATGCGAGACACAAGGCGACTCCAGTGGCAAAAGAAGTTGATCGAAAACGGCTATGCCGCCCGGACAATTGCCAAAGAATATGGCGGTTACGGAGCAGAACCGGACATTTTGAAATCTCGTTTGATCGCCGAGGCTTTCGCCAAAACCGGGGCGCCGCCGCCGACTGCAAATCAAGGGATATCCATGTTGGTGCCGACATTGTTGGAAAATGGCACGGAGAAGCAAAAGCAAGACTGGGTTGCGAAAACTCTGCGGGGTGAGGTGATCTGGTGTCAGGGCTATTCAGAGCCCGGGGCCGGGTCGGATCTCGCGAACTTGCGGACCTCCGCCGTGCTGGACGGTGATGAATATGTCATCAACGGGCAAAAGATATGGACGTCGACGGCAAAAGAAGCGGACATGATATTCTGTCTGGTGCGCACCGATCCCGACGCGCCCAAGCATGGCGGAATTTCCTACCTTATATTTTCAATGGATATTCCGGGGATCGAAGTCCGCCCGCTAGTTGATATGACGGGGGCCGCAAATTTCAATGAAGTCTTCTTCACCGATGTGCGGGTTCCAAAAGACCAAATTGTTGGAGAGCCGGGGCAGGGGTGGCGAGTGGCCAATAGTACGTTGAAGCATGAACGCGGAATGCTTGGTAACCCCAATGCGGCAAAGGCCCGGTTGATTTCGATCATAGAATTGATGAAGGCAGAGACCATCGACAGTGAGCGATTGATTGACAGCGCAGTTTTCCGGGACCGTCTCATAAAATTACAGGCAGAGGTTTACGCGATGCAGGCCAACGGTATGCGGGTGACTACGGCATCGCTAAAAGGTGAAAGCGCGGGAATGGCAGGGCTGATCATCAAGCTGCAAGGATGTGAATTGAACCATCAACTTGCCGGACTTGCCAACGATGTGATGGGTGAACTGGGATTGTTGTTCGGTAACACACCGCGCATTCGAGATCGCGGAAGCTGGCAATGGCGGTTCATGTATGATTTGGGCCTGATTATCGGCGGCGGGACCGCACAGATTCAAAAGAACATCATCTCTGAACGTGGACTTGGAATGCCTAGAGAACCAAAGCCGGGCCCTAATAGGGTGGGGGTGTAGGAAATGGAATTTGCACTCACAGAAGAACAGCAAATGTTGCAGCAGACAACCGGGTCCATTCTGGCGGACCTATCGCCGCTCGACGCCGTTAGGAAATACGCAGAAGGTGATTCCAGTGCTTCCAGCGAAATAGATAACGGGCTTCTTGAACTGGGCATTTCCGGTCTGACCATCCCCGAAACTTATGGCGGTCCGGGACTTGGGATCATGGAGGCTGCACTTGTACAGGAATGCCTGGGCAATGCAGTTTCTCCGGGCGTTATTTTGGGAAGCACATTGGCGGCCATCGCCATTGAGGCGGCGGGGTCCGATGTCCAGAAATCCGAATATCTACCCAAAATTGCATCCGGTAAAATTCATTTCGGTGTTGCGTTCAATGAATATATCGGCGCACGCGACAATACCCGGCTAAACTTCGATGGCTCCATGGTCAATGGAACCACGATCTTTGCTTTGGAGGCCGAGCAAGCAAGTCATTTGCTTTTGTCCGACGCAGAAGGAAGATTGCATGTCATCCACGCCGATGCGGCTGGACTAACAATCTCGAAAATGAAAACGATTGATCGAACCAGGTGCTATTCTGAAGTCGTGCTTGACAATGTCGTTTTGGATCCGCTGTCGGCTGAGACACAGGGTGAAAAGACCATTGATAAAACGGTTGCCGCTGGCCGCGTCATGTTGGCCGCAGATACTCTTGGCGCAGCACAATATATGATCGATGCTGCGGTTGGCTATGCGAAGGAGCGTGAACAATTTGGCCGGGTCATTGGGTCGTTTCAGGCGGTCAAACATATGTGTGCGGAAATGGCCGCGAAACTAGAGCCGTCACGTGCCTTGGTTTGGCATGCGGCCTATGCCTTGCAATCGGATGATGATGAAGGGGTTTTGCTGGCATGCCTTGCAAAATCACATTTGGCAGAGGTGGGCACTTTCATTGCGCGTACCGCAACCGAAGTGCATGGCGGTATGGGTTTCACGGACCTTTTGGGATTGCATTTCTGGTTCAAGCGAATTGGTGCAAACCGTCAACTGTTGGGCGGCCCCGAAAAAGTACGAAACGAAGCGGCCCACCTTCAAGGGCTTATCGACGCTTGAGTTGCGACAGCCGAATAGTTTCGGGCGCATCACGGTTTGGAAAACAGAATCCTTCAATTAAGAGCTATTTGCATTGCTTGACGCTGCAGCTATGCTGAGCGCCTTATGGTAATATTGTTCAAGCGAAATTTCTGGAGTTTTAGTTCTGGTGGCTGACAAAAAAGCAATTGAGTTTCGGAACGCTTTGGGCGCCTTTGCTACTGGCGTGACTGTTATCACGACGCTATCCGATGAAGGGGAGCCTGTTGGTGTGACAGCCAGTAGTTTTAATTCTGTCTCTCTTGATCCCCCTCTTGTACTTTGGTCTCTCGCAAAAAACTCTCTTTCAAAAGTAGCATTTTGCAACAGCGGACATTTTGCGATCCATGTGCTGTCTTCCAAACAAGAAGACATATCCAATATTTTCGCGAAATCTGGCGGTGACAAGTTTTCCGGGATAGCGTGGAAAACCGGCGAAAATGAATCACCAATCCTCGATGAATATGCTGCCCTTTTCGAATGCAAGACGATGCATCAATATGAAGGTGGTGATCATATTATCTTGATCGGCGAGGTTCTGAACTTTGATCAGAGAGACGAACTGCCTTTGCTATTTCACGGCGGTCAATATGCTGAAACTCGGCCAAAACTGAATAGCGAACCAGTTGATGCCGTTGATATTGACGAAGGCCGATTCACAGAAGATTTCCTCCTGTACCTTATCTCACGAGCGCATTTTCAATCCTCTCGTCCAACTCATTTGAAACTGGAAGAACTCAACCTTTCGCAACGTGAATATATGACACTCGCAGTCTTGAGTATGAACGCGCCGGCATCAGAGAACGAGCTAGCCGAAAGATTGGATCACACCGGTTTCTCTCCAGATGCCGAATTATTGGATCAGATGGCTCTACGAATGCTGATTGACATGTCGGATGACGGCTATGAACTGACGACCAAAGGACGGAAGTATCTGATGGAAACGTTAGCGGTCGCGAAAGCTGCCGAAGATGATCTGCTTGACCATTTCTCGCACCGTGAAGTGGCGGATACAAAAAGGGTTTTGAAAAAAATCATCGAACTTACCGGTGCTGATATTCCGGATCTTTGGAATTCCACAGAAGAGAATTCCGAAAAAAACTAAAGATCGAAAGCCGTTCGTGATGTGATCTCAACGGATTTGTCCTCGTACACAGCGCGGCCAAGTTCCTCTTGTTTTTCCAGAAGAAGTGCATCGCGTTTTTGCAGATTGTCGATAATCGGGTCTTGAAAATGCTGCACCGCAGCGGTCAGCCAATCGTTTACCAACGGGTCGCCTGGCGCATTCTTCATATTGAAGAGTTTTAGCCGTGATGCGATCGCTTCTGCCGGCATCAAATACTCGTAGGTGACCCAGTAATTGGTGGTAAACCAGCTGATGGGCATCCCGTCGATGCCAAAACTCAACGCGCCAAAATGAACAACGCCTTGCGTTTTCTTGCCATTTGGCAGTTTGCTTGGCGGTTTGTGGTAGGGTTCGATACCCTTGAACATATCCAGCGGCAGAAACATGTGAAAATGGCCATGTTCGCCTGCTTCTCGTTCTTCTGGCTTGTGCGCGTGGTAAAACCATCGCGACTTGTTGCCAGGTGCGACACAATCCCCTTTGGGATAATGTTGATACTGAACGAAAGGGGCGTCCGCCGATACCACTCTGGGTACCAGCGAGACGCCCTCCTTAGCTATCTGGCCCGTGAGCTCAAACAGCCTTTCTAACGCATTTTCCAATGCAGAATAAGCTTAAGCTTACTCGGTTGCTGCGCAGGCAGCTGCACAAGCGGCACAGCCAGCAGCTTCAGCAGCACAACCAGCGGCTTCAGCAGCACAGCCTGCTGCACAAGCAGCAGCACAGCCAGCAGCGCAAGCAGCACAGCCAGCGGCGCAAGCAGCACAACCAGCGGCACAAGCGGCTGCACATGCAGCACAGCCAGCAGCACAAGCGGCACACTCAGCCGCGGCAGCAGCGTCTTCAGCTTGCTCAGCACAAGCGGAAAGAGCAGGTACAGCAAGTGCAAGACCGCCAGCTACAGCCAGCATTTTGCGGAAATTGGTTTCGGTAGTCATTTAACATATCCCCTTTGGATGAACTAGACTTGCCCCTCTATCTGCAAACCCACAGGGATGGCAAGCGGATTTCAACAATTTGGGGCCAAATATCAGAAAAATTTGAATAATTTGATTAAGATCTATTAACTTATCCGTATCTTTGCCGATCCTATTTCGAAATAATGCCGTCATTCTACCGTCATTCTGCCGTCATTTTTCCACACCTTTGACTTTGCCCCATTGGCGCGCAACGGTATATCCGAGATAACCGGTTCCAAAAAGTGCATAGAGAGGCTCTGGAATACCTGCGAGATAGGCGTTCATTCCAGAGGCGATATCTTGTGCGGCCTGAGGCCTTATGGCCGCAATGAAACCCATTGGAATTGACCACAATAACAACAGATACATAACGTAAAGGAAGCTTGGCCTCGCACGGCTTGTCCAGGGATCGTCGGATTGCGCTTCTGCAAGAATAGCCGATATCTGAACTCGTATCTCGTCCAATTCCTGTGATCCTTCTAATTTCAGCAATTCCAGCTTGGCCAGGTCGCGGGCCTGCTTGTCAGGAATGATCTTGTCGATAATTTTGGAAACAGGGCCGATGAGGGTGGAGAGTAGAGACATATAAGGAAGCTTTCTTGAAATGTAGGGAAGGGTATTGCGAGGAGAGCTAGGCGCTGCAAATAACCGCGGGACGAGCAACTAACCCGCAAATTTTACTAGGGACTTGAGAGTAGTTTTTTCGAAATGATGGTTTGAGGTTCATTGCGAAATTCTCCTGGCAATATGAGCGATATGGAGAATTTAACCTATTTGGTTGCATGTAGGAAAGATGGTTTCGTCTGGAGCCATAGAAGGATTGGCCCATAGCATTTTCATTTTGAGATATTTTGCACGGTCCCAGTCACGGAATAGATCGTTTGAAATCCGGGATGTGCACCGCCTCCGATGATACGAACAGAATCGCCGGAATGATTGTCGCCAATCGCAAATCCGTGGCGCGGCATGGCCATTGGACTGCCCTTTGACCAGCGGCCGGTTTGCAGGTCCAGAACATCATGGCTTGGTAGCAATTTTCCCTCGCTTAACGATTCTCCTCCAAATATGTGAAGCGTGTCCGTTCCAACAAACGCACCATGGCCCGCGCGGCCAACGGGCATATCCGAAAGTCTTTCCCAGATTCCCGCCGCGAAATCATAGGCTTCCACAACATGTATTTCATTTCCAAGAGCAGCACTGCGGCCGCCGGTAACATATAGCTTGTCGTTGGCCATTGTTATCGCATGGCTATGGCGCGCGGTCGGCATAGGGGGCATTTCGGACCACTGATTTGATGCAATATCATAAGACCAGAATGCCGAAAGCTCGACCAAACCATTTTGTCCGCCAATCAGCAACAGCTTTCCGGCGCGGTGCACCATTGCATGCTGTCCAATTGGATGCGGCAGCTTGGCCATTTCCTGCCAGGCATCTGTTGCTGGGTCATATCTGAACAAAGCTGCTTTTTTATCTTTTTCAAATGGCAAGGCGACATAGCCGCCAGATGCATAGATATGGCTTTTGTCCGAAGCCATTGCAACATGATGCAAGGGGCGGGGCAGAGGTGCACAATTTGACCATTTGTTGGTGGGGATGGTGTAATATTCACAGCTGTCCAGAACCCGGAAAAGACCAATGCCGCCGGCGACATAGATTTTGTCGTCCAGCATTGCAGCATGAATCTCAGATCGCGGATGGTTCATACCCGCATCCCACTGCATTATCAGCCGGAACGAAAATAACGCCCCGGCAAGGGCGGCAAAAATGGAAATTGCGACGCAAATAACCCTGATCATGTCGCAACCATGCCAGAAAACTGGATTATTTGGTATCGCGCTTTAGCGAACTGAAGGTTTTTGGATCCCCCGTGAGGATTCGAACCTCAATTGACGGAGTCAGAGTCCGTAGTCTTACCATTAGACGACAGGGGAGCAGTGGCGGGGCTGTAAGCGGCGGATGTTTGGGGGTCAAGAGTTTTAAGGCTGACCGGGGTAAACTTGAAATGGTATATGGCCTTGCCTTCATTCGATGCTGCAGTTATTCGTAATCGCAAGTACCGGCGGTATTATCCGATCCGGAAAACATAAGAGTATATGGCTATGGTGGATGAAGCATCCCCATCGCCGCAACGAAGCGACCGCGGGCCATCCGCCAGGAAATCCCGCCCGAACCATGCGGCGACACAGAAAAACAGGACTCGCAATGCGAATCCTTTCCAGAAAAGCGGTCCACGATGGCCGAAGCTGCGTTCCTATGCGGCGATTGATCTCGGCACCAATAATTGCCGATTATTGGTCGCAAAACCGTCGTCTGATGGTTTTATCGTTATAGACGCTTTCTCTAGAGTGGTGCGACTGGGCGAGGGACTGGTCGAAACCGGCCGGATTAGCAATCGGGCGATGGACCGGGCGGTTGCTGCGCTATCGATCTGTTCCGACAAGTTAAAAAGACGCAACGTCGCCCTTGCGCGATCAGTGGCGACTGAAGCTTGTCGGCGCGCCAGCAATGGTGATCAATTTATCGAACGTGTCCGACAACAGACCGGGATTGCTCTGGACGTGATCACGGCGGAAGAAGAAGCACGTTTAGCTGTTCTTGGATGCCATATTTTGCTGGAACCGGGCGAGGGGCCGGCACTGATTTTCGATATTGGCGGCGGTTCTACGGAACTGGTGCTGGTTGATACATCGGGCCCCGCACCGGAAATAATTGACTGGTTGAGCGCACCGTGGGGTGTGGTCTCGCTAACCGAAAGTGAGAGATTTAACGGCGATGATCCCAGTGCAAGGGCCGCGGCCTATGCGAATATGCGCGCCCGTGTAGCAGAGAGTTTTTCCGAATTTGCCGGTCGTTTACCCGCGTGCACGGTCAAAGACCCGGAATGTGACTATCGCTTGCTGGGTACCAGCGGAACGGTAACGACGCTTGCTAGCCTCCATTTGAAATTACCGCACTATGATCGCAAAGTCATCGACGGTTTAATAGTACCCTCTGACTCCATGCGCGAAATTAGCGCCATGTTAGCGGCCTGCTCGCCGAGTGAACGCGCCGCCATTCCGTGCATTGGAAAGGAGCGCGCCGATTTGGTAGTAGGCGGTTGCGCGATATTGGATTCAATCCTAGATATTTGGCCAGCTTCCCGGGTTGGCGTCGCCGACCGCGGGATTCGTGAAGGTATATTGCGATCGCTGATTTCTTCCAACGAGCGCCGGACATGAGTGGCGCATCATGAGCAGAGGTCGATCAGGACATAAACAGCGGGTTAAGACAGCCAAAGGCCGGAAAATCGGTTCGACCCGTTGGTTGGAGCGTCAGTTAAACGATCCTTATGTTAAGCAGGCCAAGGCGGATGGATATCGCTCGCGCGCGGCGTATAAATTGATGGAATTGGACGAACGTTTCAAATTTGTGCGCAAGGCACGCCATGTAGTTGATCTGGGTATCGCGCCCGGCGGATGGGCACAGGTTGTACGCAAATATGCACCCAAAGCTGGAGTAGTTGGAATCGACTTGCTGGCGGTTGATCCCATTGAAGGTGTTGAGATTTTCGAGATGGATTTCATGGACGACAGCGCTCCGGACAAATTGATAGAGGCGCTAGGGAACGCGCCCGATCTAGTACTTTCGGATATGGCTGCGAATACGGTTGGCCATCAGCAAACCGATCATTTACGTACCATGGGATTGGTAGAGGCGGGCGCATATTTCGCGGTGGAAAATTTACAGGAAGGTGGAGCGTTCGTTGCAAAGGTTTTGGCCGGGGGAACCGACAAAGACCTTTTGACGTTGCTCAAAAAGCACTTCAGGACGGTCAAACATGCAAAACCGCCTGCAAGCCGTAAGGGATCATCCGAATGGTATGTGGTTGCGCAAGGATTTAAAGGCCAGGAAGCATAGCATTTTTTAGGCGTCCGACCTTGTTTTGAAACCTATTTTGACCCGCGCGCCTTCGCGATCATTTGCTTCAGACCGTCATATCCGACAGCACCCACCTCAGATTGATTGCCAACGACCCAGGCCGGAGTTCCGGTGAACTGCAGTTTTCGGGCGATCTCGATATTGTTTTGGATTTCCTGTCGTGCTTCGGACGAACTTATGAAACGCCGGGCTTCCGTCAAATCAATACCGACTTCTTTTGCTGCATTTTCGATGGTGGAAGGAGAGGGGCGGCCAGTTGCAAACATGGTCTTGTGGAATGCGAAATATTTGCCCTGCTTTGCCGCGGCCAACGCCATAAGAGCGGCATCGTTGCTTGCCTCGCTCAAAATTGGAAGCTCGCGAAAAACTACCTTGATATTCTTGTCTTCTTTCAAAATCCGGTCGATATCTGCGGTCGTCTGTTTGCAATAAGGGCAGGCAAAGTCGGAATATTCCACAACGGTCACATCACCATTGGGATTGCCTGCAAATGCGGCATTGGCAAAGGGCGCTTCGATCTCTGCGCGAATTTCATCAATCGCGCCCGCCTTCTGGCGGTTCTGTAAAATCTCAACGGCTTCCGGAATGATTTCGGGGTTGCTGAGAATATAGTCCCGAACAATTGCTTCGATAGCAGCCTGTTCCTTGCCGTCTATTCCGGCAGCTTGCGCAGCCTGAGTTGCGGCTTCACCAGACGCCGTGCTGCCCGACTGCATGAAAAAGACAGCCGCAGCCGCCGCAATGGCCAAAGTGCCACCCGCCATAATCATCCACTTTCCGTTCGAGTTTTTTTCCATAATGCCCAATTTCTATTCGCTCCCTCCTTGTCCGAAGGAATCAGATTTGTCTATATCGGTGGCTATCGCGAGAGAAGTTAGCGTCGCCGGCGGTCACTGCGTTCAAATTCGGCTTTTGCGATTAAGGAAATATCCTGTGCGCGAATCCAGTCCGGTGTGTTTTCCTTAATCCCAGCCATCGCGATTTGCGAACTGCGAATGGCGCCCGGATAGTTGCGTTGGAGCAATGCGCTTTCCGCTGTGGCAAGCTGCGCGCGGGCAGTATCCCCTTGCTGCGAATAGACGACGCCCAGTTGGTACCAGGCAAAGGGGTTGCCGACGTCTTTTGTAACCGCAGCCTTAAGAACTTTGGTTGCCTCGTCGAAATAGGCCTGATCTTCGGTAGCGATCAGCGCATGCCCGAACAGGCTGGCAATTAGTGGTTGATTGTTCGTCAGGTTGACGGCTTTGCGCAACGATTTGAGGGCTTCTTTCGGTTTCCCAGATTCTAATAGAATCTGACCGTGCAGTTCCAGAAAATACGGATCATCTGGCGCGTTCGACAAGAGATTATTCACTTCATAAAGGGCGCGATCAGGATAGGCGCTCTTGTGCCACGCATAGGCCCGGGCATAGCGACCAGGAACCGTTTGATTGGTCTCCGGATATCTGCGTAATGTTTCTGTCGGATCGGCAGTAAACCCCAGCAGTTTTGCCTTGACCCGTTGAAAGCGCGCCTCGATCTCGGGATCGGACGGAGTGTCCCATGCCGGGTCCTGTCGATAGACATCGCGCAGCAAAGATACGCGTTCGCCGGAAAGCGGATGCGTACGGCCATAGCTATCCTCTTGCGGGATACCCAGGCGGAATTCATAATTTTGTAGCTTCTTGAAAAAGTCGATTGAGCCTCTTCCGGTTATACCGGCGGCGGCCAGATATCGTGCACCGGCAGAATCGGCGCTACGCTCTTGGACGCGGCTGAATGCCAGAAACCTGCCGATGGCTGCCTGTTGCCCGGCGCCCAATATACCGGCACCCGCTTCGCCTGCACCGGCCGCGATCGCGGCGGCACCCAGTATCAGGCTCAATATGGTAATCCCGGTAGCGGCTTCCAAACCCTCGTTAAAGCGTATGATATGTCCGCCGGTGATATGACCCAGCTCATGTGCCATGACACCCTGAACTTCATTTGCCGTATCGGCTGTCGCAATTAGGCCGGAATAGAAAAACATCCGCTGTCCACCCGCCACGAAAGCGTTGATTTGATTGTCGTTTATCAAAACGACTTCCACTTCGTCGGCATCCAGCTCTGATACAGCGACGAGGGGCGCAACCATATCGCGGAACAATTCCTCGGTTTCCGCATCTCGCAATATAGACTGTGCAGCGACAGGCTGTACGGCGATGGCAATGATCGCAAAAAATGCGACAATGTATCGTGTGAGATTTCGGGCAGCGAGTTTTAGATCGTCCATACGCGAGGAAGTGAGGGATGGGAGCATGAATATCCTCAAAAGAATTTCACGACCAAATGCCAGATATATTCTGAACCTGCGATGAAATAGGGTCCGTTGGACCTAGAGATCTAACGGCCCTTAAAAAATCACCCAAATTCAAGAATATCATCCGAATGTGCGCTGCCACCAACCCTTTCGTGCATCACCGCTCGGCTTGCTATCTGCTTTTTCAGTCTTGACGGGTTTGTCTTTGGCAGCTGGTTTTTTTGTTGGCGCTTTTTCCGTTTCAGCCTTCTTTGCCTTAGTTGCCGTTTTGGCAGGAGCTGCCTCCACATCGGTTGAAGCAGTTTCTTTTGTCTCTGCTTTTTTGGCGCGAGGGCGTCTTGCTTTTTTCGGCTTTTCTTCGCCATCTTCGTCCGTCGTTGCTTTCGCATCTTCGGGAGCAGCTTTGGCTTTGCGAGGCGCGCGCCGACGTTTTGGCTTTTCGTCTCCCTCGGCCTCTGCTTTTTCCTCTGTTGTTGCAGAGCTCGTGGATTCTGTATCCGCCTCTACCTTCTTGCGGGCACGACTTGCTCGCTTTGGTTTATCATCAGATTTAGGGGTTTCATCCTTAGTTTCGGTTGTTTCGGATGATGCATCTACGGTGTCATCATCTTTTTTCCGATTGCGCGCCCCTCTAGAGCGGGGTTTCGGTTTGTTAGAACCATCGTCGCTGTCATCGCTTTGCGATGCGCCCTTCTGATCGCTTGTTTCACCGTCTGCATTCGTTTCTGCACGGTCGCCGCCACGACCCCTGCGTCCACGGCGCCGCCGACGCTTACGTGGACGATCTTCTTCATCCTGATCCGCGGCATCGACGACGGGATCCTCATCTTCCTCATCTACAATAGGTTCAAATTTCGGCACGTTTTTCGGCGGACTACCTGAACCCTTGACTTCCATCCGAGCTCCCTCGGTTTCGCCATCCGGGGTGATCTGAACAGCAACGCCATAACGTTTCTCAATATCATCAATCTCGTGACGCTTGCTGTTGAGAACGTAAATCGTCGCTTCTTGACTTGCCGTCAAAGTAATTTGGCTGGCTTTGCCTTTTGCGGCCTCTTCTTCAATCAGTCGCAGTGCCGAGAGAGCGGAAGATGAGGCGGTCCGAACCAGCCCGGTGCCTTCACAATGTGGACATACTTTGGTCGATGCTTCCAAAACGCCGGTACGCAGGCGCTGACGACTCATTTCCATCAGGCCAAAGCTGGAAATCCGTCCGACCTGAATGCGGGCACGGTCGTTTTTCAATGCATCGCGCATGGCTCGTTCAACTTTGCGGACATTGCCGTGACGGTCCATATCGATAAAATCAATGACAACCAGTCCGGCCATATCGCGCAGGCGCAGTTGACGGGCAATTTCGTGCGCGGCTTCCAAATTTGTTTTGACCGCTGTCGCTTCAATGCCATGCTCTCGCGTAGACCGACCAGAGTTAATGTCGATCGAAACTAGGGCTTCGGTTGGATTTATGACTAGATAACCGCCGGATTTTAACTGTACCTCCGGCGAATACATCGCGGAAAGTTGATCTTCCGCACCATAACGCTGGAACAGGGATACTGGATCGGAATAGCTTTTT
>CALKXX010000022.1 GCA_938003725.1 uncultured Sphingomonadaceae bacterium | reverse complement strand
TATATTGTTGCGATGCTGAAAAAGGCGCTGAATCAGGTTCGAGGTTACTCCGATGTACAGCGTGCCATAGGGTTTGCTCGCGAGTATGTAGACGCATGGTTGTTTCTCTTGTTGCACAGACAGTATATGGAAGGGCAATGGACCCTGAAACAAGTTCAGGGTGACGAATCTGGGGTGTTTGGCCGTTATTGATAATTCGCATCTGACGCCCGAGCGGCAACCCGAAGATATCGACGCTGCCCTGCGTCCGAAAACGCTCGACGAATTTATCGGACAGGAGGCGGCGCGCGGCAATTTGCGCGTGTTTATCGAGGCTGCGAAGAAACGCAGCGAGGCGCTGGACCATGTGTTGTTCTTTGGCCCGCCGGGGCTGGGCAAGACCACGCTGGCGCAGATCATTGCGCGCGAACTGGGTGTCGGTTTTCGCGCGACATCCGGCCCGGTGATTGCCAAATCGGGTGATCTAGCGGCATTGCTCACCAATCTTGAAGAAGGTGATGTGCTGTTTATCGACGAAATCCACCGCCTCAATCCGGTGGTCGAGGAAGTGCTTTATCCGGCGATGGAGGACCGCGCGCTTGATCTGATTATCGGAGAGGGGCCTTCGGCGCGGAGCGTGCGGATTGACCTTCCCGCCTTCACCCTGATTGGGGCGACCACGCGGCAAGGGTTGCTCACTACGCCGCTGCGGGATCGTTTTGGCATTCCGGTGCGACTTAATTTCTACACCACTGAAGAACTTGAAAAAGTCGTCCATCGCGCTGCGAAACTGCTCGACCTCAATATCACTCCCGATGGTGCCACCGAAGTCGCGCGGCGCGCGCGTGGAACCCCGCGTATCGCCGGCCGTCTGCTCCGCCGGGTCCGCGATTTTGCCAATGTCGCGGGGTCACCGACCGTCGATCAAAAAACCGCCGACGTATCGCTTACCCGGCTGGAGGTCGACAGCATCGGTCTAGATGCGATGGATCGGCGTTATCTCCATATGATCGCGGATATCTACAAGGGCGGCCCGGTTGGTGTTGAAACGCTCGCCGCTGGCCTAAGCGAACCCCGCGATACGATTGAGGAAGTGATCGAGCCTTATCTGATCCAGCTTGGCCTGATCGCGCGGACGGCGCGTGGGCGGGCGCTGAACGATCGCGCTTGGCAGCATCTGGGGTTGAAGCCCCCTGTTGGCAAAGAAGTGGATGGGGAGTTGTTTGATTGAGCCTGCACTCCGGGCTGCGACCCGGGGTTCTGCCGTCTGAGCTCAAACCGTCCAGAGCTCGGCGTCTTCGCGCCTAGCATGGTCACTCGCCAATCTGCTCCGCGCTCGCCCAGGTCGCATGCGTGCCGCTGCAAATTCGGTGGGGCAATATGATGGTGCAAACCGGACCCGCGGCGATATCCATCGCATCAATGATTATACATTCGCTGCGATCCTGCGCCATGTCCGTGATAAAACTGATCAGATAGCCATCATCTTCGGACTGCGCATTTTTGCGCGGGATGAACGGGGCTTCCGAACCAAAGCGGTCATCTCCAAAATAATAACGCTCCGCCCGCGCGCTGTGAAGATCATGTTTGACCAGTCCGTTGAACAGGAACCAGCCCGGATGCCCGGTCACGCTATAGACATAGCGATAAGGCTCGCCTGCGACTTGCTGGTTGAACATACCGAATTCGACCGGATATTCGCCGAATAGCGTTTCTTCTTTGGTCTTTCCGGTCTTCATATTGAAACGCCAACGGTGTAGTTCGGGATTAAAACTATGCAGATCAATGCTCGCGCCCATGCTTTCATAGCCGGACGGAAAGTCGGTCAGCGGCGGCGGCACGGGATCATTTTGAAAATAACCGTCCAGAACTACCTCGTCACCATCTTCAAAGGCATTGGCCCAGTGCAGTACATAGGTTGGCCGGGCATCAAACCATTTGATATCTTCCGGCTGACCCATGCGCGGAATGATACCAAAGCGTGTTGGCATATCGTCATGATAGGTCGGAATGCGCAGGCCGCGATCGAGCAATTCTTCTTTCCAGAACATTGGGCAATCGTTGAAAATCGCATAGTTTTTGCTGAATGCCATATCATGGGGCAGGCGCGGGCCCGGAATGTCGATAGGGGTGAGATGCTTGAGCTTGTCGTCCGATCCGACCACGCCATAGTGTAAAAATGGCGCTTTCGTCGAATAGTTGAAAAACAGCAATTCTCCGGTTTTCTCGTCGAGCTTCGGATGAGCCGAAATACCATCTTCCGGCACCCAATCTGCAGTACCAAGAGTCTCCAGCGTATCGGGATCAAGCTGATAGCCTTCGCCGCATTGATAGAAGGTAGAGAGTATTTTTCCCGCGTGGACCACAACATCTGTCGAACTGCTGTCTTTTACCGCGCCGTGCGCCCCCCAACCTGGCCTTTTCGATTCACCGGGTTTGGCCATAATCCCGCCCCACAAGGGGCCATTCTCAGATTGCTCCGCCTCAAACCCTTTGGTTCGGACAAAGCGATTGCGATAGCTTGCCCGACCATTTTGGATACGGATGATATGGATCATCCCATCGCCATCAAAGGGGTGATATCGGCCCAGGCTATCATGTACCGGGTTCTCGGTATTGCGGACATAAGCCCCATCAATATCGGCCGGAATCTCTCCGATAACTTCCATTTTGTCGGCGGTTAGCTCTTTAAAATTCGGTGTCCATGCGCCGCTACGATATGGGTGCTCGTTGTCGGTAAGTGTTACCTTTATCGGGTGGGTTGCCGCACCCATTAATCGCGCAACAGTTCGTTGATGCCGGTTTTCGACCGGGTCTGTGCATCCACAGTCTTGACGATGACCGCGCAATAGAGCGAAGGTCCGGGCACGCCGTCAACATTGGCTTTCGGCGGCAAGGTACCCGGGACCACGACGGCATAGGGCGGAACTTCGCCCATCCAGATTTTACCTGTGACACGGTCGACCACCTTGGTTGATGCGCCTAAGTAGACACCCATTGAAAGCACAGCGCCTTCTCCAACTCGGACACCTTCGGCGACTTCACTTCGCGCTCCGATAAACGCGCCATCTTCGATAATCACTGGCCCTGCCTGCAGCGGCTCTAGTACGCCGCCAATACCCGCACCACCCGATATATGAACATTTTTGCCAATCTGTGCACAGCTGCCCACTGTTGCCCAGGTATCAACCATGGAACCTTCGTCTACAAAGGCACCGATGTTGACGAAGCTAGGCATCAGAACGGTATTACGTCCGATGTGAGAGCCATGGCGAACAACCGCGCCAGGGACGGCTCGGAACCCAGCTTCGCGGAACCGGTTTTCACCCCAGTTTGCAAATTTGGATGGCACTTTGTCCCAATGATTTGCCCCGCCAGGGCCTTCAATGACCTGATTGTCATTCAGGCGAAAGGATAACAATACGGCTTTCTTGAGCCATTGATTTACGACCCATTCATCGCCCTGTTTCTCCGCCACGCGGGCGCTGCCTTCGTCCAGCGCCTGTAATGCAGCGTCAACGGCATCGCGTTCCGGTCCTTGACTTGTAACGCTAAGCGACTCTCGCTTTTCCCATGCAGCCTCGATTGCGGTGATAAGTGTGGCGGTCATTGTGGGGTTTCTTCCTTGTTTGTGTGAAGGCCGGTAAGCCAGTCTTCCAGATCAGTTATCTCATGATCAATAAAGTCGGGATGATGATCGCGTGCTCCATAGCCCGAGCCTGTATTGACCCATATGGTCGTCATGCCCAAATCTTTCGCCGGAAGCAAATTGCGCGCCATATCTTCCACAAAAAGTGCACGCTTGGGGTCGATGTCGGTGGCAGAGAGCAGGCTATCATAAGCTGCTGGAGATGGTTTTGGTTTCAGGCCGCAATCGTGAATATCGTGAAGCTGGTCAAATAGATCATCCAGCCCTCTGCGCGCGAGCACGCGGCGTGCATAGGGCGCATCACCATTGGTGAAGACGAGCTTTTCGCCCGGTAACTGCTCGATGGCGTTACGCAGAGCCGGTGCTGGAGACAATCTATCCATGTCGATGTCGTGGACGAAATCCAGAAATTCGTAAGGGTCGGTGCCGTGTTCCTTCATCAATCCTGCAAGCGTCGTCCCATGATCATGAAAATAGCGCTTCTGGACAATCCGTGCCTCGGTGGAATCGATGCCGAGCGCCTGCGCAATATAAGCCCCCATTTTTATGTCTATCAGCGCGAACAGGTTGCACTCCGCCGGATAGAGGACGTTGTCCAGATCAAATATCCAGTGGTCGATATGGGGAAAACAGGGTCGCATGACCGGATAGCCGCTAACCTTTTCTTTTCGGTGTTGCAACCGCCAGTTTTACTATCCTTGCGCTTGTTTTCACTTGAGTTTGTAAGGCCTTTATCTTACTTTTTTCCTGAACTGGTGTTGTAAAGGTAGGAGTTGTGTGATGGGTGACGTACGGATTTCCGCAAAAGGTGGTTTTGTTGATGCGCTGCCTCCGGCCTATGCGCCGATGAAGACATTCGATTTGCCTGAGTCCTTCGACATGATTACCGGGACTGATAATCCTGATTTTCTGGAAGGAACTTTTGGCGATGACATTATTGATGCACTGGGAGGCAATGACGTCATTTTTGCCAGCGGCGGCGCAGACATTGTAAATGGCGGCGCTGGCTCTGACGATTTTCGGATAAATATCTCGAATTCAGAACTGTTTCCAACCCAAAACATGTCACGTTCCTATAGTATTTCTGATGCTGGTGTTTTTGAATCACACGGTGCGATCAATACTATGTTTATCGAGTCCGATCCGGGGGTTTCATCGGTTGAGTTTGTCGCAATAAATACGACAGGTTCTGGCGGTTTCGACGACTCATTCGACGCCAGTCAGTTTTTTAGCGGTCTGGGCGTAACTTTTCGTATTGAGGGCGGTAGCACTTCCATAACGGGTTCTGACGCGAACGACGTTGTTAATTTTCGCGGTGGCTCTTCTGTTGTTGACCTTGGTAAGGGGACAGGAGACGAAGTGCGTATCGGTTTTGCCAGCAATTTAACAGAGAACATTACGGTGACTGAGAATGGCTCAGGGGGCATTTCGGTGGTATCAGACCGCGGAGGAAGCTTTTCTGTATCTAATACAGAGTTGTTGGAAACTTTTGCTCAAGAAAGCACGACGATAAATGTCGATGCAAGCAATTTGCAGTCAGGTTCCCCTACCCGGTTTCAGTTTTCTGGGGGTGATGGCAATGACACATTTGCCGGAACCCAGGGTTCTGACTTGATATTTTTCACTGGTGGCAATGATACCTATAGCGGCAATGACGGCCCTGACTTCTACATTCTGTCATCCTTTATTCCTGACGATGCATTTGATGGAGACACGATCACCGATATAGGGCCAGATGATCAGTTGCTGTATTCCCTATTACCGAGTCCTTCTATAGTTTTCATAGGGCAGGATAATTTTTCGGGGTCAGCAGTGGAATTACGTTACCAGATAGAAGGTGGCAATACGCTGATTGAGCTTGATAACGATTTCGACCTTGACGCCGATGCCACGCTTACCCTCGTTGGACGATTTGATGCAGTTTCATCCGGTTTGGCAACCTTAAAATTTGTTGAAGCTCCGCCACCCAATCAGATTACCGGGACGGATGATCCTGATTCTCTGGCTGGAACGCTGGGCGACGACATCATTGATGCGCTGGGAGGCGATGATGACATCGCCGGCTCTGACGGGACGGATGTTGTTGATGGCGGGGTGGGTACGAATGACCGGCTTAACTTTCTCACCTTTCAAGATCAGCAGTTTTCACAAATCACCATGGGGCGCAATATCACAGTGACGGACACCACTGTTGTGGGCGCGAACAGCAACATCAACACGCAATATTCCAACGTCGAATTTCTTACCGTTTTTGTCGGTGAATTTGTTCCCGGTCAGGGTTTGGTCGATACAAAAGATGATATTATCGACGCGTCGGCAACGACGACCGGCTTTACCAATTTTCTGGTCCGTGGCGGTAACGATACACTCATCGGCGGCTCTGGAATCAACCGATTCTCGACGCGGGTGAATGACGATATTCGCAGCAATGTGTTCATCGATGGCGGCGCGGGCGAGGATATTTCGTCACTTGGTACAAGAAACGTCAATTTTGAGGTTACGCTGACCGCAGTCATTGACGCCGGAGATACGCTTGTAACGTCCAATCTTGGTGACACATACCGGTTCCGCAGCATTGAGGAATTCTTCCTGTTTGAAGGCACTGGCGGCGGGTTTCTGCCAGCAACGACATATGATTTCGCGGTCGCCAGTCAGACGATTATCGTTGATTTTGCAGATGCCGCAATCGCCGGTACGACCCGCAATGTGACTATATTGTCAGGCAGCGGAAACGATGAAATTAGCTTGGGTCTAGGCAATGATACCGCATCCGGCGGCCTTGGTGATGATATTATCGATGGCGGAGATGGCATCGATACGCTTGACTATACGAACAGTATCAGCAGCATAACCGTCGATCTTAACGTTACGACCGCACAGGATACTGGCGAAGGGATGGATACGATCACCAATTTTGAGCGGATCATTGGATCGGATTTTGAC
>CALKXX010000021.1 GCA_938003725.1 uncultured Sphingomonadaceae bacterium | reverse complement strand
GGACATTGCTGCTTGTCTGGTCATTCCTATATTTCAGCCAAAAATTTTGTTTGCCACCTCTGCCACACCGTGCCCTTGGTATCGCGCACCATCCAATATCGATGGATGAGGAAGCTTGTTGTTGTTGCAATGGAAAGAACTAAGCGTGTCGGAGGGAGGCGAGCCGACCACTTCAATCATTCGCCGTTGACCATGGGTGCCATAATCAAGACCGACTAAAATCATCCCAAAATGCATAAAGGTCTGAATTAATGGGTATAATGTTGATTCCCTGTGGCCATCGGGCAGCGCATCTGCTGCGATTATTGCTCCGACTTTACCGCTTAATGCTCCGTCGGCGAAGATCCTGCTGGCACGGTTGATGAAATCCGTCATCGACAATGAAATTTGGCCATATTGTATGTTGATCGTTAGAATAATCGCATCATATTGCGCGAGATCATCTACCGTGGCAGCATCGATCTGCTTTTCCTGTGGCGTCTGGCCCAATTCTGATGGTGTGTTGCATAGATAGTCTGGTATGCGCCGAACGTCTGCCACCGAGCCCGCATTTTGTGCGCCGATAGCGATGGCATCGGCAATCGCTTTCATATGCCCATAAGCGGCACAATATAGAACTAGTATCCGTGTCATCATATTTCTCCAAAATTGGCTTCGTTACGTTCTAACTTGCGAAATTGCTGGAAAAGGGCAGCGGGCCCGTGTCAGGTCGTTCTGCGCCAGATTGCAGTAAAAGTTAGAGTGCCACTTTGTAGATCATTTCTACCGAGACGGTTCTTCCATGAAAGGGACTTTTTTTGAAAATTTCACTTTGTCGCCCGCCGTAGCGATATGGAAAACAACGTTATGGGGCACGCAGCGGAATTTTTTGGGAAATATTCCCAAATCAATCGAATGCACCTTAATGGTGCGGGGCCATGCGCTGCGCCCTATTTGCGACCATCAAAATTTCAGTTGTACCGCGTTCACAAAACAGGATTTCACGCGGAACTTGTGCCAACCGGAGACTTCTTGAAACCGATAGGCAAAAACTGGTTCTTTTAAACAGGACTATTTCAAGAATGATTGGCGAGCGATATCCAGTTGCCATGGGCGCCATATGGTACGCGCTCTGGTAGCGCGATTGTAGCAATTGGCTCGGCATCAAAATTTTGACAGTCTACAATGACGAAGCTGGACTGATTGCTGGCTTCATCATGGACAAATGTCATCGCATAGCCATTATCTTCTCCTTCGCCGGATTGAACGAAGGTTGGTTCTCCCGCGCGGACGCTTTTACCAAACTCATGCGCTTTGCTTGAGCCGGATTGTAAGTCATATTTGAGGAGTGCATTGCCGTAGGTCGGTTCCTCTGCATTACCGTCCCCATCCATCTCCATCAGATAGCCAAATTTCGCCGGTAAACCCACGAAAGCCTCGTTTATCCTGCCAAAGTCACCTGGACGGTCATCAAGCTGTTCGTCAGTCACCTGACCAGTCGCCAAATCGATTGTCCAGCGCCACAGTTTTCCCACTTCGGAAAAGTCGCTGTGACTCCACGACCCCATGCGAGACGCCGTCATGATAATTTTGCCATCGGCCTCATGCGCATTGACCGTATGAAAGATCGCGCAAGGTTCTATGTCAAACCAGCGCACATCCGCATTGCTGCCATTGCGCGGCATGACCCCCAGACGGGCTCCGGCGTCAGACCGAAACTCATAGGGGAAACCTTTCATCGCCAATGCGAGATCAAAAACCACCGGAAGATCAAGAAAAATCGTGAAGTTACGGGTGACGGCAAAGTCATGCATCATCACCTTTTGAGGAATATCTATCGGTTCCAGCTGTTTCAGTTCACCATCGGCGCCAATCCGCATATATTGCAAAAACGGTGGCTGAAAATTGGCATAGGAGAAGGCAAACATCTCGCCAGTTTCGGGACAGATTTTGGGGTGCGCTGTCATTGCAGTGGTCAGCTTGCCACCATAATTTTCCGCACCAATTGTCTCAAGTTCCTGGTTGATAGCGTAAGGCCAAGCTCCCTCATTCAAAGCATATATTTTTCCGGAATGTGAGACGATATGCGTATTGGCCTTGCTACAATCCAGCTTGCCCATATGGCCGGCAGCAAGCGGATCTTCTCCGAACCCAACGGTATCAACATATTTGCTGCGATACCATTTTGCCTTTCCATCTTCGAGGCGAATGCCATGCAACAACCCGTCGCCGAAAAACCAGTGCACCGAATGGCCGGAACTGGGGTTTGGGCCAGTTCGAATATAGGTACCGTTCAGTGTCTTGGGAATGTCCCCTCGAACCGGTAAATTCGTCGCATCCTGTTCTTCTAAAACCGGTGCCCAGTTACCTCGCAAATGCCATGGTTTTTCCATCGTCTTGCCGTTCATAACAATATTTCCTCTAGCCAGTTGCTAAAATTTAAAAAGTATCTCTCCGCCAAATTGCCGCGGTGCTCGTACAGCTGAAAAGGTCCGCAGGCCAGCTACCGGTAAAGTGCTGCTAATCCCTCTGTCAGCAACCAGACCGGGCGCGCGTCCGGCAAAGTCCCGGATGTCCTCAATCGCAGGCTGTTCCAGTATCTCCTGATTAAACGCCGCGATCGCAATCGCTACGTCTTCAACGTTTTCTTCACGTCTTTGCGCCTGAACAATTATGATTGGCGTCCGGTTTTCAGTTTCAACCTCCGATGCAATCTCCTGAGCCTTAGCCGTATCTGCAACACCAAAAGATAATCCCGCAAACGTAGCTGCTGCGCTGCATTGCAGTACCAAATTACGGTTCATTTCTACGCCTCCGCCCTGGGCAGTCAATTTTAATGAGTATGAGCTCATTTAATTTGGATTAGTTATATGGGGCGTTAAGAATAGCTACTATGTTTTTTGCTAGTTGAGTAAACTGGCCAAGACTGCGTTTTTTGCCGATAACCAAGGCTTCATTCCTTTTAATATTGCCAGTTTTCTGGAAAAGTGATGGAAGCCGTTTCTTGCACCAAATCAATCAGGATGTTTGTTGATGCGCAACAAAACCAATCAGAAGCGCTCACGGGGCAGGCCAACACTTGCTTTCTCTCAAACCACAAAGGATCGCTTGTTGCGGGCTGCTGCAGTGCAATTCGCAACACAAAACTACAGTGATGTGAGCATGAAATCCATCGCCGCTGCGGCGGACATCACTGACTCAGCGATCTATAATCACTTTAAGTCGAAAGACGACCTGTTCTTGGAAACGTTGATTTCTATCATCGAAAAATATACCAAAAAATATAAGGAAGCGGCGGCTCGTGGTTCCGGTTGGAAACAAAAAATGTCCAACATATTTGAGGTAATTGAGCTTGATGTCCACGGTGAAACTCGATTGTCGCAAATCGCCTTTACCGCCCAATATAAGGTCGTCAGGGAAAGAAGTAAGTTTTTACCGGTTCTTGGATATCTTGCGGAGCTTAGATCCGTATTCCAATCGATTGCCGAGGAGGCGATTGCCAGCAATGATTTTCCGGATTCGTTGGACCCGGAAGCCCTTGCCAACAGCCTGATGGTGATTGTTACCAATGGAGTTGGGGCAGCGATGTTAGGAAAGGATAAGCAAGATGATCTTGTCATGACGCTCAATTGCTTCAGGCAACTGCTGGGCCTGAACGCGTCTGGTCAATGAAAATTGCTAACCTATGCATCGGTTTTAGTTGGTATGAATGAGCTAAGGGCTACAAGCCACTGCGATGAACGTGTTGCCAAAACACTATATATCGTATCAAGTTGTCACAATCTCAGTTTGCGCTTTTGACATAAAAAACAAACGCATCCGCGCGGGGGATCGCTTTGACAAACAATGAAAAACAGAGACCGTGACGAACGCAGTAGCTATTGAACGAGCATTGATAATTGGCACTTTCCAGGCAACCATTGTATCTTTAGCACTTGAATATGTGCGAACCTCAGCTCGCATCAGTTAGAGATCGAGATAGAATTGAACGCCGATATTGTTTGGATATTACCTTTAAGAACAACGACGTGCAGCATTGACAGTTTTGGGGAGCACGAGAGCGGTGTAAATTTGGGAGCGGCCAGAATGAATGCGAACGTTCACGAGCGGATGCCTTATACCTGAGAACTCCAAAGAAGCGGTTGTTGGTACAGTTAATGCGCTACCGTGTGTCAAGTGGAGATCGGACGTTAGAACTCCCGCGCCGGCGACATTGCCTCCCACAACATACCAGCTCGGTTCAGCTGGCGGTGCACGCCGTACAGTGCATTAAAAACGGACGCTGTTGATTAGCCAGAAGTATCAAACTTTGGTGTTGCGAAATCTTCCGGGAAATTGATTGACCAACCAAAGGACTTCTCTGCCGCGATCCTTAGTTCATAACCAAGCTCGCGACCTGCTTCTCCATTGGTCAGCACTATAAATCCATTGCCCTGTTCAGGGTGACCCTCGATCCATGATTGATAATTGTCATTTGCGCCGCCATGATGAAATACCTGACCTGCTCCCTCACCATTCAAACGCGGCCCCAAGCCGTGCCAACTGCGCGGTGCACGGGACAACATTTCTTGTCGCATTTGCGGGGACAGAAAGGTTTTGTTGGTCAATATGGCCTGAACGAATAACGCCATGTCATGGGCGCTGGTCCAAAGGCCGGATGCAGCGATCTCTGGCATGGTTTCATAGCCTCTCGGCAGTGCCTGTGCTTGCCCTTTTTTGTTGTGGGACTTGGCTATGTTGCCATAGATTTCGGGCAGCGGACTGGCAAAGGTGCTTCGTTTCATTCCCAGCGGCTTGAAGACATAATCTTGCACCACGTCATTGTAAGAACGCCCCGTCACATCTTCGACGACCAGTTGCGATACCGTGATACCACCACCGGAATAATCCATCTGCTGTCCCGGTTCGAACATCAGTTTTACCGCACGATGTTTCGCAGGACCCGTTCCGTTCAACGTCTGGACAGTGGTTGGCAATTTTTCATTCGGTTTGAAATCGGGAAAACCATGCTGGCTGAAACCGGATGTATGCGACAGCAAATGCCGCAAGGTCACCTTGTTGGTTTGCGTATATTTCCCGTCAGGAACCTTCCAGGATTTCAGATATGTGTTCACATCCTGATCAAGATCCAGAATGCCGTCCTGAACCATACGCAAGATGAGCGCGGCATTTACCACTTTACTGACCGAACCCGCAGAGAAAACCGTTTGATCATCGACCGGAGTATTTGAATTTGCTGACAGCACGCCATAACCTTTTGCGTGGACGATTTTACCGTTTTCAATGATGGCAACGCTGGCACCAGGTACATTATATGCCTTCATTCTGTCCTCAATGGACCAGAGAGCTGCATCAGCATTTTTGCGATCTTTCAACGCTCTGACCGATTTTTCAAAGCCGGTTATGCGAGCGTCCTGAATTGTGCTGACGGATATATTGTCCGCGCGAACCGGGCCGCTAAACGGTGCCGCGAGCATAGCCCCGATCATAAGTTTCAAGACATTAGCATTGGCGATTCTGGTCATATACTTGCTCCCGTTCTGCGATTTCTGATTTGGTAGTAGCACGGGTTAATGCGGAAAAATAATGACAAATATAGAATTAAAAAGTAAGAATATCTTATGATAAATTCGAATGACCTGACCCTGGTTTCGCTCTTGTCCAAGGGACAGTCCATTGCAGCGGCTGCAAGAGAATTGAATTTGACACCATCTGCGGTCAGTCAACGTTTGACCATGCTTGAAGAAAAAACCGGCGTCGAGCTTGCCGTGCGAAATGGCCGATCCGGTATAGTTCTAACCTCTGATGGTGATTTTTTGGCCGAAAGTGCGGTTGGTTTGCTGTCCGAGCTTCGCGCCATTCAGGACAAGATGAACGAGAGAAAGGGTGTCGTTAGCGGCAAAGTCGTAATCACCGCCTCTTTTGGTTTTGGCAGACATTTTATCGCGCCAGCTGTTTCAGAGCTTAATGCGATATACCCGAACCTGTCCGTCAATCTTAACCTGACCGATGACGTCGCTCGTACCCCGGAAAACAGTTGGGACATTGTTGTTCGCGTGTCTCCCAAGATAGATTCCTCGCTTAAAGTGAATGAACTCGGTCAAAACCGTCGCCTGCTCTGCGCCTCTCCCAAATATGTGGGAAAATTCGGAAGTCCCATTCATCCTGAAAACCTGAAAGAGCATAAGTGCATTGCCATTTATGAAGACGGGGACCCGGGAACATATTGGAATTTCACCTCGGCTAAAGAGGGTAACACGACGATTAAAGTGAAACCGGAATTCATCACCAATGATGGTGACACAGCTCTGGTTTGGGCGATCAATGGTCTTGGCATAGTTATGCGGTCGGAGTGGAGTGCATTGCCAGCGATAAATGCGGGGCAACTGATTGAGCTTCTGCCTTTGTGGAGCACTCCTCCGGCACCGATTGTGGCCATTACCAATAACAAAGGTGCTGAGTCTCTGCGTATCCGTTCAGTGATGCGCCACCTTTCCGCATATGTGAAACGTAACTGGACAGGCAAGTGACATTGATTCCGGGCTGCGCCCGCGCGACAAGAATTCGAAGGTCCCTCATTTGAAACCCAAACTCCTAATATCAGGATGGCTTATTTCTCGAAGTCGAAATGGAACCTATTTGGTTGGTCATCGTTTCTGGCAGATACAAAAGATGAATGCGTCATCTCAGATTGTGAGAACAAAAAACAGAAAATCTGCACTTATATCTCACTTACAGCGATGATAAATATTTTCAGCATTTTGAAAAATGGCTGAAAACTGGTCGGGACGAGAGGATTCGAACCTCCGACCCCCACACCCCCAGTGTGATGCGCTACCAGGCTGCGCTACGTCCCGACCGATATGAGCGGTAAATCCGCTCAAGGCCGGGCATATATGTTGGCGCGTGACCCTTGGCAAGCGGTTTGGCCACGTCGTTCTTCAAATTGTCCACGTCTTTTCTCAAATCGCTTGACCGCAACAGCGGGAATACCCACTTTCATTCAAGGGGCGGGTGTACCGCCCTAATAGATTGCTTTCCATTCAGGTGCGTGATAAGCGCGCGCTGCATTAAAGCCCGGCGATCCGGGACAAGTTTTGAGACGTATTTTAGGACTGAATACGCTTCGTTTTTAAGGGTTTTCCGATATGACTTTACTATTGGTTTCAGCACAGGCTGCAGGCGCAGGTGGAGCTGGCGGATTTTTGATTTCAATCATGCCGCTTGTGCTCATCTTTGCCGTATTTTATTTTTTGCTCATCCGCCCACAGCAAAAGAAGATGAAAGAACATCAAGGCAAGATTGCTGCAGTTCAGAAGAATGACGAGGTCATAACCGGCGGTGGACTGGTCGGAAAAGCGATCAAGATTGATGATGACTATGTCGAGGTCGAGCTTGCCAAAGGGCTGCGCGTAAAGGCTGTTAAAGCAACGCTCTCTGACGTCACGCCGCGTGGCAGCGCCAAACCGGCGAACGACTAAACCGCTGTTGGGAACGGATTATTAAATGCTAGACTTCCCGCGCTGGAAAATTATTTCCATATCGCTGTTAATGGCTTTCGGTGTGATGATGTCGCTGCCGAGCCTGTTTTTCGGTGAAAGTCATAAATATTGGCCGAGCTTCCTGCCAGATGAAACCATAAATCTGGGACTGGACCTTTCGGGTGGCAGCCATATTTTGCTGGAAGCGGAACCCGCTGACGTCGCTGAAACCCGTTTGGAAACGATGGAAGAGTCGGTCGTCGCCGAAATGCGCCGAGCCAGCCCGCGCATTGGCATTGGTGAGGTTTCCCGGCGTGATGGCACGCTGTCTTTCTTGGTACGCGATTCAACTCAGGTTGATGCCGCACGCGAAGCGATCTTGCCTTTGACGACGGGTGCGGGCCTAACCGGTCAACGTGACTGGGATATTGAGGTGCGGGATGATACCCGGTTTGTGTTGACGCAGACGGATGCGGGGCTCGACAATGCGGTTGATGCCGCAATGGAAACGGCAACCGATGTTATCCGCCGCCGGATCGATGCGATGGGAACACGTGAGCCCACAATCATTCGCCAGGGCGATACGCGTATCGTCGTTCAGGTTCCCGGACTGGAAAACCCAGAGGCGTTGAAGGAATTGCTAGGCAAGACCGCAAAGCTGGAGTTCAAACTGGTTGATCTGCAAGCGGACCCCAATGGTGTTGCAGCGGGACGCGCGCCTGTCGGCAGTCAGGTTTTTCCCTATCCCGATAATCCAACCGGTTCTCCCAATATCGCGGTTAAGCGTCTTGGCGGCATCACTGGTGACAAGTTAACCGATGCACAACCCGGCAAAGACCCGGAAAATAATCAAGACGTCGTCAACATCACCTTTAATTCCGAAGGTGGGCGTAAATTTGCCGATCTGACCAGTAAGAATGTAGGCCGGCCGTTCGCTATTATCCTTGATGGAGTAGTATTGACGGCTCCGAATATTCTGGTTCCGATATTGGCGGGCTCTGCACAGATATCCGGCAGTTTTACTGCTGAAAGCGCCGGTCAATTGTCCATTGCATTAAAATCCGGTGCGCTTCCGGTAGATCTGAAAGTCGTGGAAGAGCGCACTGTTGGACCTGACCTAGGGGCAGATTCCATCCGTAAGGGAATGATCGCTGCCATAATTGGTACAGCGGCGGTGCTCGCTTTCATGGTTGTGACTTATGGCCGTTTTGGCTTTTACGCGAATATCGCTCTGGCGCTGAACCTCTTTCTCATTCTGGGTATCATGGCGATTTTCAACGCGACGCTGACATTGCCGGGGATTGCCGGATTCATTCTAACGGTTGGCTCCGCGGTTGACGCAAATGTGCTCATTAACGAGCGAATACGAGAGGAACGTAGGCGAGGGCGGCGTATTATTCAGGCGATAGAAGTTGGGTATAAGGAGGCTTCTCGCGCCATTTTCGATGCGAATATCACAAACGTCATTGCCGGTGTATTGCTGTTCCTGTTCGGGTCTGGACCGGTTCGCGGTTTTGCGGTCGTTCTGATTATCGGAATTTGTACCTCGGTATTTACGGCAGTAGTTGTGACGCGCATGCTCGTCGCCATCTGGGTGCGTAAAAAACGCCCACAAGAACTGGTCATATAGGGGATAGGATCATGAAGCTTCTCAAACTTGTTCCCGACAATACCAATATCACGTTCCTGAAATGGAGGAACATCGCGATTGGGATCAGCATATTGATGATCATCGGCTCCTTTACGCTGGTTGCGATGAAGGGATTGAATTTCGGCGTCGACTTTGTCGGTGGTCAGATGATCCGCACAACCTTTACGCAAACCCAGGACGCCCCGATTTCCGATCTTCGCGAGAAGGTGGGCGCATTGGGCTATGGTGACCCAACTATTCAACGGTTCGGCGAACCGAATGAAGTTTCCATCCGCATGAAATTGCCGGAAGGGGCCGATACAGATCCCGAACTGGCAAATACCATGGCCGACAAGATTACGTTGATGTTGAAGGCCGATTATGAAGATGTGCGGATTGACGGGGTAGACTCCGTGTCTGGGAAGGTATCCGAAGAGCTATTGCAAACCGGTGTATATTCGCTGGTCTTCGCCATGCTGGCGATCACGCTATACATCTGGATTCGGTTTGAGTGGCAATTTGGTGTGGGGGCGCTGTTCGCACTGTTTCATGATGTGGCGTTGACCTTTGGGTTTTTTGCGTTGACGCAGTTGGAGTTTAATCTCAACATCGTCGCCGCACTTTTGACCATTATCGGTTATTCCTTGAACGATACGATTGTCGTCTATGATCGTATCCGTGAAAATCTGAAAAAATATCGCAAGATGGATATTGCGGCATTGCTTGATCTGTCGGTGAACGAGACGCTTGCGCGTACGGTGATGACAAGTTTGACGATGTTAATTGCGTTGGTGGCATTGATGGTTTGGGGTCCGGATGTGATCTTCGGTTTCTCGGCAGCAATGTTTCTGGGCGTGTTTATCGGTACCTATTCCTCGGTTTATATGGCCGCGCCGATCCTAATCTGGCTAAAGGTTGGACCGGACAGCTTTGTTCCTGCGGAAGACCCAAGTAGCAAAACCAAAAAAACCGGCGGCGCAGAACGTGTTGGCTAATGGTTGAACTTCGCCGGGATGGTGACATCGAAGGGCCGGTTGTAACTGGTTTTACCAATAGCGGCTATAAAATTGGTGGTGAAAGATTTGACCAAGGCCTGTTACTGTCTCCGCAAACCGCACTAAGCTGGGATGCTCCGTCAATCGATAAGCTCGACTTTGGTGAGATTTTCGCACAGCTTGACTTGTCGCCAAAACCCGAGTTTTTGCTTTTTGGCAGCGGTACAAGGATGCAACAACCGCCTGCATTATTCCGCCGTGCAGCAGAGAAAATGGATGTCGGCGTGGAAGCAATGGATAGCAGAGCAGCGGCCCGAACATGGGGTGTGCTGCGTGCCGAGGAGCGCTGGGTTGTCGCGGCCTTGATGCCCTTGGCCTAGGGCGCGCGAACGATTGATTGGAAAAACTCCAGCAATTGGTCACCGTTGGTTTTCCAACTGAAATTTCGAACAGTCGCGCGTACATCTGCCTGTGCCGGAGGGGCGCTTAAAATCTCATTGACGGCATTTGCAATGGATGTTGCATCTTGATCGACGATCCGCCCCGCAACCTTAGAATGTATCAGTTCACGTGCGCCGCCCGCTTCGCTGATAACAAGCGGCGTGCCGCAGGTCAGGGCTTCGACCCATGCGTTTGCTAAGCCCTCTGATTTCGAAACCAAGACGGAAATATCGGCAGCTGCCGTCAATTGCGCCAAGTTTTCATGTGATATATTACCCAAAAAACGAACTCTGTCCGCGACATCAAGGCTGTCTGCTAACTTTCTATAGGACCTTTCTTCCGGACCGCTCCCGGCGACCAAAAGCGTCGCGGACGGTACCATTTTTAAAGCCTTGATGACCAAATCCTGGTTTTTCCGTGGGATAAGCGCGCCAGTGGTAATCAGCAAAGGCCCCGCGACACCACGCTCCGATTTCAGTAATTTACGATCAACAGGTTTGAACAACTCCTGATCTACACCGGTATAGTGAACTTTGGTTTTTTTACCGTCCATGCCCAGAGCGATCATATCGTCTTTCAGGGCTTGGGAAACCGCCAGCAAACCTGCGGCTTGCTCTGCCGCTTCACGTATTTGAGACCGGCATCCCGGATCATTGCCCCAATGATGAATATCTGCGCCGCGCGCTTTAATTGTAAACGGAATGCCAAGGGCCTTGGCCAATCGAAGAGCCGCCGGTCCGTCCGGATAGAAAAATTCAGTGTCGATCACATCAAACGGATTTGTGCGATGTAACTGCTTTGCCAGCGGAATAACCGCATCGCTAACATATTGCGGGTTTTTCGCACTACCAATTTTCGGAAACAATCTGAACTGAGGCCGGTACACCTTCAAGCCATGCCAATCCTCGACTGCTTCGACAGATTTTAGGGGCGCATATTGCGACAAATTGCTCAGCGGCCATGGCGGCATCCCAATTGGATTGATGACGGTGACGTTCGCTTCGGAACGGCTAGCGAGTTCCGCTGTCTGACGTTCGACAAATATTCCGAAATGGGAATTGACCCTATTGGGAAACAGCGTCGACAGCGTCAATATGTTAAGTGGGCGGGCCATCAATTATGCCTAGCAGAAAGCCCCTAAAGCTCCCTTACCAACCGCGTGGCAACGCCGATCCATTCCGGATCCTTGACCACTTGCTGGCGGGATCCTGCTCCAAGCGGCAATATCTGAATCTTGTCACCCTCACGTCCTATAAGGCGACCAAACAGAAAGCGGCCAGCGGGTCGCGGTACTAAAATATCCCGGTTGAGTGCAGCGGCATATTGATCCGGCGTGCGGCGTGAAAGCCATACATCATCCCCGGTGCGGTAATCGCCGACACTGCTTTTGACTCTGAGCGCGATCATCGCCGGTTCAATAGAAGGTTGGAAAACCGATTGTTCCTTTTCAAGGGCATGGGCGCCTTTATGATCAAGAATAGCAGCCATTGGCAACTCCTCCTGATCGGGAAGCGCGAGCAATACCGAGCTGTCTACGCCCAGCGCGTCGGCGATCCGGTTCAACCAGCCCAGTGATAATGTCCGCATTCCGGTTTCCAGCCGCCCAACGGTCTGCGCTGTCGTTGGCGGTTCACAGCGTTTGGCGACGTCATCAAGGGTAAGGGACTTTGCTTTGCGCACTTCTCTAATTCGGCTTATCATCACGAATTTCTCCAACCTATTTGGTTTTTTCGTTCCTACATTAGTGCCGAAATGGCAAGGGGAAATTCCATATTGTCAGGAGAAACCAATGCCGAACCGCAATCTCGCGAATTCAAGTGACCCAAGGATATTGGCAGAAAAACCAGTATCGTTAGATGGGCGCGATCCTAACCACAGGAGCGGAAAGAAACGGCCGGCGCGCAGCGTGACCGTCAATCTAACTGAGTCTCCACTTAGCTGGTTACACGCACGCGGGCATTTGACCGACCGACAACTGGATGGAGGGGAGAAGCTACGCGGTGATTGGGAGCGCGCAAATCTTGCGCCCAGCGTCACTATGAGCTGGAACATCACTCCGCCGTCCGGCGGGCGACGGGGTGCACCGGATGCTCTGTCTGCAACCGAATCTCAGATTGCGGCGAAGCAGCGTTTTGATAGCGCGATCAATCATTTGGGCTCTGACCTGTCCGACATTGCCTGGCGCATAATCTGTGGTGGGGAGGGTATCCCGGCAGCGGAAAAA
Source organism: uncultured Sphingomonadaceae bacterium (assembly GCA_938003725.1). Taxonomy (GTDB): domain Bacteria; phylum Pseudomonadota; class Alphaproteobacteria; order Sphingomonadales; family Sphingomonadaceae; genus Parasphingorhabdus. Next base: position 3,303 of record CALKXX010000021.1, on the reverse strand, counting down.
AATCTCGGTTGGCCGGCGCGATCTGGCAAGCTAGTCCTGAAAATCGCACTCGACCGGCTAGCGGATTATTACCGTTTGCCGGGATAGGTCAGGATTTGACTGCTTCCAACGCCTCAACCTGTTCCGCCAATTCCAGCCAGCGAATTTCTGACCATTCTTTTTCATCGTTGAGATTTGCATTTTCGTTTGTCAGCTTTTCGAACTTCTCGAAATCCTTTGAATATAAGTCAGTATCGGAAAGCGCCTCTCCAATTTCTGTCATCCTTCGTTCGATCTCTTCGATCCGTTCCGGCAACAGATCGTAGTCGCGTTGATCTTTGTAGGTTAGTTTTTTCCGCGAACCATCTGTCTTTGGCGTCGCGGGTTTGTTGGTGGCTTTTGCTTTCGGGTCGCGAGCAGTATTTTCGCTGCTTTTTCGTTTGGCTTCCCATTCGGCATAACCGCCCGCGATAATGTCCACTTGCCCGCTGCCGTCCAGGCCGAGTGTAATCGTTACGGTGCGGTCCAGAAAATCACGATCATGGCTGACCAACAGGACCGTTCCATCATAATCCGAGATAACTTCCTGCAACAAATCGAGCGTTTCCAGATCAAGGTCGTTGGTTGGTTCGTCCAGCACCAACAGGTTGGACATGCGCGCGAATTCGCGGGCCAATAACAATCGCGATTGTTCACCGCCCGACAGTGTTCCGACCTTGGCATCGATTAGGCTGGGCGCAAACAGAAATTCCTTCAAATAGCCTTGCACATGCTTTTTGATGCCGCGCACATCTACCCAATCGCTACCATCAGCAAGCACATCGCGGACGGTTTTATTGCTCTCAAGCAGACTGCGCTGTTGATCGATAATAACACCATTGAGCGTTTTTGCGAGGGTGACTTCTCCCGTGTCCGGCTCCAAGTCTCCGGTTAACATTTTGAGCAACGTCGTTTTTCCGGCGCCATTGGCACCGACAATTCCAATCCGGTCACCGCGCTGGATGCGTAGAGAGAATTTTCGGATGATAGCGCGTTTTTCATCACCATCACCAAAGCTTTTCGAGATTTCCTCTGCTCTGATCACCGACTTGGTCCGGACTTCGTCGCTCTGGGCTTGCAAATTGGCAGTACCGGTTGGCCCAATCATCGCGGCGCGTTGCGCGCGCATTTCATATAGCTTTTGCAGACGCCCCTGATTGCGTTTGCGACGCGCAGTAACCCCGCGCTCCAACCACCGCGCTTCAAGCTTCAACTTCGCATCGATCCGGCTAGCTTCTTTTGCTTCGTCAGCGAAAATCTTTTCCATCCAGGCATCATATCCGCCGAAACCCACTTCCTGACGCCGGATTTGGCGGCGATCGAGCCAGATGGTCTGTTTCGTTAAGCGCGTCAGAAATGTTCGGTCATGCGATATCGTAATGAACGCGCCTTTATATCTGCCTAGCCAATCCTCCAGCCAATCGATTGCGCCTAAATCCAAATGATTGGTTGGCTCATCAAGTAACAGCAGATCCGGTTCAGAGGCCAAGGCGCGGCATATCGCAGCTCGCCGTTTCTCTCCGCCGCTGGCCTTTGCTGCTAGGATGGACAGATCAGTGCCCAATTGATCTGCTATCGCCTCAACCGCATGGGCAGCTGGGCCATCGTCGGAAACTGCGAAGTCGAGCAACGTTTCAAAAGGGGTAAAGTCCGGTTCCTGTTCCAGCATGACGATGTTCGTACCCGGTTGGATCATGCGTTGGCCTTTATCGGCCTCTATTTGATCAGCGATCAGGCGAAGTAATGTCGTCTTGCCCGCACCATTGCGGCCAATCAGCGCCAGTCGGTCACGCGGACCAACGTAAATATCCAGGTCTTGGAACAACCAGCCTTCCCCTTGATGAAGGGACAGATTTTCATATGCGAAGATAGGCGGTTGAGACATGACTGTCCGTTAAGCTAGGCGGACCAATCTCTCAAGCCGCAATATGCTTGATGCGCCGGCGGCTGAAGAATATTGAACTCGCCGCATTTAGCCAAGGTTCAGAAAACAACTGCTAGCCGGTGTCCGGAACTATTTGGAATGGGGGAATGCAATAATGAAAATCTGTCATTGGATGATGTTCACCGGCTTTGTCATGGCACCGGCGAATTTGGTGCAGGCCGCAAATGTGCAAATTACTGCGGAGAACCCGGTAATTGAATTGAGCGTTTCGGAACAAGTTGATAGCCGCCCGGACACCGCGTCTTTCAGCACGGGAGTGCAGAGCAATGCGCCGACTGCGATCCAAGCTCTGCGGGATAACAGCCGGAAGACGCAAACCGTGATAGACAAGCTAAAATCGCTGGGGATCACCGAAAAGGATATTCAGACGACGGGCATTAATCTGGGTGCTGACTATCAATATGACCGGGCGACGCGGCAGAATAAATTTGTTGGATATCAAGTTTCCAACCAGGTCCGCGCCACCGTTCGCGATATCGACAAGCTTGGCACAATCCTGGATGCACTGGTCAGTGAGGGCGGGGCAACGAACCTGAACGGTCCTTATTTCAGCATTGATGACGATAGCAAGGTGAAGAAACTGGCAAGAGAACGAGCGCTGGCCAACGCCCGCGCTCAAGCTGAGGGATATGCGCGGGCGTCCGGCTATTCCGGTGTTCGCGTGCTGTCTATTGCCGAAGGACTACGTCATGTATCGCAGAGGCCGGTCCCAGCGATGCGAGCTATGGTGAGTGAAGCGGCTGATACCTCTGTCCCCGTTGCTCCGGGGCAAGTCGGAACGACGGTGACATTGAACATTACCTATGAGATGACACGTTAATATCGCTTAATTAATTTGAACGATATATTCACGTGATGTTAAACGCCGAAAATATAGAGATATCTAGATGTTAAACAAAACCAACTTTATTTCGGCCTTCGCGGCCTCGTTGATGCTGACGGCATTACCTGCGGAAGCGCAGCGTAATGATGAGCAGGCGGAGGCGCGGGCACAAATGATGGCGGGTAAGGTGAAATCAATCCGCTCGATTGAAAACCGCATCCTTCCTACAATGTCCGGCAGTCAATATCTGGGACCGGAATTTGATCCGGTGGCACAGGTATATCGACTGAAGTTCATTCGGCAGGGGCGGGTAATATTTGTTGATGTCGATGGCCGGACCGGTGCCGTACTGCGCAAACGCCGCTAAGCGTTTAACCCCAAAACAATTTTCTCTTTGTCCCATTTCTTTCTTTGGCATTGTGGGATTGCGCAATGATGATATACCGAATTGATAAGAATAATCCGTCACCTGGAGGTGCGAAATGCGCGTTTTAATCGTCGAAGATGAACCCACATT
>CALKXX010000020.1 GCA_938003725.1 uncultured Sphingomonadaceae bacterium | reverse complement strand
TTACACCCTAGCGGTAATTGCCAAGACCTCTCAGCCGAATGTCGGTCACGCGGCGACCCTCAACATAACATGTGAACTTGCCGCTGTCGTAGTTGTTATGACCGCGACTATAGCGGCTCTGATAATAGCGACCCCGGTTACCGCGATCATTGTCACGTACCGCAATCCGGCCCTTGATCTTGTAACCATGGCGTGTCCGTTTGACATCGCGAATTTCGGTCACATCGGCCCTGCCATATTGGCTCGCCCGGCGCTCTGCCTGACGCACACATTTGTTTACGGCCTTACGCGGTCTGATCCGCTGGTTCTTTCCGTACCGTTGCCCGTGATACCGATCACCGCGATATCCGCGGTTATAGTCATTGCTATAACGGTCTTTTTTGCCGGAGGTCAGGATAGCAGCCAGGCCGCCCAATACCACGGCCCCGGCAATCACTTCCCCGGCGCCAATCCCATGATCGTTATGGCCTTTCGCCATTGCTGGGGTTGCTGAAACGGCCATCGCAGTTGCGGCAGCGGTTCCGACTAATGCTGTTTTAAGAGTCTTCATGTCCACTTTCCTTTATAACTGCTCAAGAACCATTTCCCGAGCTGCGAGACCCTTTTGGAAGATTCAGGTTGAGTGCAGACTGAACTCCCTCGACAGGCCTTGTTCAGGTTAATAGCTACTTTTATGAATAGATATTACTTCCAGAAAATAGTGATATTTTAGAATCTGCGTTACTTATGCTAGCTTTTGGACACATGAAATTGACCAAAACCCATATCGCCTCAATCCTTGTTCTTCTGTTCCTCGCTATCACCTTTCTTGGCGGTTCAGCGATTTGGTCGGTGCTAGGTCTCGCCGATGACCTCACTATTGAAGGAACGGCAGACGTGGTTCGCTCCGATGCTGGAGATATCGGTACAAATTGGGCCGAATATGGCGGCGACAAGGGCGGCAATCGTTATGTTGCGGCGAGCACTATAAATAAGAACAATGTCCAGCAACTCGAAATCGCCTGGACCCACAAAAGTGGCACATTAAAAGGTCGCAGCGAAGATGCGTTGTCGAGAGCAGCACTCCAAACAACGCCAATATTGATCGAGAGCTCTCTGGTTTATTGCACACAGTTCAACGAAGTGATCGCGCTCGATCCGGGAACGGGCAAGGAAAAATGGCGCTATGATCCCAAAGTGCCGACAGATACCCGGCCCGGCAATCAGTATACCTGTCGCGGTGTATCTTATTGGAAAGACACGAAGGCAGGCGAGAATGCGAGATGCGCTGCGCGTCTGTTCACGGGAACGGTGGATGCCCGAATAATTGCACTGGATGCAAGAACTGGGCAACCATGTGAGAATTTTGGTGAAAAGGGCACAAAACATATCCAGTCATCGATCTCACTACGTTGGCCCGGCGAATTTCAGATTACCTCCGCGCCTGCTATTGTCGGTGACACGGTCGTCACAGGGACATCGATCAGCGACAATTTGCGCACCGACGCCCCCAAGGGAACAGTCTTCGCCTTTGATGCACGCACCGGCGAGACGAAGTGGACATTTGATCCGCTCAGCGGCTCGCCAAATATTCGCGGAGGACATAGCAATGTCTGGACAACTATCGCTGTCGATGAGGCACGCGGTCTAGTTTTCCTGCCCACATCCAGCGCGAGCCCTGATTATTACGGTGGCAATCGGCCCGGAGATAATCGCTACGCCAACAGCGTCGTTGCTCTTAATGGTGAAACCGGAATGGTCACTTGGCATTTTCAATCGGTGCATCACGACGTCTGGGACTATGATCTGCCCGCTCAACCGGGTCTCTATCAAGTGTGGCGCGACGGCAAAGCGCATGATGTTGTTGCACAAGTTACCAAGACCGGACTGATATTCGTACTGGACCGAGAGACAGGCAAACCGTTTTTGCCAATAGAAGAACGCCGGGTTCCGCAAGGCGGCGTCAAGGGCGAACCGCTCTCCCCTACCCAGCCGTTTCCAGTCAATACCCCACCAATAGTGCCCAACAAGCTTGATCCGAATAACGCATTCGGCATCACACTCTGGGACAAACTAGCTTGCAAGTCGAAATTGGAGTCATTGCGAGCAGAAGGCCTATACACCCCGCCAAGTCTAAACGGAACGCTGGCTTATCCGTTTACCGGCGGAGGAGCAAATTGGGGCAGCGCGGCATTTGATCCTCAGCGAAATTTGTTGGTCATCAACATGAACAATGCAGCTTCACATATTACCGTACATCAGGCAGCGGAAGATCGCGAACAGGTTAACGAAATTAGCCATGATGATGAGTTCGCGCCAATGGAAGGGGCGCCTTACAGCATGACCCGCGCGATTACCTTGTCTCCGCTTGGCTTACCCTGCGCCGCTCCACCTTGGGGTGTACTCGCAGGCATTAATCTCGACAGCGGTAAGATCGTCTGGAGACAAACTTTGGGAACGACGGAAGATTTGGCGGGTGGCCTGGCACTCAAGTTCGGCACTCCTTCATTGGGCGGTCCCATGATCACCGCAGGCGGGTTGACGTTTATCGGTGCCACAATGGACGACTATCTGCGCGCCTTTGAAACCGCGACCGGTAAGGAATTGTGGAAGGGTCGCTTGCCAGCCGGCGGACAGGCGACACCGATGAGTTATGTTTGGAAAGGGAGGCAATATGTGGTCATCGCGGCTGGCGGCCATGCACGCGCAGGAACCAAATTGGGCGATGACATTGTTGCCTTCGCTTTGCCGGAATAGTCCCTTATTCAAACGAAAAGCGCAGTTCGAATACTTCTATGGATTTCCAATCAACAACCTCACACTGCCCAAGGTCGTTTTTTCAGTGCCGCCGTCATCATAAGCGATGGTGACAAAACTCTGATCGCGCTTTGTGATCCGACCTGAATACCAGCGTCCCTGATTTTTCCAATTGGCTTCAATTGAACTTCCGACCCTTAAAATATCGTCAGAAATGTAACGACTTCGCGCCTCAGCAACCCGGCCATCGCGAAAACGCAGGCGGTATCCCGTTGCCGAGGGTTTCAACACCTCAGCTGGGTACCAGAAATTGTCACCATGCCGGTTGACCAGTACGGCCGCACCATATCCCCATTTCTGAACAGGGACAGTGGTTCTGCTGAATGCTGTGACGCAATTGCCGGTCTCAGGCGGAGTAACCCGGATGTAGAATGTTTCGGCGATATTGCGCTTCATGCAAAGAGGCAATTCAAACACACCAGGCCCAAATACACGCACATCGAAACGGTACCGGTCTTCGCCGCGCTTCCATTTTACTGCTTGGCCGCCTTTCAACATCCAGCATTTACGGGACCGCACCAAGCTGCCGTCATCGCTACGATAGGCGCAGATTTTGACCTTGTCCGTCCGTATGTTTTTGATCGCTACTGATTTTGCCGTCGCAGTGGTGCTGGTTCCGGCAACAGTTAAAAATACCGCCAAAATAGCTAGATATCGCGACACGCCGAACATTATTTATCCAGATCGAGGCCAATGGCACGGGCGAGAAACGCGTAGAGGTCGGAATATTCCGCGATCGTCTTATCCGTTGGTTTACCGCTGCCATGTCCGGCGCGGGATTCTATACGGATCAGGTGCGGCGCCGAACCGGTGTTCAACGCCTGTAACCGGGCGGTATATTTGAAACTATGTCCCGGTACGACCCGGTCATCCGTATCGGCTGTGGAAACGATCAATGCCGGATAATCCGTGCCATCTTTGATATTATGATAGGGTGAATAGCTACGCAGAGTTCTGAAATCCGCTTCCTTGTTCGGATAGCCATAGTCATCCACCCAATAACGGCCGGCGGTAAAACGGTCGAACCGCAACATATCCATCACGCCAACCGCGGCATGACCGGCGCTGAACAGATCAGGCCGCTGGTTCATCACTGCGCCAACGAGCAATCCGCCATTGGATCGCCCTTCGATGGCAAGGCCGTCTTTCGGCGTGATACCCTCTGCGATCAGATATTCACCCGCGGCGATGAAATCGTCAAAAACATTCTGCTTATTCTGCAGCCGGCCACCATCGTGCCATTCCTTACCATATTCCCCCCCGCCGCGCAGGTTGGCAGAAGCAAAAACGCCGCCTGCTTCGATCCACGCCATCCAGGCCGGTTTATATTGCGGCAATACCGAAATGTTAAAGCCGCCATATCCATAGAGCAATGTGGGCACTCCCTCGCCAACGTCGAGGTCTTTCTTATGGACCAGAAACATTGGAACTTTTGTACCGTCCTTGCTCTTATAGAAGCGCTGCGTCACGGCGACCCGATCGGGATCAAAGGGCAAATCGGGTTTTGCCCATATCTGCGGCGCACCGGCACCGCTGAAGCTGTAGATGGTATCGGGCCGATTGAAGCTATCGAACGCAAAATGCGCAGCGCCGGATTTTGCTGAACCGGAAAGCCCACTGACCTGGCCCAATCCGGGCAAATCGACCAGTCCCTTCGGCGCACCATCCAGTGCGAATAGCTCTAACCGGCTTTTTGCATCATCAATATAATCGACTGCAATGGTCTCTCCGACGAGTATTGCGGCATCAATTGTCGCACTATGCTCCGGAACTATCTCTTCCCATGTCGGGTTTGCCACGCTCACGTCCGCCTTCACGATCCGCAGACGCGGCGCGTTCATATTGGTCGCGAAAAATAAGATATTTCCGATCCCGTCGATCAGCCGCCAATCATGTTCAAACCCTTCGATCAGCTTTGTGACCTGCTTTTCATCCGCATCGACTTTGATCAGCGTGATGTCATAGCGCTCGTCGGTGCCCGATGAAGACGTGATAACCATCCACTGCTTGTCCGACGTCAGTTCCGCTGTGTGGTTAAGTTCTGGTCGATCAGGGGTGTCATAGATAAGCTGATCGCTATCCTGGCTTTCGCCAATCGGATGAATGTAGATTGCATGGTTTTCATTCAGCGATTGAAATGCCTCACCCTCTTTGGGTTCAGGAAAACGGGAATAGATGAAACCGTAGTTACCCGGCATCCAGTCTAAGTCCGTAAACTTAGCCCATTCGACCTTATCCGGCATGATGTTTCCGGTGGCGACCTCGATCACTTTCAATGTGCGCCAATCGGAACCACCATCCTGCACCGCATAGACCAATAATCGACCGTCGGGTGAAGGTTTCCATTCTGCAAGTGCCGTCGCGCCGTCATCCGACCATCCGGCTGGATCGATCAGGACACGCTCTTTACCGTCTTT
>CALKXX010000019.1 GCA_938003725.1 uncultured Sphingomonadaceae bacterium | reverse complement strand
AAAGAAATTTTGTCTTGGGTTGCGAAGGGTAAAAGCAACGGTGTTATCGCAGATATTCTAGGCATCACGGAAAGCACCGTGATTACCTACCTCGAACGAGCATTCAAGAAGTTAGGAGTAGATAGTCGCGTGACGGCAACTCTGCGCGCTTCGTCATTGGGTGAATTGAGCTATATTGATTAGGGGGCGGTAGTTATGTCTGCTTTCGGAGTGAAGTAGACACCATCGAAACGTCCGACATTGGGGCGCGAAGCGGTCATTAAGAAATCAATTCAACTATTCCTAGCTTATACTCCAGACCTAGAATGACCGAGAATATCTGCGATTCTTTTGGACCAAATTTGCCGGATCGAACTGATGCCGCAATGCAATACATTGGGCAGAAAAATAGATACACACCCTACGCACGGGTGAATAACGGTTTTCTGCGACGTTTCGAGCGTGCTATCCGCACTCTCTCGCAATAAGGATTTTCAGATTGGCGGAATTTAGCCATTCTACGAGCGTGCGGATAGCACGCTCTCGCAATAAGATTCCGCTGTTCGCACCCGCAGCATTTCTGATAGAAAAGTGATTCGAATACCGATGCTATTTTTTAAAGAAAATTTGGGAATCGAACCCGTTTACCTTTTGTTCCTGATGGTATCTTTGATGGATCACTTTTCATAACTTACATTAAGTAATTGTTATACAGTTGCTTACAGCACCAATTCGATTCCCTTCACCGCTCCAGAATCAACTCCCAATCTTTCTAACAGATGAACTAAATGTCCGAATTGATACAATTTGCGACAATTTTCCGCTGTTCTGACAAATTTGCGGGACATGTCTCCCCTAGAAGAATGTTCATGGCGAACCGATGGTTTCGCTCCCCCGACGAAGAACATTGAGGATTGAGATATGAAAAAGACAATTTTGATAGCGAGTGCGAGCGCTCTGTTAATGGCTGGCGGTATCGCAATCGCTGCTCCCGGCGGCAAAGGTATGAAAGCAGATACAGATGGTGATGGCGCGGTTAGCCGCGCTGAACTGACAGCATCGGTGGAAAAGCGTTTTGCCAAGATGGACATCAACAATGATGGCCAACTTTCCAAAGCCGATCGCGAAGCGCGCAAAGCGGCCCGCTTTGCCAAGATGGACGCAAATGGCGACGGCGGTGTATCGCAGTCGGAAATGGATGCCTTTCGCGCTGAACGTAAGGCCACGCGCTTTGCCCGTGCCGATGTAAATGGCGATGGCAAATTAAGCGCCGATGAAATGCAAAAAATGCGCGGCAAGCGAGGCGGTAAGCATCACGGGATGCGCGGCGGTAAAGGTGGCCACCGTGCTATGGGTATGATGAAGCGCGCAGACGTAAATGGTGATCAGATGGTCAGCAAGGATGAATTTTTGGCGGTCGCAATGGCACGCTTTGACAAAGCCGACGCAAATGGTGACGGAAAAGTCACCAAGGAAGAGCGCCGGGCTCAGCGTGCGGAACGCCGTGCAGGAAAGAATAAAAGAGGCGGTTAATCCCTGAACCTCTCTTTTGCGAACGGATCGTTAGCCAGACTCTCCCCCTTCTTTTCCGGCTAGCGGTCCGTTCCTTTTTTATTTGTTCGTGCTAAGTAAGGTCGATGTCCGATAAAACCCATATTCTGCTGGTTGACGACGAAGCATCGTTGCGCGAACCATTGGCGGAATATCTAGAGAAGCAGGGTTTTCGAATTCAACAAGCCAGCAATGCGAGCGCTGCACGTTCCCTGTTGAACGCTTATGATTTCGATATTATTTTGTTGGATATTATGATGCCGGGCGAGGATGGCCTCAGCTTTTGTCGATATGTCCGGGAACGGATGGATATCCCGGTTATTTTCATCAGCGCGAAAACTGAGGAAACCGAGCGAATAGTTGGGTTAGAATTAGGCGCAGACGACTATGTCACAAAGCCGTTTAGCCCAAGAGAACTGGTCGCCCGTATCAAGGTGATTTTGCGCCGGGCAAACGGATCGGTTGGCTCGAGCACCAATTCCTCCGGCTCAATCTATCAGTTTCAGGGGTGGACGTTAAAAACCGACCAACGATCGTTGAATGACAGCGACGGTGTTGCTGTACCACTGTCGAGTGGCGAATATCAGATGCTGTTGGCGCTGTTATCGCGCGCCGGGCAAGTTCTTAACCGTGATCAGCTTTTGGATATCACCCAAGGCCGTGAAGCACATGCATTCGACCGTGCGGTTGACAATCAGATCAGCCGTCTGCGGCGGAAAATAGAAGCGGACCCCAAAAGCCCGGAGATCATAAAAACCGTCTGGGGCGGCGGCTATGTGCTGGCTGGTGACGTGCAAACGCTGTGAAAAAACTCCTACCGAATAGCCTTGTTGGCCAGTTGCTCTTGATGGTCGCATTCATGTTGCTGATCGCCCAGGCCGTGAACATGCTGCTGTTATATAGAGGGACGCAAAATCAAAATATGATTGAAGCATCTGCTGGCGCAGTCGCAAGGGTTGGCAATTTCATAGGCCGTAGGGAAGTCATTGGTGCAGATCCGCGCCGCGGCTTTAGGTGGCGAGGAAGTCGTCCTATCATATCACGAAACACAGTTATTGGCGACAATGTGGAGCGACTATCGGAACTGGAAGAGCGAGCGGCTATCGCGTTCGACAATATGGGTTTCAATCTGCGTTCCGTAACCGCTGCCAAAGTCGAAATATTGCCGCCGATACTACAAAATAGCGTTGTCGGCCTGCGCCGGGGACGACCCTCTGACAAGACGATGGGTAGGCAAAAGAACCGCCAAATTGATGGATATATCCTCCTTTCAGTTCAGGCTTCGAATGGTAATTGGATTAGCATTGCATCGGTTGTGCGTGATCGTCGCCCTCGTATCGTGGGCACCCTGGTCTTTCAGACATTGGTGCTATATCTCATCCTGCTAATCCCGCTTATTCTGTTGGGCCGATATATCGAAAAACCGCTTCGAAACCTGACCGAGGGCGCGCGTAATTTCAAACCGGGCGATGGCATAATGGTTCCAGAAAGCGGACCCCCGGACACGCGTCAATTGATTGCCGCATTTAACGATATGCAGGGCCGCGTTGGGTCAATGATGGATGAAAAAGATGTCATGTTGGGTGCAATTGGCCATGATCTGCGTACCCCGTTGTCGGCTTTGCGCGTCCGTATTGAGAGCGTGGACGATGATGGGGAACGCGAACGGATGATTGCCGGTATCGAAGATATGGACCGAACGCTTGATGATATCTTATCCTTGGCACGGCTTGGACGATCCGGCGAGAAATCAGAAGCGACGGATGTTAGCGCATTGATCGAGACGGTTGCCGATGAATTCTCTGATATGGGTGATCAGGTATCCTTCAGCAGGCAAAACAGGTTGACCGCGAATATAAGAGCAACGCTAATACGGCGCGCACTTCGCAACTTGGTCGGCAATGCGGTGAAATACGGAAACAGTGCTGAAATATCTCTGGATAGTAGCAATAATTTGCTGAAAATTCATGTTGACGACGATGGTCCCGGTATTCCGGAAGATCAGATATCATCGATGTTTGAACCGTTTGCCAGAGCGGAAAAATCGCGAAACCGGGCCACCGGTGGTTCGGGCCTTGGCCTCACGCTCGCCCGCGCGATTGCGAGAGACCAAGGCGGAGATATCGTTTTAGAGAATAGAGAAGAGGGAGGTCTAAGGGCAACACTCTCTCTGACAATGCAATAGCTTCTGCCTTTAGTTGCTGGGCTTGCTCCAGCCGAGAGTGATTGAAATCCTGCGATTTCGCGGATCATATATGTCATCGGGCGTGTAAGGTTCACGGTCCGAAACACCCTCGATCTTGAAAAATGATCGTGGTGATACGCCATTTCGTTGCAGTGTTTTTCTGGTCGCCTCGGCGCGGGCAGTCGACAGCATCCAATTGTTCATCGTCCGTCCCGATGAAAAAGGCAGGGCATCGGTATGTCCGCGGACCATTAAGGGGTTTGTGGTTGGTTGGATGGCTTTCGCGACTTCTGCAATCAATCGCTGCGCTTCGGGAAACAGATTATCGGTCGCCAGCGCAAACATCGCGAAATCCGCTTCATCGATGAGTTCGATGCGAAGGCCTTCGCGTGTTTCAGTAAACCTGATATTCTTGCTTAACCGATTTAGGGTTTTATCGGTTGCGAGCCGTTTTTCTATGCGCTGTTTGATCGCTTCAAAATTCTCGCGATCCCGCTCTTTATTTGGTCCCGCGCCTACATCGCTTCCGCCGGTACTATCCTTTGGAATCGTGATGGAGCGGGTGCCGGTTTGCGATGCACGGTTGGGATAATTGTCTTTTGAAACAATCGAATCGCCGCCAAATAGTCCGTCAGCACCGGCGCTATTCTGTTTCATTTCGACGAGCGTAGGGGTGAAATAATCTGCCAGCGCTTTGCGCTTCTTTTCATCGGTTGATCCCAGCAACCACATGAGCAGGAAAAATGCCATCATTGCGGTGACAAAATCGGCATAAGCCACTTTCCAAGCACCGCCATGATGGCCGCCATGCGCCTCCGCGATGATTTTTTTGACGATGATCGGCCTTGGCTCCGGTTCTTTTTTTGCGCGCGCCATTTCTATTTCCCGCGCATACCGTCAAACACGTCCGCAAATGCGGGTTGGTTTGCATGTGCCAAGCCCGAACGTGCCGCCTCGATAACCAACGGTTGCGGGTGCCCGTGTAGCGAGGCGATGATAATCTGTTTCACGATATGATAGATGGCGCCGTCGCTCTCAATCACCTGTTTTGCGCGTCCGGCCATAGGGCCAACAAAGCCATAGGCCAGCAAAACACCAAGAAACGTGCCCACCAATGCAGATCCGATCATTCCGCCCAACACCGCCGGAGGCTGGTCGATTGCACCCATGGTCTTGACCACACCCAATACCGCGGCGACGATCCCCAGAGCGGGCAGGGCATCTGCCAGATTTTGCAGGTTATCAGCGGGCGCGATCGCTTCGTGATGATGCGTTTTCAAGGAATTGTCCATGACCTCTTCGACAGCATGGGTGTCCAGCGTGCCGGACGAAACCACTACTAGTCGCAGGGTATCGCAGATTAAATGGATCAACGTGTCGTCTTGTAGCAGTTTTGGATATTCAGAGAATATCGCGGATGCTTTTGGGTCCTCGATATGAGGCTCTAAAGCTACCGGGCCATCAACACGCAGCATTTTCATCAGTTTTGAAACCAGAAAAATACAGTCGAGAAAGTCCGCCTTCGCATATTTTGGGCCTTTGAAGACCTTTGCAAAGCCGCCCATAAGGGCTTTCAAGCTGGCCCCATTATTCCCAATGATCAGCGCGCCGACCGCTGCTCCGCCGATAATACCCATCTCAACCGGCAATGCCGCAATTACGGCACCCATATCGCCGCCGGAAACAGTAAAAACGCCAAAGACCATGACGAGTAAGACGACGATGCCGATGCCTGCGAACATGATGAATTCCCGTTGTTTCAACAATCGGGGGAAACCCACCTTCCGATGCGCAATCCCCAATATTAGAACGGATTAACCAAAGATATTTTTAGCGGATGACATCAAACAAAGTGGATTGTTCAATCCGTGCAAAAGTCGCTTGTGCGGCTTCGAGATTGACCAGCAATTTTTGTACATCCGATATGGCTTGGGTTAGGTCGGTATCCTCCAGAGCCGAACGATGCTCTGAAAAATCTATTTGCCGATTTTGCAACTCAGATTGAACCTGTTCCAGTCTTTTCGCGGTGACGCCTTGTTGCCCTAGTGTGATTGCGACATTATCCATTTGCTCACGCAAACTTGTCAGCATGGCCGCGCGCTGGGTTTCATCTCCGGTACGTATGATCGCCGCCGTATCTGCGATTACAGTCGTCATATCTGCGAAGGCCGACTTTGGCGGTGTCGCCGCCACGGCTATGTCATTGTCGATCGGTATGGAAATTGGCGTTGTGTCGGCAAATAAAGGCCGGCCATAGCTATCGTCTTTTGACAAAATATCGGACAGCGTCGCGCCGATATTTTCCATTTCCAATGCAATAATCTCACGGCTCTCTAAAGATGCCGTACCGCTGCTCGCCTGGACCAACAGTTCGTTCGCCCGGGACAATTGTACGCTAATCTGTGTGACCGCATCTTCGGCCTGATTTGATACCGATTGCGCCCGGTCGATATTTCGAAGCCAACCACCTATATCGGCCTGTGCCTTTGCGATGTCGGATATTTGCGACCATGCAACCTGATTGTCCGAGGGGTCATCAAGTTTCTTTCCCGTTGCAATTTGTTGTTGCCGATCAGCAATCAATTGGGAGAGTTCAGATTGTAACCGAATATCATTGGCGGGCCGGATGCGATTGATGGATTGCATTGGTTTACCTCTCTAGAATATCGCGAATATCGATTGCATCGTCTCGCGCGCGACCTGAATGACGCGGGCAGAAGCGTCATAGGCTTGCTGAAAACGGATCAGGTCTGCGGCTTCGCGATCCAGGTCTACGGATGAAAGACTGTCACGGGCCGTTCGCGCCGCATCATGTTGGGCGGCAGCGGCGGCGGTTTCACTTTGTGCGGATGCAGTCACGATTGCTTGCGCGCCGACGATATTCGTCCACGCGTGTTCCGCGCCTGATGACCCCCTGAAACCGGCCAATGAGAGTATGTTTCCGTTCGCGGCGCCGGTAGGTGAGGCGAGGGCTAGATCGGCGGCCGCTTGGGAGAGTAGCGCGAGCGAAGCTGCGCCGCCGTTTAGCGCAAGCAATGGAGGTCCCGCAACACCAGCATCAGTTTGTCCTGCTGCCTGCCAATCATTTATATCATTGACCAGACCATTGGCGAGGCCATCAAGCTCGCCGCGTCGCTGCGTATTTGTTGCAGCGCTAGCGATCAGGGCGGATAGCGAGCCGTGTGACGGATTGGCAAGGGTGGAGGTGCCAATTGTCAGAGCTATGGTCCCGTCGGCATCCGCGTTTACGCCAAGCGAAAAGGCGTCACCGATATCGACAAGGGATTGGCCATCATAGCTGATGTTCGCGATGCCTTTTTCGGCAAAACTGATCGTCACATCCATCCGTTCGCTCAAAACGGCCAGGGCGGTGTCCCGTTGGTCGAGAAGCGCTGCCTGTTTCGGCGAACCATCTGCGGCAGTGCGCAAAGATAGGTTCGTTTCTGCAAGGTTCGTCAACGCATCGTTGAACACGGCAACTTCTTGCTGAGCAGAACCAATAATCTGGTCAGATATATTGCGGAGGTTGCGCGCGCTTTGATTGATAGACTGCACCGCACCGTCAATATCCGCGATAAACTGACTTCTCAAAATGTTGTCAAACGGAGCAGCGGCTAGTTCTGCGCCGCGTGCAAAAAACTGGTTCAGCTTTGCACCTACGTCATTTTCTCCGGTACTCAGCGCATTTTCTGACGCGGTGGCCCAGCGTGTGCGCGTTTCGGCGCCATAGAGTGAGGCGCCGGTTAGCCGAACGCCGGCTTCCAGAAATGGATCGGTCGCGCGCGCCAATCCATTTGTTTGCACGCCGCCGAAAGTGATCTGGTAGTTGTGATAAGGGTCTACGCCATTTGTGATCGCCATCTCTGCCAAGCGAAGATCGCGGCGAACATAGTTTGGGTTCTCCGCATTGCTGATGTTAACGGAGACCGTGGAGAGGGCACGTTGATAGGCCCGGGCGCCCGAAGCCCCGATGGATAGCAAGTCGCTCACAGCTTATCTTTCCACTGTGCGACCAGCAATTCAGCTATTCCAAGGCCGTTGGTTTGTGCCATGTCATCGGCAACACGATCATCCATCATATCACGAAATTGCGAACCGCCACTATTTCCGAGCAGATCGTCGTTCAAACCGGCCTTGCGCATCGCAGCGATCATATCGCGTAGAAAGATAGCTTCAAAAGCTTGTGCCGCTTGTTTCAATTGCTGTTGCTCTTGAGGCACTTCCGGAGCTGATATGGCAGCGGTTGAAGGGGATATTGGCATCATTGGATCTGCAACTCCGCTTTCATCGCTCCGGCCTGTTTCAGGGCCTCTAATATTGCGACTAAGTCGCCCGGTGTCGCGCCAATTGCGTTAATCGTCTCGACAATGTCGGCCAGAGATGCGCCGCGATCGAACGCGAACATTGGCGAACCTTCTTCCTCTACGGAGATCGCACTGGCCGGTTCAACCGCTGTCTGACCGCGGCCAAAGGCATTAGGTTGAACGACCCGCGGGCTTTCCTCAATTTTGACGGTTAGCTTTCCGTGGCTGACTGCTGCTGGCGTGATGCGCACCATATCGTTGATCACAACTGTCCCCGTGCGCGCATTGACGATGACGCGGGCAGGGGCCTTAGCAGGTGTGACTTCGATATTCTCGATTAGCCCCATTTGCATGATCCGTTTGGACGCACCGGGTTCCGTTTCAATCTGCACGGATACAGCATCAATGGCCTCTGCCATCTCCAAACCCATTTTCCGGTTTATAGCATCTGCGACCCTGAGGGCAGTTGTAAGATCCGGTTCCGCCAGGTTAAACGTCAAATATGGAGTTCTTGCAAACCCGGTCCCAACCGATCGCTCGACCGTTGCGCCTCCCGGGATGCGACCGGCACTAGGGATATTGACTAACGTGCGGGATCCATCGGCCGCATCTATGCCAAGCCCGCCGACGGCCAGATTTCCCTGTGCCATCGCATAAATTTGTCCGTCGGCACCGCGCAAAGGCATCATAACCAATGTGCCACCTCTCAACGACTTTGCTTTGCCGAGCGCCGATACGGTAATGTCCAGACGCTGCCCGGGTTTTGCAAAAGGCGGCAGTTCGGCTGTGACCATAACTGCTGCGGCATTTTTCAAAGATGGATTTACGCCCGGCGGTAACGTCAGGCCAAATCTGGAGACCGCACCCTTTACCCCGGCGGTAGAATATTCCAGACTATCATCACCAGTGCCAGCCAGACCGACGACGACACCATATCCGGTGAGTTGGTTCGCCCGCAATCCTTGGAAACTGCCAATGTCCTTGATCCGGTCCGCATGGGCAGGTCCGGTTTGCAGTGCGGTCAAACATATGCAAATTCCCAAAAGATATTTTAGAAGTGAAGTTTTGATCACGGTTTCAACCTTTTCAAAATGGCGAGATTGCTGAGAAGAATTTCTGGAGCCAACCCTGCTTGCTCGCTTGTGCGATTTCGCCCGAGCCCGCATAGGTGATTTTTGCATCTGCGACCCGCGATGATAGGACACGATTGTCGGTGCCAATATCTGCTGATCGCACGATTCCGGTCATCCGAATAAATTCTTCGCCGCGGTTCAGGTTCAACAATTTCTCACCTCTCACTTTCATCGTTCCGTTAGGATAAACTTCCGCAATCGTGACGCTGATTTCACCTGATAGGCTGTTCGTCTGCGCGGCTTGTCCTGAACCAGAGAACGACGAGTCCCCGCCAATATTTACATCTGAGGGATTGAACAGCGACAGCGGGCCAGTGGTTGGCGGCGTTAGTCCAAAATTGCTGCTCTTGCTCGTCGCGCTGCTATTGCTCTTTGAGGCAGCAGTGCGTTCAACCAATTGTATGGTCAAAACATCGCCGACCATCGAAGCCCGGGTACCGCTGGTCAAGGGCGCATAGCCGTTGGTAACCTGAAATATAGCACCGTTACTGGATTGCGAGGCTTTTGCCGGAGCCGGTTTTGACGCGGCAAAATCAGGATGCGGGTTTGCGTGCGAACCGCCAAAGCAAGCAGAAACACTGGCGCAAACCAATAGCGAGCATATAGTTCTC
>CALKXX010000018.1 GCA_938003725.1 uncultured Sphingomonadaceae bacterium | reverse complement strand
GTTTCCCGGGTTTTTGTGCTAATAAATCAATGACCTGTCGCCACTGAAGAGCTGCAGCCAAACCTTCAGGCATCGGTCCTTTCAGGACGGTTGTTAGGCGATCATCAAAGCGCAAATCAAGATTCCGGTTTAGAGTGGCTGTTAAGGACTTGATAACCGCAATTGGTGATGACCGGAAGGTCGGATAAATTCACGTCACAATGTGGGACAAGTGCTCCGGCCATTGCTAGACACGCTAATTATATTATAGTGCGATTGCGATTCGCGAACGGAAATTACTGACTATGACTGATCCAAATCTGGACGAAATTGACCTGCAGATCCTTGAAAAATTGCAAGATGAAGGGCGTATCACGAACGTTGAGCTGGCAACAAGTGTCGGCCTTACAGCTCCTCCGTGCCTGCGGCGAATGCGTGGCCTTGAGGATAGCGGTGTAATTACGGCCTATCATGCTGCGGTCGATCCAGCGAAAATGGGCTATACAATCACCGTCTTTGCGATGGTCAGCCTGAAAAGTCAGGCAGAAGAAGATCTCCAAGCGTTTGAGCATCATATTGAAAATCTCCCCGAAGTTCGGGAATGCTATATGCTCAATGGAGAAATTGATTTCATCCTAAAGGTCGTTGCAAAGGATTTGCAGCAATTTCAGCAATTCCTGACGAGCAAACTGACATCAGCACCGAATGTGGCAAGCGTAAAGACTTCACTGACCATCCGTTCGGCGAAAAACTTGCCCGGTGTCCCAATCGATGTCGGTTAAAGGCTGAAAAAAGGGCGCTCAAGGCGCCCTTTCTCAAAATTATCGTGACCAATCGTCAGCTGGCTGGTTCAACCGGCGAGGCAACAACAGGGACAGCAGATGCAGTTTGCTGTCCAATCCACGTCTGCCACATTGCGGCTAAGGGCTCACGACTGCCAGCGGAAACCTTTGCAAAAGCGGTTTTTGCAGCCTCATAGTTACCCGCATAAGCATGTGCAGTTCCAATCCCGATATGACCACGGTTGATATCTGCACCCGGTTTGGCGAGGCCGGCTTCATAAAACGCAACGGCTTTGGCATAATCCTTATAACCCAGCCATACATCTGCAAAGTTCATCATAACCGAGCTGCTACCAGATCCCCGGACGTTAGATGGCTGCTTAGGTAAAGATGCGCGATCACCAGCGACTTCTCTTTTCGCAGGTGTCAGAATTTCTGCGACAAGGGGATTACTTGACGTGATGAGGCCCTTCTGTTGCCCCTCTTCCAAAACAGAGACGACTTCGCCGAACAGGTTCTTCCGCTGTGCTTCCTCGGCAAATTCTTTATAATCCCGGGTGGTTTTCAGCGATTTACTGGCTTTCATAAAGCGTAAAACTTCCAAATTCTGAATGCTATCTGATCCAGATGTCCGGCGGCTTGCAGCAATGGCATCACCCCAGGAATCTCCGGACGGATAAGCGCCAGCCCATCTCGCCGCCCATGAGGCATAAAGATTCGCATCACCGCTCGCCAAAGCCCGATCACGCGCCATGCGATACCAGCTTTCTTGCGCTTTTCCAGGCGTGGCATTCGCAGCGTTTAGAATTTGGTCCCATTTGGCCAAACCCTCGCCATACATCTTCCGTTTGAAGAAGGTTTCCGCGAGCAATGGCTCGATATTTTTTTCACGGTATCCCAGATCATATGCTGCTTGAAAACGTCGTTCCGCATCGGCCCAACGCTCCGCGCCATAGGCAAAGTTACCGGCGAAGAAATTAAACTGCGGCAATCTCTCTGGCGCGGTTTTTCCGCTGTCCAAAGAGGCAATAATACCTTTTTCCTGAAGACCGGTATCTTTCAGTTTCCCGCCCAATTGAATGGCCAACTGGCCTGCAATAAATTGATCATCAGCTACCTGTGTCTCTGCCAATAATGCTTCGACCAGTGGTTTCCCGTCGGCAGGGTTTTCGCTAGCCATCGCGGCCTGGATAGCGGCCACTTTTGGGCGGATTTCCTTGCTGATGTTAATTTCTTGCTCTTTGTTTTTCTTTTTCTTTTTCTTTTGTGCTTGTGCATCCTGCGGCAAGGCGGTTGCGACTAGTGCACCGGTTGTTGCCAAAGCAATTGCCATTGAAAAATGAGATAGAAAACGCATGTATATCCTCCAGATAGAAACTTTTTGAACAGGAATTATTTCAACATATCCCCATATGCCCGATTATGGTTGCACCATAGAATGTCTTGGTCTTAATACCAAGTTTCATGTGCATTTATAGGGCAAATCCGCTGAATGAATGTTGAACAAACGTCAGAGGTCGAAGCATCTGGCGGTTTCAAATTACATAGTGAGGTAAAACGAACGTGATTGCTGTTATTTCCCCCGCCAAATCACTGGATTTCAATAGTGATATACCAAATGTTGAGCCAACGGCTATTCGGTTTCCTGACCATACCGCACGATTGGCCAATGGGATCGGGAATTTGACCAAGAAAAAACTGAAACAGATCATGCCGGTTTCCGACAATCTGATTGAGTTAAATCGGTCACGGTATAATGATTTTTTCAACCAACAGGAACGACCTGCCATCTATGCATTTAACGGGGACGTTTATACTGGTTTTGAGGCGGCTAGTATTGGCGATGAGGCATTAGATTTTGCACAGAGTCACCTTCGTATCTTGTCCGGTCTTTATGGTCTGCTAAGACCGCTAGATTCGATCAGACCCCATCGACTGGAAATGGGGACCAAGTGGGCGCCTAGATATAAAAAGCTAACGGATTTCTGGAAAGACGAAATTGCAGCGGAACTTGCGAAAGATTTGGATGTCAGCGGCGAGCGGATCGTCGTCAATCTGGCCTCAAATGAATATTGGGCGGCCGTCAAACCATATACCAAAAAATTGGATGCTCGCATCGTCGAGGTCGATTTTCGCAAGGATACGCCTGATGGGCCAAAATTCGTCAGTTTCGAGGCGAAACGCGCCCGCGGTATGATGGCCCGCTATATTTGCGAGAACCATCTGACTGATGTTGAATCGCTCAAAGGCTTCGACAGTGACGGCTATCGCTTTGATGCCACGAGCAACGAAAAGGACAGCCTGCGCTTTGTGCGGTCATGAACCGCAAAACGGCGATTGTCATCGGGTCCTCAGGAGGCATCGGCTCTGCTGTTGCAGAATCTTTGGAGAACGGGGATGAATATGATCGTGTCATTCGATTCTCACGTTCTGACAATAGCCCGGTTTCCCTCGATATCACATCGGAAGCGACCATCAAGGACGCCGCAAACTATCTGAAATCCAAAAATATTGTTCCCAGCATGGTCTTTGTGGCAACAGGATTGCTGCATACCGGTGAACATGCGCCGGAAAAAAGCCTGCGACATCTGGATAGAGATTGGCTTTTGCAAAACTATCTGGTCAATGCGGTTGGTCCCGCGCTGGTTGCAAAATATTTTCTTCCACTATCAGCGAAAAACGAGACAGTTAAATTTGCTGTTATATCGGCCAGAGTTGGAAGCATCTCCGACAACCGCCTTGGCGGCTGGTATGGGTACCGGGCATCGAAGGCAGCGCTCAACATGATGATCCGCAATCTATCCATAGAATGGTCGCGCAAGAATGACCGATCGGTAATCGTTGCCCTGCATCCCGGCACCGTCGATACCAAGCTCAGCAGTCCTTTTCAGTCCAATGTGACCGAGGGAAAGCTATTTGACGCCGACTATTCTGCTCATCAGATGCTCGCTGTTTTGAACAGTTTGGGACCCGTTGACAGCGGCAAGATATTTGCATGGGATGGTCAGGAAATTCAGCCCTAAACCGTGTCTCATTTTAATGTCGAATATTGCTCTCTAACGCTGGTCTTTTGGGACCCGATAGCCTACAAGAATCACCAGTAAAAAACCCATGAAAAGGGCCCATTTGTGAACGAAGTAACCACGCCTCCTGAACCGTCAGACATTGAACCCATCGATATCGTCGATGAGATGAAATCCAGTTATATGGATTATGCAATGTCGGTCATTGTTAGCCGTGCATTGCCGGACGTGCGCGATGGTTTGAAGCCTGTGCATCGTCGCATTTTATTTGCGTCCAAAGAAGGCGGTTTTGTTGCGGGGCGCCCATATCGAAAATCTGCAAAAATTGTCGGCGATGTGATGGGTAACTATCACCCACATGGGGATAGCGCGATTTATATGGCGCTTGCACGTATGACACAGGATTGGTCGATGCGGGTGCCGTTGATCGATGGACAGGGCAATTTCGGCTCTATGGACCCCGATATGCCGGCATCCATGCGCTATACCGAAGCGCGGTTGGACAAGGTCTCTAATTTCCTGCTCAACGACCTTGATAAAGATACGGTCGATTTTCAGGACAATTATGATGGAAGTTTACAGGAACCCACCGTTCTTCCTGCGCGTTTCCCAAATTTGCTAGTCAACGGTGCTGGCGGCATTGCAGTCGGTATGGCGACCAATATTCCGCCCCATAACCTGGGGGAAGTTATCAACGCGGCGCTCGCGTTCATGGAAAACCCTGGAATCACAGTCGATGAATTGATCGAAATCATTCCCGGACCGGATTTCCCGACTTCGCCATTGATCCTGGGGCAATCCGGGGCACGTGCGGCCTATAAAGAAGGTCGCGGATCGATCATGATGCGGGCTCGCCACGAGATTGAGGAAGGTCGCGGCGACAAACGCTCTATCGTTCTGAAGTCGATTCCGTTTCAGGTTGGCAAGGCCGGTTTGGTCGAAAAAATTGCAGAAGCCGCCAAAGATAAGCGTATTGAGGGCGTCGCTGACATTCGTGATGAATCTAGCCGTGCCGGTGTTCGCGTGGTTATTGATCTTAAGCGCGATGCCACGACCGATGTGGTGCTGAACCAAATCTGGCGTTTTACCCCTGCCCAATCCAGTTTTCCCGCGAATATGCTGGCGATCAGAGGCGGACGGCCAGAGGTTTTGAACCTGCGCGATATCATCGAATCCTTTATCAAATTCCGCGAAGAAGTCATTACGCGGCGTACCAAGTTCAAGTTGAACAAAGCCCGTGAACGCGCGCATATCTTGCTGGGTTTGGTGGTTGCAGTCACGAATATGGACGAAGTCGTTCGCATTATTCGCGGATCGGCGACACCGATTGAGGCACGAGAATCATTGTTTGCCCGGGAATGGCCGATTGCAGAAATAGCGCCCTATATCCGGCTAGTAGAGGCTACCGATACCGAGGTAGAAGGCGAAACGTATAAACTTTCCGCAATACAGGTTAAGGCGATCCTCGATTTACGCTTACAGAAGCTGACTGCCCTTGGCCGGGAAGAAATCGGTGACGAACTGAAAGAGTTGGCGACAGCGATCGAAGAATATTTGGCGATACTGGCTGACCGCGTAAAACTATACGCCGTCATGCGCGAAGAATTGGAAGAAGTTCGCGACGAATTTGCGACGCCACGGGTTAGTGAGATTACCGCTGCCTGGGACGGTTTGGAAGATGAAGATTTGATGGAGCGCTCCGAAATGGTCGTGACCGTCACCCATAGCGGCTATATCAAACGCACGCCTCTCGATACCTTCCGCGCACAACGCCGCGGCGGCAAAGGCCGTGCGGGCATGGCGACCAAAGATGAAGATGCTGTGACGGAATTATTTGTCACATCGACGCATACGCCGGTGCTGTTTTTCTCCAATATCGGACAAGTTTACCGTCTGAAAGTATGGAAACTTCCTGAAGGCGGGCCTCAAACCAAGGGGCGTCCGATGGTCAATCTGTTGCCATTGGGAGAAGGCGAAGTCATTACCAACGTTCTTCCCCTGCCGGAAGATGAGGAAGAGTGGGCGAGTTTGAACGTTATGTTTGCGACCGCGAAGGGCAATATTCGCAAGAACAGCATGGATGCATTCACCAACATCCCGTCAAATGGTAAAATTGCGATGAAATTCGAAGATGACAGCAATGATCGCCTGATCGGT
Organism: uncultured Sphingomonadaceae bacterium; assembly: GCA_938003725.1. GTDB lineage: Bacteria > Pseudomonadota > Alphaproteobacteria > Sphingomonadales > Sphingomonadaceae > Parasphingorhabdus. The sequence continues at coordinate 2,358 of CALKXX010000018.1, read as the reverse complement.
GTTGAATTGCTGACGGAAACAGATGATGCCCAGCTTTCCACCAAAAATGGCAAGGCTATCCGCTTTGCCTCCGAAGCGGTGCGGGTGATGCAGAGCCGAAGTTCTACGGGCGTTCGCGGAATCACTTTGAAAGATGACGATGAGGTAATTTCCTTGTCAGTCTTGCGCGGTTTCGAGGCTTCAACCGAGGAACGTGATCAATATCTGAAAGCTGCGCCGTGGAAGGAAAATGACAACGCGCCGGAACTTTCGGCTGAACGCATGGCTGAGTTTGGCGAAAATGAGGACTTCATTCTGACGGTCTGCGCCAATGGCTATGGTAAACGCTCCAGCGCTTTTGAATATCGCCAGTCCGGTCGCGGCGGTCAGGGTATTCTTAACATCGACAATATCAAAAGGAACGGCACCGTCGTCGCAAGTTTCCCGGCGACAGACGATGAGCAAGTCATGCTGGTCACTGATCAAGCAAAGCTTATTCGCATGAAAGTCGCAGATATGCGTGTGATTGGCCGAAACAGTTCGGGCGTAAAACTATTTGACGTGTCCGACGGGGAGCAGGTCGTTGGAGCTGCTAAAATCGACGAGGAAGAAGAGCCGGAGAACGAGGGCGAAGAAGCTGTAGCAGAAGAAATGGTCGATCAGGGCGTTTCAGAAGGTGAAGCCGCGCCTGAAACTCCCGCAGCAGACACGGATGACTAGTTGCCGTTGACGCAAGTTTTGCGACCTGTGTACAGATGTTCTTCGACAGGCGCGGGACAAACGAAATGAGGGGCAAAAATGCTAAATATCGAACCATCCGGGCAAGCTTGTGGCGCGGCCATTAGGGGTGTTGATCTTTCCAAGCCTCTGAATGGCGATGAAATCGCTGACATTCGCGCTGCGTGGCTCCAGCATCATGTTCTATCTTTTCCGGATCAACCCATGTCTGACGATGATTTAGAGCGGTTCACCCAATATTTCGGGGACTTTGGCGTCGATCCATTTTTTGACCCTATCGAGGGCCGCACCAATATTGCTGCTATCCGGCGTGATGCCGATGAAACATCGCCGCTATTTGCGGAAAATTGGCACAGCGACTGGAGTTTTCAGAAAAACCCTCCCGCAGGGACTTGCCTAAGGAGCATCACAGTCCCACCAACCGGCGGAGACACGCTATTTTCGAACCAGCATGCCGCGCTTGACGCCATGACTTCAGAAATGCGTGCGAAATTTGAAGGCCTCACAGCGATCCACAGCGCACAAATGGCTTATGCACCCGATGGAGCCTATGGCGATAATGATGAAGGCCGGAGCATGGCAATCCGCCCGGACGAATCTGCTCGAAAAACGCAAGTACATCCCCTGATCCGCGAACATCCGGAAACCAGACAGCTCGGTTTGTTTAGCTGCATGGGTTATATTATCGGCTTTGACGGCATGGAACAGACCAAAGCCCTGCCCTTGCTGCAAGAACTATACGCGTGGCAGGCCCGCGAAGAGTTCCAATATCGTCACCGATGGCAACCCGATATGTTGATTATGTGGGACAATCGCTCTGTTCTGCACTGTGCAACCGGTGGCTATGAGGGGCATGACCGCCTGCTACACCGGACCACGATCGCAGCTTTCCGGCCCAGCTAGGGGTTGGGGATATGTTGTTCTTCGCGCAACTTGCGGACAACGCCCGTGGCGATCATGAATTGACCAGCATAATATATCGGCCAGACTGTCCAGTCAGGAATGGTGGAATTCTGTAGGAAACCCATGCGTGAGAAGATCAGTAAATCGGAGACAATGAACAGGATAGCGCCTATTCCTACACGGTAGCGAGAGAAGCTGCTGGTCCACGCCAATGCGGCCATAATGGCCAGAAACGCGCTGTACGCCGCCAGTCCTAAAGCTTCTGAACGATCAAACGGAAGTGACCATGATATCAATATTGTGACGGGGATCAGAAGTAGCGCAAGTAACTTCTGACTGAACATCAGCTTTTCCCGGCGATGGCGAAGGTAAAGCGTGATCGCAATGCAATGCCCAACAATAAAGGCCCCTGCCCCCATAATGAGATCAATCTCGATCAGCATATCTCCCAATGCGCCAAAGGCCATGACTGCTGCGATCAATTTCCCATCGAAGCCATGAACCCGGCGCAAAGCGTATATTGCTAGAAAGCCAACCCCTAACCCTTTCCAAATTATCAGAAAAAGCCCTGGGATATTGCTGTCCATGACAAAGAAGTAACTGATCCCGAACAACAGGCTCATCAGCAAATAAGGTCTGGATTCTACAATTGCGCGTTTCATGATTTGACCTCGGCTGATCTCGTTCCGCTTGTAACAGGCGAATATGCCATCTGCCAATTGACAATATAGTCTTACC
>CALKXX010000017.1 GCA_938003725.1 uncultured Sphingomonadaceae bacterium | reverse complement strand
GCCTTTGCATTGGTATCGATATCTTCGACAATGCCGGGCAGGTCATTCCAAAACGCCTTGTTCATACTGTTCAGCTTGTCCGGGCGGTTCATTTTGATATGCGCAATATTGTCGGCAATCTGGACTTCAAAGCACTCGTATTTTTTCTCTGGCACAGCTAGCGATCTCCTATAGTTTGGAACGTTGTTATCATGTCATGATGCTCAGGGAAACTAGGGTCAGGACCTGTTTAACAGGTCTTGACCATAGCATTTTGCGAAATTGGTGATTGGAAGGTGGCAAAAGTTCTTCTTGCAGGCGGACAAATGCTTCCCGCTTGTCCCCGCAATGCACCGGGCCTATGTATCGGGATATGAACAGCATATCGAACACACTCGGCCTGATCGGTAATACCCCGCTCGTCCGTCTCGAAAGCGCCAGCGAAGAGGCGGGTTGCGACATTTATGGCAAATGCGAATTTGCCAATCCCGGCGCCTCGGTAAAAGACCGTGCGGCGCTCTATATCGTGCAGGACGCCGAAGAACGCGGCTTGCTAAAACCCGGCGGCCGGATTGTCGAGGGAACGGCGGGTAATACCGGCATCGGCATTGCGCTTGTTGCCAATGCAAAGGGGTATAAGTCGACGATCGTCATGCCCGAAACCCAGTCACGCGAAAAAATGGACACTTTGCGGGCGCTGGGTTCTGAGTTGATCACGGTTCCTGCTGCGCCTTATTCCAGCCCCTGTCATTTCGTCCATCAGTCGCGGCGGATGGCAGAGGAAACAGAGGGTGCGGTTTGGGCCAATCAGTTTGACAATGTCGCGAACCGCCGTGCGCATATCGAGACGACTGCAGAGGAAATCTGGAGTCAGATGGACGGCAAGATTGATGGATTTACTTGTGCCGCCGGGACCGGGGGAACGATTGCCGGGGTAGGCATGGGCCTTAAGGCAAAGAATGAGCAAGTGACCATCGCTCTATCCGATCCGCACGGCGCGGCGCTTTATGAATATTACGCCAATGGAGAATTGAAATCCGAAGGCAATAGTGTTGCCGAAGGGATTGGGCAGGGCCGGATCACCGGCAATCTTGAAGATGCGCCAATTGATACTCAATTCCGGATTTCGGACGAAGAAGGATTGCGCTGGGTTGAGCGGTTGCTGGCGGAAGAAGGGCTGTGCCTTGGACTATCATCGGGTATTAATGTGGCCGGTGCTATCGCGCTTGGCAAGCAGCTAGGAAAAGGCAGCCGGATCGCAACAATATTATGTGATACCGGTTTTCGCTATCTTTCCTCACTTTACAATGCCGAGTGGCTGATGGAAAAGGGCTTACCGGTTTTCCCCTGGTTAAACCAAAAGGAGCAAAAGGACTGACCGATGGATGATCGCAACGATACTATGCAGCGCATACAGGTTGGCGTCGTCGGCTTGGTCGTCGTCCTTTTACTGGTGAGCGTGGCCAATTTCGTTCTGCAACGCGCAAGCGATGAGAGATCTGCAATCGAGGAAATTCAAGAGACTGGGGAAGGGAGCGCGCGAACCGTGGAGGCCGAACCTGTCGAACCGCTTGCTGAACCGCTCGCCGAACTAGGCATCACGCCTGCGCCGGCGCCAGAGGAAGTCGATGAAAAGGCCGTGCCCAAAAACTCGTCACCGGTGGGTCAAGTTGTTCCGGATCTGAAGCCCGACCCCAATCTGGATACACCGATGGATCAGGAACGCTGAAGCTCGGTCTAAGACTAGCGACGATCGCGGCCGTCATGCTGGCCGGCGTTTTGCTGTTTCGACAACTGGATAGCGCCCAGGCCGCTGATGAAAATACCGAGAAGCTCAAAATTCAACTGATGACCAGCCTGCCCATCGTCTGGGGGGAGGGTGCATCGTTGAACGACATATTGGCACAAGATACTCAGCCTTATCCCATTTATGGTTATTGGCAGAAGCGATATCATATCGAACCGGTGGACAGTTTTGAACTGTTGCAAAAATCGCAAACAGATATTGTGATATTGGCGCAGCCACCGGCGATGGCGCCAGCTGACCTAGATGATCTGGACCAATGGATACGGCGCGGCGGCCGGGCGATCATCATGACGGATCCTATGTTGATATGGCATAGTGATTTGCCCTTGGGCGACAATCGGCGTCCGCTGATCTCTGGGCTGCTTTCCCCGCTCTTGAAACATTGGGGGCTGGAACTTGTGACGCTTGATGATTTGCAACGCGCCTTCGTCGAACTTGATTTTGGCGACCTGAAAATCGCAACTGCCGGTGTGGGCGCGTTTGAACCCCTGACCAAACGATCTGCGGCTAGCGCGGATTGCCGGTTTAGTAGTGGCAATATTCTGGCGGATTGTGAAGTAGGGCTTGGGCGTGCATTATTGATCGCCGATGCGGATTTCTTGCACGAGGCTATGTGGACGACGGACCCGCTCTGGCAGACCGAAAAACGCAGCCAAGCCATGTTGATGGTCGATCAAATGGTCAAGGATTTGACGGAGGAAGGTGGTTAGGTCTTCCGAAAACACGATAGATACGCAGCAAAAGTCCGGCTAAGTTCCTCAATATTAGGTAGAAAGCTCAAAAGGTTAAAATTATAATTCAACTATTTCAAAGGGTTAATGTTTCAACCCCGTAAAATCCCGTAATATCCCCTTCCATCCCAGCTTGACCCCTGTTAACCATTTCAGCTTATCGGGGTAAAATTCCTGTCCGGAATCATATTTTTCGGAAGCGGCAAAACATGCGCTTCTTCCGCCGGGGGAGCTTTGTGCCCGAGGGAACCTGAGGTTCGGGTGAGGGATAGTGGCTTTGACTGGTGCGTTTGCATATTCTGGATCTGCGATATCGGCGATTGACGATAAAGGTCGGTTGGCGATTCCAGCATTCCTGCGCAAAGACCTGATCGTCAGCAGCGATGGCCGGACCGTCTGTGTTGGATTGCACGAACAATGGGATTGTCTGGTCGCTTGCGGTTTAAGCCGGAAGGCAGATATGCTGACAGAAATTCAGGCAGAATGGGAAGCTGCAGTCGCGCGGGGCGACAAGTTTGATCGCAAGGCCGAAGGGGCTCGGCGTTTTTCCTCACTCAAGGATACCGGCTTTGACGCCAGCGGACGTTTTCAGCTTCCTCCGGAACTAGAGGCGGTCGCGGGGTTCAAAGATCATGTCTATTGCCTCGGTACCGGCGTTGATTTCTGTCTTTGGGATCCACAGACTTTGCTGGAGACCACGCACGATGTTCCTGTCGACAAGCGCATTGTAGAGTTTGAAATTAACAAGATGGCGAAGAAAAAATGACATCGCCGCACACACCAGTATTGCTTGATGAAGTCATTGAAGCGCTTGCCATCGTTCCGGGTGAAAGTCATGTCGACGGTACCCTCGGTGCGGGCGGATATAGTCGTGCCATGATGTCGGCGGGCGCAAAGGTGCATGGTTTTGATCAAGACCCTGATGCGATTTCCGCCGCGCAACAAATGGTGGCAAATTCTGACGGCCGGTTGGCGATTTATCATGATGTTTATTCCCGCATGGCTGACGTGTTGGAGGGTGAAGATATACAAGGGGTGACACTGGATATCGGTGTATCCTCCATGCAGTTGGATCAGGCCGAGCGTGGTTTCTCGTTCCAAAAAGACGGGCCCCTCGATATGCGCATGGCGCAAAATGGAATGAGCGCGGCTGATTTCGTCAACGAAGCCGAAGAAGAAGACATAGCCAATGTGATATTCCGCTATGGCGAGGAGCGCCGTTCGCGCAAAATTGCCAGGGCGATCGTGAATGCTCGGCCTTTGACCCGCACATCCGAGCTTGCGAAGGTGGTTCGCAAAGCCGTCGGGCAAAAACCTGGCGACAAGAAAGACCCGGCAACCCGGACGTTTCAAGCTATCCGCATTCATATCAACCGTGAGCTTGGCGAATTGGAAGATGGTCTTGCTGCTGCCGAGCGTCTGCTCAAACCCGGCGGCCGACTAGCGGTTGTTACTTTTCACAGTCTTGAAGACCGTATCGTCAAAAATTTCCTACGCGACCGTAGCGGGCAAAAGTCCAGCGGTTCGCGCCATATTCCACAAGTTTCCGAGATCCGGACAGCACCCAGTTTTCAAAAACCAGCCAAAGCGGTGCGCCCGGCTAAGGCGGAGCAGGTCTCTAATCCCCGAGCCCGCTCCGCCACCTTACGTTCTGCGGTTCGATCGGCTGCCCCGGCTTGGGCAGCGGGAGTATTGCAATGAAGCTCGCAGTTAAACGCTTGGAAGGTATTGGGTGGCTTGCACTTGTTTTCCTCGTCGCTATCCTGCTTTATCCTTTGTCACTGAGTGTCGCCACATTGCGTAGCGACCTGACGCGTACAGATCAGAAAATCGTGTCAGTAAAAAAAGAGATACGCTATCTGGAAACAGAATTTAGCGCGCGCGCCAATTTGCGGCAGCTCGAAAATTGGAACAAGCTGGAATACGGGTATGTTTCGCCAAAGGCATCGCAATATCTGGACGGTGAGCGCGCACTAGCCAATCTGGGTGGTGATAATCTGCGCAAGCCGGTCAAGGTCGCCGTTATCAGCAGTATGACAGATGTAAAGCCAGCCGGCATCATAGGCTCGGTATTTGCTTCGGCAGATACCAAGTCGCGGCGAGCTGACGGCAGCGCATCGCCATTGATTGTTTCAGACGGTGGTACCCCGGTTTCCGATGAAGAGCCTACCGGACAGGAATTGCGCGAGACACGGACCGCTCGGGTCGCCGATATGGAAGACAAGTTGCTGGATGATGGTGTTGTCCAAGATCTGAAGCGTTTGGCCCAGAAAGAAGATGCTAGTGACAAGTCCGGGGGTAGCGCCCAATGACAACCCTACTGGCAAGCAGCAGAAAAGTGCAGTTTACCGGTAAGCACAAGGAAATAGTCGCCAGCGCACATTTTCGGTTGATGATGCTGTTGCTTGTGTTTGCGGCGTCTTTTGCGGTGATCGGCGGTCGTCTTATCAGTCTCAGCATATTGGAAGATGCAAAACCGGTTCGCGCGTCGAGCCCTATCTTTGTTCCTGCGCGGGGAGATATTGTGGATCGCAATGGCGTGCCGCTTGCGCGGACAATGCGGGGCTATGCAATCCGTGTCGTGCCGGCACGGGTGCTGGGAGACAAAGAGCTTCTATCGCGTCAATTGTCCGCAGTTTTCCCCGATACCAGCCAACAGGAATTTTTTGAAAAGTTGAGCGGGTCGCGCGCGACCTATTTGCGCCGCCGCGCATTGCCGAGCGATGTCCGGAAAATTCACGCACTAGGTGAAATAGGCATTGAGTTTCCTCGCGAAAATGAGCGGCTTTACCCGCAACGTGATTTGGCGGCCCATGTCTTGGGCTATGTCAATTCCGATGGTGAGGGTGTGATGGGCATGGAGCGGGTGCTCAATGAGCAGCTTCAGGATGAGTTCAAGCGTAGTGCGCCAGCAGTGCTTTCTATCGACAGCCGGGTACAAGCGGCTTTGGAAAGTGAATTGCTGACGGCAATGACGGTCAACGATGCGCGGGGAGCCGCGGGCATCATATTGGACGTTGAATCGGGTGAAGTGATGGCGTTGGCATCGCTGCCTGTATTTGACCCGAATAAAATCCGTAAGGAAATGATGAAGCATCAAACGAACGAAGTGACGCAAAGCGTGTTTGAGCTGGGCTCAACATTCAAGCCGCTTACTGTCGCTGCCGCGCTTGATGCCGGGACGGTGACTGATCTTGCGGTCCGCTATAATGCGATGGAGCCGATCAAGGTCGCCGGTTTCACGATCAAGGATGATCATAGTCAAGGGCGCTATTTGAATGTGCCGGAAACACTGGTACATAGCTCGAATATCGTCACGGCTCGCTTGGCTGATAATCTTGGCAAGGCCGGCATGGAGCAAATGATCCGTAGTCTTGGTTTTGACGAACGTCCGCATATTGAACTGGTGGAACGCGGGCACCCTATATGGCCGAAAAGCTGGGGCCGGGTTACGAATATGACCGTGGCCTATGGGCATGGTATTGCCGTCACTCCCCTACATTTGGCGAGTGCCTATTCGGCTTTGGTCAATGGCGGTATTTGGCGGCCGGCGACATTGCTGAAAGTTGAGCCCGGTAAAGAGCCGAAAGGGCGACGGGTATTCAAGGCCGCAACTAGCGCCCGTATGCGGCAATTGCTGCGCATGATCGTATCGAGCGGAACAGGCCGAAAAGCCGACGCACCGGGATACCGTATCGGGGGAAAAACCGGGTCAGCTGAAAAGCCAGCGGCTGGCGGGTATAACAAGACATCACTTGTCTCCACCTTTGCTGCGGCATTCCCGATGGACAGCCCGCGCTATGTAGTGATCGCCATGCTGGATGAGCCAAAAGGGCGCGCAGAGACAGGATTTCAACGTACGGCTGGTTGGACCGCAGCACCGATCGTGCGCAAGGTTGTGCCCCGCGTTGGCCCTATGCTGGGAGTTGTTCCCGACGAGCACCGTGATGTTGATGTATCGGAGCTGACACCTCTGCTCTGGAAGCCGAAGGAATAGGGGATGCAGCTCGGCACACTGGTCCCCGGATTGAACGGAGAGGAGCGCGAAAAGCATGTCACCGGTTTCGCCATCGATAATCGGAAAATTGCCGAGGGCAATATTTTCGGTGCGTTTCGCGGCGCCAAATTTAATGGCGAAGATTTTATTGAGGCCGCTATCAACGCCGGCGCAATTGCCGTTGTTGCTGCGCCGGATGCTGACGTCAAAGGCGCGGTTCATATCGCTGATGAGGAGCCTCGTCGCCTGTTTGCGCTGATGGCTGCGCGCTATTTTACACCTGCGCCGCAATATGTTGCTGCTGTTACAGGTACAAATGGCAAAACCTCTACCTCTGAAATGACCCGTCAATTATGGCGGATGGCGGGTTTGAACAGCGCGTCCATTGGGACGCTGGGCGTAACAACCGCCGCCGAGCAAGTGAAAACCGGTTTAACGACGCCGGATATTGTGACGTTTCTTTCCAATATGTCCGGCTTGGCACGCGAGGGTATCAGCCACGCGATATTTGAGGCATCCAGCCACGGTCTTTCTCAATATCGTACCGAAGGACTGCCGGTGCAGGTCGGCGTTTTTACCAATCTGAGCCGCGATCATCTGGACTATCATGGTGATATGGATAGCTATTTTGAAGCCAAGATGCGGCTGTTTGATGAGGTCGTTGAGCCTGATGGTACAGCAGTGATCTGGGCGGACGATGAAATATGGTCGGGCAAGGTTATTCAGCGTGCCAAGGACCGCGGATTGAGCCTGATAACAGTTGGTGAACAAGGAACTTCTTTGCGCCTTGTGTCGCGCACACCGACGCAATTGGGTCAGGTTTTGATGGTCAAGGTAGAGGACAAAACGCACCGCGTTTCACTGCCGCTTATCGGAGCTTATCAAGCAGCGAACGTCCTTTGCGCAGCAGGCGTCCTTCTGGCGACAGGTGGCGAACTGGAAGATATATTTGATCATTTGCAACGTGTGCAACCGGTCCGCGGGCGTTTGGAACGCGCGGTGATCACCAAAATCGGTGCACCCGTCTATGTCGATTATGCCCATACGGCTGACGGCCTGCGTGCGGCGATCGATGCGCTGCGTCCACATGTGAAGGGGAAACTCATCACCATTTTTGGTGCGGGTGGCGACCGGGACAAAGGGAAGCGTCCTGACATGGGCAGGGTTGCCTCGGAATTGTCGGATATCGCAATCGTCACAGATGACAATCCGCGCGGAGAAGACCCTGCAGCAATTCGGGCGGAAATCATGGCCGGTGCGGTGGGCGCGCAAAATATTGGAGATCGGCGCGAGGCGATTGCTCATGCGATCACAATCGCGGGCGCAGATGATATCATATTGCTGGCGGGCAAGGGACATGAAACCGGTCAAATTGTGGGTGATCGTACAATTCCGTTTGATGATGTCGAAGTGGCCCGTGAATGTGCTGGCAAACAGGCAGGCGAGCTATCGCCTCAACAGGTAGCATGATGGCTTTATGGAGTGCCTCTGATCTGGCCAAGGCCGTCAATGGCCAGGCGAATACCGACTTTGAAGTCGATGGCGTAGCTTTTGATTCCCGTGAAGTGGGCAAGGGAGACCTGTTTTTCGCGCTCAAAGGTGAAGAGAGCAACGGCCATCTTTATCTTGATAAGGTTTACGCCGCTGGCGGATCGGGCGCAATTGTAAGTGAGCCTTCGGAAGGTCCGCATATTTTGGTGCAAGACACGACTGATGCACTGAACAGGCTCGCCGTTGCCGCACGTGCGCGGACCAATGCAAAGATCATCGGTGTTACCGGGTCGGTAGGCAAAACGGGAACGAAAGAGGCGCTGTTCGCCGCGCTTGAACGCTGTTCACTGGGCAAGGCGCATCGTTCTGTAAAAAGTTATAATAATCATGTCGGCGTTCCGCTTAGCCTCTCGCGCATGCCGGCTGAAACCGAATATGGCATATTTGAAATGGGGATGAATCACCCCGGTGAGCTGTCGGAGCTTACCCAGCTAGTGCGCCCAGACGTTGCGATTGTCACGGCAATTGCCCCGGCCCATGTTGGATTTTTTGACAGCGTGGAACAGATTGCCGATGCCAAATCGGAAATTTTTAAAGGGTTGACCAAAGATGGCACTGCCATCATCCCGTTCGATAGTCCGCATCACGATCGCCTGAAAAAAGTGGCGTTAAAATATACGGATAAGGTCGTCAGTTTCGGCTTTGACAAAAATGCTGACGTGCGAGCTGTGGACATTGTGCCGGCACAGGGCGGCGGCTCCTTGGTAACGGCAAAGCTAGGCGATCAAAGCCTGTGCTTTACAATTTCGGCACCGGGACGTCACTGGGTTTCAAATGCTCTCGCGATATTGGCCGCTGTGCAGGCGGTTGGCGGTGATCTGGCATCAGCCGGTTTGGCGCTGGCGGAGCTGGACGGGCTGGACGGGCGCGGTCGGCGACATGATGTCATCCTGAAAAACGGCGGGCAAGCACTTGTAATTGACGAGAGTTACAACGCGAACCCCGTTTCGATGAAAGCAACATTGGCGCAGTTTGCGAGCGAAAACGCCGCCGGTCAAAAAATTGTGGTTCTTGGTGCGATGGGCGAACTTGGCGACAAGGCGCAACATTATCATGAAGTCCTTGCAGAGGATATCTTGGCGTCCGGCGCAGGGTCCGCAATCCTTGTCGGCGATGAAATGACACATACTGCCGACAAATTATCGAGTGATGTTGATTCCGACTTGAAAATAACACATGCGGCCAGCTCTTCGGAAGCGCTGGCCGAGGTCGCAAAAATTATCAGCGACGAAGACATCCTTCTTATTAAGGGGTCAAATTATTTGGGACTTGCGAGCGTGGTTTCCGCGTTGGTGAGCGGGGAATATGAATGATTTATCTGATAGCCCAATGGTTAGAATTTGAGGGCATATTAAACGTTATTCGCTATTTGAGTTTCCGTTCCGGAGCTGCGGTCGCGACAGCGCTGTTTATTGGCATGCTGATTGGTCCGCGCTTCATCAACATGCTCAGGATGCGGCAAGGTAAGGGACAGCCAATCCGGGAAGATGGCCCAATTACCCATCTGAAAAAAGCGGGCACGCCGACGATGGGCGGTCTCATGATCTTAACATCACTGGTGATTTCCCTGTTGTTGTGGATGGATCTCAGCAACATGTTTGTCTGGGCCTGTATCTTTGTAACGCTCGGCTTTGGCGCGATTGGCTTCATGGACGACTATGACAAAGTGAGTAAGGGAAGCCATAAAGGCGTTCCGGGCAGGATTAGGTTGCTGATGGAATTTGTGGTTGCCGGTTTTGCCGGATGGCTCATCATTCAGCAAGTTGGGACAAGCCTCTATGTTCCGTTTTTCAACGATGTACAGCTTGATTTAGGTTGGTTCTACCTACCGTTCGCGATGTTTGTGATGGTTGGTGCCGGTAACGCGGTAAACTTGACCGATGGCCTGGACGGCCTTGCAACCATGCCTGTGGTAATCGCAAGCGCAGCGTTTTTGGTACTGGTTTATATGTCTGGCAATGCTGTGTTCGCCGAATATCTGGGGATACCGTTTGTAAAGGGGGCGGGTGAACTGGCGATATTCTGTGCGTGCATCATTGGTTCCTGTCTCGCGTTTCTCTGGTTTAATGCGCCGCCGGCTGCTGTGTTTATGGGAGACACCGGCAGCCTTGCACTGGGCGGCGCCTTGGGCGCAATTGCTGTTTCAATCCATCATGAAATCGTGCTCGCCATCGTCGGCGGGCTGTTTGTGCTGGAGGCTGTATCCGTGATCGTACAGGTGTTCTTCTTCAAACGCACCGGCAAGCGGGTGTTCCGGATGGCCCCAATTCATCACCATTTTGAACAACTTGGCTGGTCCGAGTCCACCGTGGTGATCCGCTTCTGGATCATCTCGCTGGTGCTTGCACTTGCTGGATTGGCGACGCTGAAACTCAGATGATAACCTCTCCCGCCTTTTCCGGAAAACGTTATGCCATTTTGGGTCTCGCCAGATCCGGTATGGCAACGTTGGATGCACTACATGCCAGCGGCGCGGAATTGATGGCATGGGATGCACGCGAAGAATTGCGCGACAGTGTTTCCGACCGCGCGACTGTGGCAGACCCGATGAATAGCGATCTTAGCGGTTATGATGCGATCATCGTCTCACCTGGCGTGCCGCTAAATACACATCCGATTGTTCAAAAGGCGGCCGACGCCAACGTTCCAATCATTGGTGACATAGAACTATTTGCACGCGCGCGCGCCTCATTGCCTCGCCATAAAGTGGTGGGCATCACCGGGACCAATGGCAAATCAACCACAACGGCCCTGTTGCACCACATCATCGAAAGTGCCGGTATTCCTTCACAGATGGGCGGCAATATCGGACTGCCGATCATGGCGCAGGAGCCTTTATCAGATGGCGGTATCTACGTTCTTGAACTGTCCAGCTATCAAATTGACCTGACGCACAGCCTGGATTGCGAAATCGGTATTCTGCTGAACATCACGCCAGACCATTTGGACCGCTATGACGGTTTTGATGCCTATGCGGCATCGAAAGCGCGATTGTTCGATATGATGTCGCAAGCCCAAACCGCAATTATTTCCGGCACAGACGAAAAAAGCCAATTGGTGATCGAGTATCTGCGCGAAGAAAATCGTATCGGTGATGTGCTTGATCTGAGTGCTGCTATTGGTAAGGGCCAAGAAAATTGGCCATCGCTACAGGGGCCGCATAATATGCAAAATGCGATTGTCGCTGGATCCGCTGCGTTCAGCCTGGGTATTAGTCAGGCGCAACTGGATCAAGCGCTGAAGGATTTTCGCGGATTGCCGCACCGTATGGAACGCATGGCAGAGGCGAACGGCGTACTATTTGTCAACGACAGCAAGGCGACCAACGCGGCCTCCACCGGACCGGCGCTCGGTGCTTATTCCAAAATCCACTGGATAGTGGGCGGCTTGCCCAAAGATGATAATCTTGATGAATGTGCACCATTTTTCGACAATATTGTTAAAGCCTATACCATTGGCGAAGCGGGCCCCATGTTTGGCAGTCTGCTTGAGCCTCACATGCCGGTGGACTCCTGCGAGATGATGCTGACAGCCGTGCAACGCGCAGCAGCCAATGCAAAACCGGGGGAAGTGGTTTTGCTATCACCGGCCTGCGCCTCATTTGACCAGTTCAAGGATTTTGAGGCGCGGGGAAATTGTTTCCGCTGCTGCGTCAATTCGGTGATCGAAAAAGGTGAGGTTGGTGGCCTCCATTCTGAGGCCGGGGGATTAGCGCGATGAATGAAACGACGTCACCGGGCGCATTGCCGGAAATTGCATCTGGTCTGAAAAAGAGGCGCTTTCAATTTGAATCGCGGCTGGGCCGCAGTGACCGGACGCCTCTGGCGATCTGGTTCTGGGAACTGGACCGGGTGCTACTCGGCCTAATCATGACGCTGGTGGCCATCGGTTTGATCGCGGTGGCTGCGGCCTCTCCGGTAACCGCTTTAAAGCACAGCACGGATGCGGTGACGCTGGACCCGCTTTACTATTTCTACCGGCAACTTGGTTGGGTCATTGTCGGCGTCCCGTTGATGCTCCTCGTCTCCATGGCGCCCAAGGAACAGGCAAGGCGTTTCGCTTTGGTTGCAGCTATATTGGCTTTTGCATTGCTGTTTCTGGTTCCCATCATGGGTAACACGGTCAATGGCGCGAAACGTTGGATCGGATATGGTTTTGCAACCATACAGCCGGGCGAATTTTTGAAACCATTTTACGCCGTATCCATCGCATGGCTGTTATCGCTGCGTGTTAAAGATCCTTCGCTGCCGCTGATCCCGCTATCCATTGCGATCACTGGAATCATTGCGCTGTTGCTGATGATGCAACCCAATCTGGGGCAGACGATCATCTTTTGCGGCATATGGTTTACCTTGATGTTGATTTCCGGCCTGTCGGCGCGATTGATCGCAGCGATCAGTATTGGCGGTATTGGCGGTATTGTCGGTGCCTATTTCCTTTACCCCGTTGCGACACAGAGGATCAACACGTGGTTGTTTGGTGGCGATGAATTTGATCAGGTAATGCTGGCGCACAAGGCGCTTACGGGCGGCGGGTTGCTGGGGACGGGCCCCGGTCTGGGTACCGCGAAGTTCAAGCTTCCCGAGGCGCATACCGACTATATATTTTCCGTGATCGGGGAAGAGTTCGGATTGCTCGCCTGCGTCGCAATCGCGATGGTGTATCTTGCGATCATTGTACGGGTGTTCATCCGGTTGCTCGATGAAGAGGATAATTTTATCATTCTTGCAGTTGCCGGGCTGACGGCGCAATTTGGCGGACAAGCGCTTATAAACATGGCGGTGAACCTTCAGCTATTTCCTTCAAAAGGCATGACGTTGCCGCTGGTTAGCTATGGCGGATCGTCGATGATTGCGTTATCACTTGGGCTTGGACTGTTATTGGCATTTACCCGACGAAATCCCTATCTTGATCGGTCCGATTATGTATCGAAATGGCCCGCGAAGGGAGCGGTAGCAAAATGAGTTTCTCCAAACATTATGTCTTGGCAGCCGGCGGCACCGGTGGTCACATGATCCCGGCCTATGCGCTGGGTGAAGAACTGGTACAACGCGGCCACCGGGTTGCTCTTATCACCGACGAACGCGGCGAGAAAATTCCGGGTATGGTTGACGATGGCCAAGTCCACGTCCTCCCTGCCGGACGGGTGACGAAAGATCCACGCAGCTGGATTGGCGGTACCCGTGCGATTATGAAGGGCCGCAAGATGGCGATGCAACTTTATGAGACATTTGCACCCTCAGCAGTGGTTGGTTTTGGTGGGTATCCGGCATTCCCGGCTTTGCTAGCAGCGTTCAAACGCGATATTCCGACAGTTGTGCACGAACAGAATTCGGTCCTGGGCCGGGTCAATCGTTTGGCGGCGCGCAATGTGAATGCAATTGCGACATCCTATCCCAATGTGTCGCGGATCAAATCCAAATATACCGATAAAGTCCATCTGGTCGGAAACCCGGTGCGGGAAGAGGTTATCGCGCTACGCGACGAACCCTATCCACCGTTGACGGAAGAGGGTATTTTTCGGGTTCTTGTTACCGGCGGTAGTCAGGGCGCGACCATTCTCTCCGATGTGGTGCCCGATGCAATGGCAATGTTGCCAATGCATTTGCGCCGACGCTTGCAGATTACGCAGCAATGCCGCGAGCAGGATATTGAACGGGTTCGCGCAAAATATGCAGAGCATGATATTCCGGCCGAGCTAGCAACCTATCTCCCCGATTTGCCACAGCGATTGGGATGGGCGCATCTGGTCATTGGGCGGGCAGGGGCATCAACCATCGCGGAGCTGACGACTGCGGGCCGTCCGGCCATATTGATTCCATTGCCCAGCGCGATGGACGATCATCAGACCTATAATGTGAAAGAAATGGTTGAGGCCGGCGGCGCGCGTGCGATTGCGCAGGCCGGCTTTACTGCAAAGGAACTGGCCAAACAGATGCAGAAAATGGCTTTGGGCCCGGGCGCGTTGGAAAATGCAGCGCGCTTTGCCAAAAAATGCGGACGTCCGGATGCTGTGCGTGATCTTGCCGATCTGGTGGAGAGTATCGGGACGTCTCCACTGTCCAAAACCATCAAAGCGAACAAAGAGCGGCCTGCCTTGGGTACAGCTCCGAGAGAAGCGCTTGCGAAAGACAGCGTTTCATGAAGGGTGTGGGCACAGATATTGGCACCATCCACTTTTCCGGCATTGGCGGCATCGGCATGTCCGGTATCGCAGAGGTGATGCATAATCTGGGTTATAGTGTGCAGGGTAGCGATATTGCGGAAGGCTATATCGTAGACGGACTGCGCGAAAAGGGCATTAAGGTAATCATCGGGCAGACCGGAGAGAATGTCGAAGGTGCAGCGGTTGTCGTGACATCAACAGCAGTAAAACGCGGCAATCCCGAAGTTGAGGCCGCGCTCGCCAATCGTATTCCGCTTGTGCGCCGTGCCGAAATGCTGGCCGAGCTGATGCGCTTAAAATCCACAATTGCAATTGCCGGGACCCACGGAAAAACAACCACGACATCCATGGTCGCTGCGATGCTGGATGCGGGCGGAATTGATCCGACGGTCATAAACGGCGGCATCATCAATAACTATGGTTCGAACGCACGCCTGGGTGACAGCGAATGGATGGTTGTTGAAGCGGATGAAAGTGACG
Source organism: uncultured Sphingomonadaceae bacterium (assembly GCA_938003725.1). Classification (GTDB taxonomy): domain Bacteria; phylum Pseudomonadota; class Alphaproteobacteria; order Sphingomonadales; family Sphingomonadaceae; genus Parasphingorhabdus. The sequence continues at coordinate 29,172 of CALKXX010000017.1, read as the reverse complement.
GAAGTTTTCTGCGTCTGGATGGCACCATTGCGGTGGTGACCAATATCGATCCCGAACATCTTGATCACTATGGCAGTTTTGACAAAATTAAGGACAGCTTCCTGGAATTTATCGAAAACGTACCATTTTACGGAGCGGCGATCCTGTGCATCGACCATCCCGAGGTACAGGCGATTCTTCCACGGATTCGCGACCGGCGTCTGATTTCCTATGGATTTTCAGCGCATGCCGATGTGAAGGGTGTCAACGTCACACCCATTCCCGGCGGTAACCGTTTTGATGTGGTGGTCACGGACCGGGACGGTGAGGCAAGAACTATTGAGGGTATCGAGCTTCCCATGCCGGGGCGCCACAATGTGCAAAACGCCATCGCGGCGGTAGCTGTCGGTCTGGAAATGGGAATGACCGACGATCAAATTGCCAAAGGTTTCGATCAGTTTGGCGGGGTCAAGCGGCGCTTTACCAAAGTTGGCGAAGTCGACGGGATAGCGATTATTGACGACTATGCTCATCATCCAGTTGAAATCAAGGCGGTACTATCGGCTGCACGGGAAGGCGCGGAAGGCCGAGTTATTGCCGTGGTTCAACCGCACCGGTTTACCCGGCTCCGTGATCATATGGAGGAATTCCAGCAAGCCTTTAACGATGCAGATATCGTCTATGTCACCCCCGTATATGTCGCCGGCGAAGAGCCGATTGATGGCATTGACAGCGAGGCATTGGCAGAAGGCCTGCGCAAACGCGGGCATCGTGTTGCGGAAACGGTTACCGATCACGCGGACCTGACCACGAAACTTGCAGAAATTTCACAGCAAAAAGATATGATCGTCTGCCTTGGCGCGGGGGACATTACAAAATGGGCCGCGGGGCTTGAACAGTCGGTCCGGGAGGCGCGGACATGAGTGTCGTCGACACCCTTCCGTCGGTGCGCGGAAAGCTGACTGAAAACGCGAATCTGGCGAAGCTTGTCTGGTTCAAAAGTGGCGGTTTGGCACAGTGGCTGTTTGAGCCGAAAGATATTGACGATTTGCAACAATTTCTCCGTGAGTTACCTGCGGAGATTCCGATCTGGCCATTGGGGCTAGGGTCCAATCTGATCATACGCGATGGGGGCATCCAGGGCGTGGTGGTCAGATTGGGCAAGGCATTTGCGGCTGTTGAAACAGTGTCCAAAGGTACGTTTGGGATTGATGATATTTTGATCTGCGGTGCCGGCGCTCCGGGAATTTCTGCCGCCAGCATGGCGCGAGATCACGGTATAGCGGGAATGGAATTTCTGCGAGGCATCCCCGGGACGATCGGCGGCGCGGTGCGGATGAATGCCGGGGCCTATGGCCGGGAAATGAAAGACATATTGGAAAGTGCCGATGTCGTCTTGCGCGATGGAACATTGGTCACGATCCCGCTCGCCGATATGGGATATACATATCGCCATTCGAAGCTTCCGGCGGGCTCCATCGTTGTGGCTGCCAAATTGCGGGGCAAAAGCGGTGATCCGGAAACTATTGGCGCGGAGATGCAGCGCATAGCCGATGAACGGGAAGCTTCCCAGCCTTTGCGCACGAAAACCGGCGGTTCTACTTTCAAAAACCCTGACGACAAAAAGGCATGGCAACTCGTCGATGAAGCCGGATGTCGCGGCCTGCAAATCGGACAGGCACAGGTGTCCGAAAAACATTGTAATTTTCTCATCAATCTCGGCGGCGCAACTTCTGTCGATATCGAAGCATTGGGCGAAGAAGTGCGCAAGCGGGTAAAGGCGCATAGCGGCGTCGACCTACAGTGGGAAATTCAGCGGGTAGGGGAGGTGTTATGAGTCTCAAAGATCAAAAGCATCTCCACATCGCAGTCCTGATGGGCGGTTGGTCGAAAGAGCGAGAAGTATCCTTGATGAGCGGCAAGGATATCGCCGCTGCGTTAGAGAAAAATGGACATAAAGTGTCACGGGTTGATATGGACCGTAATATCGCCCTGGTGCTTGATGGCCTGAAACCCGATGTGGTGTTCAACGCGCTGCATGGCTGCCCCGGCGAGGATGGCAGCGTGCAGGGCATGTTAGATCTGATGCAAATTCCCTATACGCATAGCGGGTTGGCAACGTCGGTTATCGCCATCGACAAGGAATTGACCAAGCAACAGCTTGTCCCCGCAGGTATACCGATGCCCGCAGGAAAAATGGTGAAGAGCGCGGATGTCCACAAAGCCGACCCGATGCCACGCCCTTATGTACTGAAGCCGGTCAACGAAGGGTCCTCTGTGGGCGTTGCGATCGTGACCGATGACAGCAATTACGGCAATCCCATTGGTTTGGACGTAACCGGCCCATGGCAGGAATTTGACGAATTGCTCGCCGAACCGTTTATCAAGGGACGCGAACTGACCACTGCGGTCATTGGCGGTAAGGCAATGTGTGTCACGGAGTTGAAACCCAAATCCGGTTTCTATGATTTCGATTCCAAATATACAGAGGGACTGACCGATCATGTTTGCCCAGCGAAAATTCCGCCTGAGATTGAAAAGCTCTGTCTGGAATATGCGTTAAACGCGCACGAGATTTTGGGCTGTAAAGGGGCGTCGCGCACTGACTATCGCTGGGACGATGAACTGGGCACGGATGGTTTGTTCGTGCTCGAAACAAATACACAGCCCGGCATGACCCCGCTTAGCCTTGTCCCCGAACAAGCGAAATATATGGGTATTAGCTATGAGCAACTGGTCGAAATGATTGTGAGAGAGGCCTTATGACAACAGCAAAACGGACCAACCGCAAGACCAAGAGCAAGCCGCGCAAAGCCGCGAAACGCAAGGTTAAAACCGTGTCAATTTTCGACAAAATGCTGCGCGCCATGCCGATTACGGAAGCGCAGGTACAAAAAGGACTAACCTGGGGTTTGGTTGGTGTGTTCGTGCTGGGGGCGTTCAGCGTGGCGCACTATAGCGGCATCAACGCGCGGGTTAAGACAGAGGTTGCGTCTGCGGTTGGCAATGCCGGGTTTGAAGTGAAGCGTGTCGAAGTGTCAGGCGTCAATCGAATTGATGAATTGAAAGTCTATGAGATCACCCTTGCCCAAAAAGACCGCTCGATGGTGCTAGTGGATATCGATCAAGTGCGAGACGACTTGATTGCCAATGGCTGGATTAAAGAAGCGCGGATTTCGCGCCGGCTGCCGGATACGCTGGTCGTGGAAATAACCGAGCGTGAGCCAATGGCGGTCTGGCAACGTGGCGGTAAGTTGTCACTAATCGACAAGACCGGTTTTCCACTTGAAGATATCAGCAAAGAAGAAATTCCCGATCTTCCGGTGCTGGTGGGCAAGAAAGCTAATCAACGTGTTCCAGAACTCACGAAATTGTTGGATGTTGCCCCTGCGCTTAAACCCATGGTGACGGGCGCAACATGGATTGGCAATCGGCGATGGAATTTGGAATTTGATAGCGGCGAAACGCTCGCGCTGCCCGAGGGTGAAGATACTGCAGCGGCGGCTTTGTTGAACTTTGCACGTATGGATGGGGTCAACCGGTTGCTGGGCCGCGGCGTGGTACATTTTGATCTACGGGATGCAGAGCGGGCTTATTTAAGGATGCCGAAAAAACAAGTCGCTGAGACGCCGGAAAGCTAAAGCGGAAGCGGAGAAATGATAGAAATGAAAGAGACAGCATAATGGCAGCGCGAGTAGAGAAGATTTTCACGGCACTAGATATTGGCTCATCCAAAATCACCGCGATGATCGCGGGCCGAATGGACAATGGCGAACTGACGGTGCTGGGAACCGGACAGCGAGAGAGCAAGGGCGTCAAACGCGGTTACATTGCGGACACCGAAACGACCGAACTAGATGTGCGTGATGCGGTGGAACAGGCGGAACGGATTGCCGGAACGAATATTGACGATGTCTGGGTCAGCTTTTCGGCTGGCGGATTAACCAGCATGCTGACGTCGGTTGAGACGGAACTGGGCGGCCACCGGATTGAACAAGAGGATATTGATCAGCTTCTTGATGCGGGGCGCAACAGTATTGATCCGCAGGGCAAGATGGTCCTTCATGCACAGCCGGCGCTGTATACGCTGGACGGCCTGAATGGCGTAAAAAAACCAAAGGGCCTGCATGCCGACCGTCTTGGTGTAGATATACATGTGATCCTGGCTGACGGTTCGCCGGTACGAAATATCGATATGAGCGTACGAGGCGCGCATTTGAACGTGAAATCGATTGTTGCCTCTCCGATAGCCACGGGCGCAGCGTGTCTTTCCAAGGAAGAGCGCGAATTGGGTGTCGCGCTGGTGGAGCTTGGCGCAGAGGTGACCAACGTATCGTTATTTGCCGGCGGGATGTTGGTTGGATTACAAACGCTTCCCTACGGTGCGGCCGATATAACCGACGATATCGCATCTTCATTCGGTTTGCGCCGGGCCCAAGCGGAACGGATCAAATGCTTCTTTGGTTCCGCCACAACAAGTCCGCGAGACAATCATGATGTTATCGATCTGGAGCAGGAAGCCACGGGAGAAGAAACGGACGAAGATGGCCGGATCACCAGAGCGCAGCTTATCGCCATCATTCGTCAGCGGCTGGACCATTTGATCGGGGAAATTGGTGTTTCGTTGAAAGACCTTGGCTTTACCGGCCCGGTCGGACGCCAAGTTGTCTTAACCGGCGGCGGTGCTGAGCTAAAAGGAATTGCCGACTATGCGCAATCCGCATTGGGCCGGACCGTAAGAGTTGGTCGCCCGGTAGGGCTAACTGCCTTGCCCGAAGCGCATAGCGGCCCGGCATTTGCCGGACTGGCGGGCCTTGCTCTTTATGCTTCTCAGGAGCCGGTCGACCTCAGATCCTTGTCCAACCCGCGTCAAAATGTTCATAAATACGGTGGTTCAGCGGTGATTGGCCGCCTTATGTCAGCGATACGCGGTAATTTTTAAGATTTTCCGACAAAAAATTAACTTTTAGGGTGATTCCCGGTTAAAATTTGTGCAAAGCGTTAACGAATTTAAAATCGCCTAATATATGTCTGGGGAGACAGTTAAATGAGCATCAATATTGGCCCGCCCGAAGTAGAAGAATTGAAACCGCGGATTGCGGTAATCGGAGTTGGTGGGGCCGGTGGCAACGCTATTGCCAACATGATCGCAGCTAAAGTTGAGGGCGTTGATTTCATCGTTACCAACACTGATGCACAATCACTCAATAGCTCTCCTGCTGAACAGCGTATTCAGCTTGGCCCAGATATTACACAAGGCCTTGGCGCCGGTTCTCGCCCGGAAGTGGGCCGTGCTGCTGCCGAAGAAACTCTGGAAATGGTAGAGCAGGCGCTGGAAGGCGCGCATATGTGTTTCATCGCAGCTGGGATGGGTGGAGGCACCGGTACCGGTGCTGCTCCCGTTATTGCCAAAGCGGCGCGTGATCGCGGTATTTTGACTGTTGGCGTCGTCACTAAGCCATTTACATTCGAAGGCACCCGCCGGATGAAGTCCGCAGATGCCGGTATCGACGAATTGCAAAAAAACGTCGATACGCTGATTGTCATTCCAAATCAGAATCTGTTTTTGGTCGCCAACCCGAACACAACTTTTAAGGAAGCATTTTTGCTTGCCGACGAAGTCCTGCAGCAGGGTGTACGCGGTATCACTGACCTGATGGTCATGCCCGGCTTGATCAATCTTGACTTTGCCGATGTGCGCAGTGTTATGCACGAAATGGGCAAGGCGATGATGGGCACTGGCGAAGCTGACGGCGACGGCCGCGCGCTCGAAGCTGCAGAAAAAGCTATTGCCAATCCGTTGCTCGATGGTGTCTCGATGCAAGGAGCGAAAGGCGTTATTGTTTCGATTACTGGCGGCGAAGATATGCGCCTGATGGAAGTCGACGAAGCTGCCAACCATATTCGCGAACTGGTTGACCCCGATGCCAATATCATCTGGGGTAGCGCATTTAACGAGAATCTTGACGGACGCATCCGTGTTTCGGTTGTCGCAACCGGTATCGACAGCGATGGTTCTGTTGCCGCTCCTGCGCCAACAGCGTCTTTTGCGATGGGCAACCCGACGCCGGCGGCTGGGCCAGAGCCAAGCTCTTTTGCTTCGACGATAGAGGCTCCGACTGAGGAAACGTCTGTTGAACCAGAAGTGGTAGAAGATTCTATCGACGAGGTTACAGAAGTTGCACAAGAGGCCGCCGAAGAAAAATCTCCGATGGCCACGCCTGCACCTGCAGCCACTTACGACGATGATGATCCGGAAGAAGATGTCGCGCCCGCTCCATCTTTTGCGTCCCTCACTCCTGGAATGTCAGATGATGAGCCGGAAGATGATGAGCTTGTCCTTGGTGATGAAAGTATCGAGCCGGAAGCGGAAGCCGCTACGACTTATTCTGACGATCAGGATATCGCTGAGCCAGCGCCGCGCGTCGCCAGCGGGGGAGGAACGTTATTCGAACGGATGTCTAATCTGACCCGGGGTGGTTCCAAGTCAGAAGAAGAGGGTGAAGAGGAAGAAAAATCACGCGATCCACTGGATATTCCTCGCTTTTTGAATCGGCAGAATAACCAGTAAATATTCGGCTCTGTCGGGCCGTGATAGAAATGTGATATCGTGCCGATTTCTGGCGTTGGTCTTTGGCGCGCCACGGCTGGGCTTGCGGGAGATGAATTGGACTTGATTATGGCAAGCTTGCACCTTTTATCTCGACTGTGAAACAGTTTTCAAAACATCTGCTTTGGACGGCGCTGTCCTTCGGTCTTGTCGGTAGTGTTGCGGCGACGGCACCAGCCAGTGCGCAGAGCCAGAACAGTCTAAAGGATTCCGCAAATCTGCAAAACGCATTGCGCCGAATTGCGCGTAATTCGAACGATAGCTCTGCGCTGGCCGATGCAGGCCTAGCGGCTTTGGCCTTGGGCGATACTAGGGCTGCGATTGGCTTTCTGGCAAAGGCGGATCAGATATATCCCCGTAGCGGACGAGTGAAGGCCGGGCTGGGCCGTGCACTGCTGGCAGAGGAAAATCCCTTCGGCGCGATCCGGTATTTCGATCAAGCAATTGAAAATGGAATTTCCCTTCGTGAAGTCGCGGCGGATCGCGGGCTGGCTTATGACTTAATTGGGCGAAACCGGGACGCGCAGAAAGATTATGAGTTCGCGCTGAAATATGATCAGAGCGATGCCGTTCTGAGCCGTTATGCAATTTCACTGGGGATTAGCGGTGACCTTGAAGCGGCGGATGTGCGGCTTGGTCCATTGTTGCAAAAAAGTGATCGGGATGCGTGGCGCAATCGGGCTTTCATCCTCGCGATGAACGGCAAGAAAAAGGACGCGAATGACATTGCGCGTCAGACGATGCGAAGCAACATGGCAAAGGCCATCAAGCCATTTTTTGACCGAATGCCAAAATTGACGGCTGCACAGAAAGCTGCTGCGGTTCATCTTGGTCATTTCCCCGCTAGCGAAAATATCGGCGTTGACGTCGCCTCTGTACGCTATGCAGCCCAAAATTCAGTTCGGGGTGGAAGTGGTGCAGACGCCGGCCTAATCCCTCTTGGAGAACCACTTGGCGAAGACGTCAAGAAACCCCGAGTATTGGCCATGCCCGATACTTCACCACGCCGCCGTCCCGGTGCGGACCGCGCTGCGCGTCGTTCCAATCGCCAATTGGCAAGGGTACGAAATAACGGCCGGATGCCTCTTGGTATAAACAGATTGCCGGCGCCTACCTCTGCGCGTCCGGTCGTAAAACCGGTCGTGGCTCGCCCGGATCAATCAGCTGCACCTGCCGTATCAACTGCGTCTAAAGTCAATTCGGGCGCTAAGGAAGAAAATGGGATTTTAGATACTGCACAAGCTGCGCCTCTGCCGGCAAAAAAACCGGCAAAGCGTGCACCGGAAAAAGTCGTTTTGGCTAAAGCCGAAAAAACTCCATCCGCCTCGGCTGGCGCAATCCAACGGGACACCGCCCTCACACCGGGATTTGAAACGCCATTGGGCGTGCGCAATGAAACGAAATCGGCCGAAACTGTTGCTGCTGCTTCCAAACCAGTGACGGTAATCAGCAAAACCGCAGATGGTCCTGGGGCATCCGAGCCGCTGGTTTCTCAAACCGTTCGCCGCCAAGTGGCGATTGGGAATGCGCCGGCTGTTGCGGCGGTTACTGAATCCAGGTCTGAGGGGTTACGCGGCGATCTGGATTCCACATCAGAGAAACCAAATCAAGCCGCAAATGCTCCGGTAAATCTGGCGTCCTTCGATTTGGGAAAAACCGTTCCTGCTCCGCCCGCCGCTCAGATCGCACAGGCCGAACCGGTTCGCCGGCCTTTGTCAGAAATTATTGGCTCGATCAATATTCCGGACGAAGAGAAAAAACCGGCCGTGGTTCCGGTGGATCTAAAATCCATTACGCCGGCAAAGCCGCAACCTAAGGTAATAGAGAAAAAGAAAGAACCGGAACCAGAACCAAAAAAGGCTGAGCCTGATCATCCAAAACGCTATTGGGTACAAATTGCGACCGGGTCAAATATGAGTGCCCTGAAATATGATTTTCGTCAGATGAAAAAGAAGCACTCGAAATTATTTGGCGACTTAGCGGGGTGGACGTCTCCTTGGGGGCAAACGCGCCGCATGGTTATCGGACCATTTGATGATCTGTCAGGTGCAAAGAAATTTGATGCGGAATTTCGCAAAAATGGCGGCGACAGTTTTGCATGGGTGAGCAAAACCGGCACCGAAGTGAACAAACTGACCAAATGACCGACCCGGGATGACAAAATATGCGAGCTATGCCAGCGATCCACTGGCAAGTCGGGGGCGGCTTCACAATGAAAATCGGGATGCTACCAGAGGTCCGCGCGATGATTTTCAGCGCGATCGCGACCGGATCATTCACTCTATTTCTTTTCGGCGATTGCGCCACAAGACTCAGGTGTTTGTTGCACCGGACGGTGATCATTACCGCGTTCGCCTGACCCATAGTTTAGAGGTTGCGCAAATCGGACGCACATTGGCCCGGGCTCTGGGGCTCAATGAAGATCTTACAGAGGCGCTTTGTCTGGCCCATGATATCGGTCACCCGCCGTTCGGCCATGCCGGGGAGGACGCCTTGCAAGAGGCATTGGCGGACTATGGCGGTTTTGATCATAACGCGCAGACAATTCGGACGCTGACGAAACTGGAGCGCCCTTATCCGCGGTGGGATGGTCTAAATCTGACATGGGAGATGCTAGAGGGGTTAGCGAAACATAATGGTCCGGTAAAAGAACCGACATGGGCGCTGGGGGAAGCCAATGAGGCGATGGAATTGGACCTTGAAAGCTGGCCTTCTCTAGAGGCGCAAATTGCTGCGGTTGCGGACGATATCGCCTATGACAATCACGATATTGATGACGGTATACGTGCGGGGCTATTGTCGATGGATCAATTGCTGGAACTGCCCTTCATTGCCGATCAATGGGACGAAATTACCAAACGCTTCGCGGATGTTGAGCATGAAAAACTGATTCCGGAATTGATCCGCAATCAGATCGGCTTGATGGTCAATGATGTGTTGGATAGGACCGCAGCGCGCGTTAGCGAACTTGATATAAAATCAACCCAAGATGTGCGGCAAGCGGGTCGGATGATCGGTGGTTTTTCTGATCAGATGGCGGATCGGGAACGGATGTTAAAAGGGTTTATGTATGAAAACCTCTATCACCATCCCCGTCAACTGGCTGCGGCAGAGGAGGGGCGAATAATGATTGTTGATCTCGTCCGTGCCTACTGTGAGGATCCCGCTTTGATGCCGGAAGGTTGGGTGTCATCTTTGCCGCCGGAGGAACCTGCGCGCATCCGGCATATCGGAGATTTTCTGGCGGGCATGACGGACCGGTATGCGCGCAACCGACACGCGGAAATATATGGAGAGCATAGTGGCCGGTAAGATATTACTAGTCGGAGCAACGGGCCTTGTCGGCGGATTGCTGACCAAGAAACTGATGGATCAAAACGCGGGCGCGAAACTGCATCTGTTGGTTCGTCGCCCCTATCGTGAAGAGTTGGGCAAGGGTAAAGTTCATGTGCAGCTACAGGAAAACTGGCCCGCGACGATAGCGAAGATCAAGCCGGATATCGCAATTTCCTGTTTGGGCTCGACCATGAAAAAAGCCGGATCGAAAGACGAGTTTGCTGCGGTAGACCGTGATTTGGTCGGTGCGGTTGCCAAGGCAGCCAAGGCCGCAGGAGCGAAACAGTTTATCGCCGTCTCCTCAACCATGGCAGATAGCAGCGCATCCAGTTTTTATCTGAAGATCAAGGGTGAAGCAGAAGATTTGATGCGGGCCGAAAAGTTTGACCGCCTCGATATTATTCGGCCGGGACTGTTGCGGGGCGACCGGGTCAATGATGAACGGCTAGGTGAACGCTTGGCCATCGCCGCCAGCCCGATGATGGATTTGTTGCTGCACGGGTCCTTGCGCCGCTATCGCTCCATTTTGGGAAGCGACGTGGCGGCAGCGATTGTTGCGCTGATGAAGCAAGAGGCACATGGTGATTTCGTGCATGACAATGACGCAATTTGGCAGATGGTTTGAGATCGGGTCTATAGGCGTCCCTCGACGCCTACACTATTCAACCGTCTTCTTGGGAGGCTTAGATGTCGGCCCAGCCAGTGCTGTGCAGATAAGTTGAATGTTTGCTAACCGAATCATTGACTCCGCCAACCCCATCATTCACTCCTAAACCTGCTTTTGATCGACGTCCTTTTAGGGCAGGATTGCAAGACGATGCGGGAGAGTGTTGGGCTCCTTAAAAAAGACCAACCGCCGAAGGAGCAACCGCCCCGGAAACTCTCAGGCACATGGACCGCATAGTCTTACAAGCACTCTGGAAAGAGCCCGCCGGCACTAAGCTATGGTAGGCCACCGAAGGGGAAAGTCTCCGCCGAGATGGAGGCCTAAGCTCTCAGGTTCCGTGACAGAGGGGGCAGTTTTGCAGGGCTTTGCTGTGGGCTGTCTTTTGTACGGAAATCTGATGAGTGAAAATAACCAAAATATCGGGGAAAACTTGAAACAATTGCCACTTGGTGATTGGCACCGCAGCCTTGGCGCGCGGATGGTCCCCTTTGCCGGATATGAAATGCCGGTCCAGTTTGAAGGCGTCATGGCCGAGCATCTTTGGACGCGTACAGAAGCTGGGCTGTTCGATGTGTCGCATATGGGGCAATTAAACCTGAGCGGCGAGAGCGCAGCGGAAGCACTGGAGGCCATTGTACCGGGCAATATATCGGCGCTGAAACCCGGCAAAGTTCGCTATACGCTGTTACTGGCAAAGGATGGCGGCATATTGGACGATTTGATGGTCACCAATACCGGCCGTAATCTTTATCTGGTGGTCAACGGCGCAACCAAATATGACGACATTGCCTATATGCGCGAGCAATTACCGGATTCCGTCACCGTCGATCATGCAGAGGACCAGCCGCTGTTGGCGCTGCAAGGGCCCAAGGCGGCACAGGCCTTGAACAAGCTTGGTATTGAGCCACGCGAACCTGGTTGGCCCGTGCCTTCGGATTTATATTTCATGGAAGCAGGGCCGTTTATCTGGAACGGTGTGCCGGTTGGAATTACGCGCGCCGGCTATACGGGCGAAGACGGGTTTGAAATTAGCATTGGGGCAGAGCATGTAGAGGCATTTGCCAATGCATTGGTTGCATTAGAAGAAGTGCGTCCGATCGGTCTTGGCGCCCGTGATAGCTTGCGGCTGGAAGCGGGATTACCGCTTTATGGCCATGATATGACTCCAGATGTACTGCCGGTAGAAGCAAATCTGAATTTTGCGCTTTCCAAGGCACGCCGCGAAGAAGGAAATTTTGCCGGCGCTGATAGGGTGCTCGCCCAATATCCGGATAAGGCAGAGACTAAGCGTGTGGGCCTGTTCGTTGATGGTCGTCAGCCGGCGCGAGAAGGTGCCGATATTGTGTCTGAAGACGGTACGGTCATTGGAAAGATTACCAGCGGTGGGTTTTCGCCCACGTTGCAACGCCCAATTGCCATGGCTTATGTACCAATGGAGCTTTCCGAAACAGGGACTGCCATCACCGTGCAGCAACGCAAAAAGCAAATCACATGTACCGTCGCGGACATGCCGTTTGTGCCGCATAACTATCACCGCAAACCCAAAATATAGACTGACTGAAGAAGGACGATATTATGAGCCGATATTTTACCGAAGAACATGAATGGGTCGATGTTGAAGGCGATACCGCGACCGTCGGAATTACCGACTATGCACAGGAACAACTGGGTGACATCGTATTTGTCGAAACACCTGATGTTGGCGCAGAATTATCGCAGGGTGATGATGCCGCGGTGGTCGAATCGGTAAAAGCTGCATCGGACGTTTATGCCGCGGTTTCGGGCGAAGTTGTCGAAGTGAATGACGCGCTGGAAGATGAACCGGCACTGGTGAATTCGTCGGCAGAAGAAGATGGCTGGTTTTTCCGCCTCACCCTGACGGACAAGGACGAGCTTACCGATTTGATGGATGAAAAAGCTTATAAAGCATTTGTCGACGATCTTTGAGATGTCTTGCCTCTCCTTTTGGGGAGGGACCTAAATGAAGGAAGTGAACATGCGTTACCTACCGCTGACTCAGGATGATCGTCAGGATATGCTCGCAAAGATAGGTGCAGAGTCGGTTGATGCTCTTTTCGTCGATGTACCGAAGGAAGTACAGTTGGACGGTCCCATCCGCGATTTGCCGACATATGCTGGTGAAATGGCGGTCGAGGCGCATATGAAGGCACTGGCAAAACAAAATCACGCTGCCGGTGATATGCCATTCTTTCTGGGGGCAGGGGCCTATCGCCATCATGTGCCCGCATCGGTTGATCATATCATTCAGCGCGGCGAGTTTCTGACCGCTTATACGCCATATCAACCAGAGATTGCACAGGGGACATTGCAGACGCTCTTCGAATTTCAGACTCAGGTCGCGCGTCTTTTTGGTGTCGATGTAGCCAATGCCAGTATGTATGACGGTTCCACCGCCTGTTGGGAAGCGATTGTCATGGCACGGCGTATCACCAAACGGGGCAAAGCCGTTCTCTCGCCCGGCCTGCATCCGCATTATGTTTCGGTTTGCAATACCATGGCGCGGTTTACCAAAGATCAGTTATCGTATCAGGTGCCGTCATTGGACGCTGGAATTGATAGCGAGATGCTGATTGATCAGATTGACGATGATACCAGCTGTGTTGTGGTCCAATATCCAGATATATTAGGACGAATTGGCGATATGTCCGCGTTGGCAGAAAAGGCGCATGCCCATAAGGCATTGCTCATTGCCGTTGTGACCGAACCTGTTGCCCTGGGGGCAATTAAATCTCCGGGTGAAATGGACGCGGATATCGTGGTTGGCGAAGGCCAGTCACTTGGCGTTGGACTGCAATTTGGCGGCCCCTATGTTGGGTTGTTCGGGTGCAAGCAAAAATATGTCCGCCAGATGCCGGGACGACTTTGCGGAGAGACGGTTGACGCGGAAGGTAAACGCGGATTTGTCCTGACTTTGTCGACGCGCGAACAGCATATTCGGCGTGAAAAAGCGACGTCAAACATCTGTACGAACAGTGGGTTATGCGCTCTGGCTTTCACCGCCCATATGACTTTGCTCGGTGAAAAAGGCTTGCGGGAATTAGCGATGCTCAACCACAAGAAAGCCGTGCAGGTGGCGGATAAACTGTCATCAATCAACGGCGTTTCCTTGTTGAACGATAGCTTTTTCAATGAGTTCACGTTGGTTCTTGATAGTGATGCACGCCCAATTGTACGCCGCTTGGCTGATCAGCGAATTTTGGCCGGCGTGTCACTGGGACGACTTTATCCGGACGAAAAAAAGTTGGCGCATGGCCTGTTGGTCGCGGTCACCGAAACATCAACTGATGATGAGGTTGAGATGTTGGCAGATGCGCTTGCCACAGAGCTGGGAAGCGAACGGCTATGAGCATGTTGGCTGAAGGACGCCCTACCAAACAGGAAGAGAATTTGATCATGCCTGATAACAATTTACCGACCACTCACACAGGCAACCGTGCGTTGATTGTCGATGAGCCGTTAATTTTCGAAATCGGATCGCCTGCCCGCAGCGGGGTCGACCTGCCTGATGCGCCGGACGTGGAAAGTCGCTTGGGCGGTCTGGATCGAAGCGAACCAATATCAGTTCCCGGACTATCCGAAGCAGAAGCTGTGCGTCACTACACACGTTTGAGTCGTCAGAATTATGCGATCGACGTTGGCCTGTTCCCATTGGGCAGTTGCACGATGAAACATAATCCACGCCTCAATGAGAAAATGGCGCGATTAAAAGGCTTCGCCGACATTCATCCATTGCAGCCGATGGAAACCGTACAGGGCGCGTTGAAGACGATTTATGAGCTGGCCGACTGGCTGAAAAAACTAACCGGTATGCCAGCCGTCGCCATGTCTCCAAAAGCTGGTGCTCATGGCGAATTATGTGGAATATTGGCCATTCGCTCTGCGTTGGAAGCACGCGGCGATGCGCGCGAAGTTATCCTGGTCCCGGAAAGCGCGCATGGAACCAATCCGGCAACGGCGGCCTTTGCGGGATATAAGGTCGAAGATATTCCCGCCAATGATGCAGGCCGAGTTGACTTGGATGCGTTAAAAGCGCGTCTGGGGCCGGACGTTGCAGGCGTGATGATTACCAATCCAAACACATGCGGATTATTTGAACCCGACATGAAAGCGATATCCGATGCGGTCCACGACGCCGGTGGTCTGGTCTATTGTGACGGCGCGAATTTTAACGCCATTGTTGGCCGGGTGCGTCCCGGCGATTTGGGCGTTGATGCGATGCACATCAACTTACATAAGACGTTCTCCACCCCTCATGGCGGTGGTGGTCCTGGCTCTGGTCCAGTTGTTTTCTCCGAAGCGCTGGCACCATATGCCCCGCTTCCGTTCGTCGAAAAACGTGAAGAAGATAATCATTTCTACATCGTCGAAGAGGAAACAGCCGAAGACCATCATAATAGCAGTTTCGGCCGCATGGTCGCGTTCCACGGCCAGATGGGGATGTTCACACGCGCACTTACATATATGCTGAGCCATGGCGCGGACGGGCTAAAACAAGTTGCCGAAGATGCCGTGCTGAACGCCAACTATGTGTTGCGTAGTCTGGAAGATGTTCTGGACGCACCCTTTGGTAAATCCGGGCCTTGCATGCATGAAGCGTTATTTTCGGACGATGGATTTGCCAATGATCTGACGACGCTGGATCTGGCAAAAGGGTTGATCGATGAGGGCTACCACCCGATGACCATGTATTTCCCTTTGGTTGTGCACGGCGCGATGCTGGTTGAACCTACGGAAACGGAAAGCAAGGCGGCCGTCGATCAATTTATCGGGGCACTGCGTTCGGTTGCAAAACGGGCGAAGGCAGGGGATGAGTTGCTTAAATCTGCTCCTCACTTTGCGCCTCGCCGCCGCCTTGATGAAACGTTGGCTGCACGCAAACCTATTTTGACGTGGAGTGAGCCGGAGGAGTTTGCCGAAGCAGCCGAATGATCCGGGCCGCGTCATGATCCACCGACTGACCAATTTTTTTGCTCTGTGGACAGTGCTGGGCACCGCATGGGCGTGGTTCATTCCTGATCATTTCATCTGGGTCGTTGATGGCCGTTTCCGCCCTTTTGGCCAGTCGTTGGTCAGCGTGATGTTGGGTCTGATCATGCTTGGAATGGGGCTGACACTCTCCTTTGATGATTTCAAACGTATCATGCGGATTCCAAAATGCGTGGCGTCCGGTGTTTTGTTGCAATTCACTTTGATGCCGCTGGCCGGTATCAGCTTGGCTATGATATTTGGCTTAGAGACGGGGTTGGCGGTTGGATTGATTCTGGTTTCCTGTTGCCCCGGCGGCACTGCGTCAAATGTGGTTGCCTATCTTGCCAATGCCAATCTGGCATTGTCCGTCACGATGACCATGGTCTCTACTCTGATTGCCGTTATCGCCACGCCTTTGCTCACCGGTTGGCTGGCGGGTAAGTTTGTTGAGATTGACCAATGGAGCCTGTTCATAAATATGATCTCCATCGTGCTGTTGCCGGTGGTCGCCGGGGTGCTGCTAAACCGGTACTTCCCAAAGTTGACCGCAAGTATTTCAAATGTCTCTCCGCTGGCCTCGGTGATTGTGGTGGTGCTGATTGTGGGGGGCATTATTGCCAATAGCAAAGCGCTGATCGAACAGCATTTTGGTGCGTTGATGCTCGCAATATTCCTGCTTCATGCATTTGGTTTTGGATTGGGCTATCTCATCACGAAATGGTTGGGCTTTGGCGCCCAAGAACGCCGGACGATCAGCATTGAGGTTGGCATGCAAAATAGCGGTCTTGGCTCTACCTTGGCTGCAACGCCGACATTTGCCGGGCAGTTTGCAACGCCGATGCAAGCCGCACTTGCGCCAGTACCCAGCGCGATTTCGGCAGTATATCACGTGGTCATTGGAAGCTTTCTGGCGGCCTTATGGCGCCGGCAGGCGATTGTGAAAGAGGTGCCTGATGGCTGACTCCAAACCATGGTTCGTTGACGACCCCACCCCCGATGATCAGAAACATGCACCCGCAACAATGCGTAACCGTGATGCGATAGTGGATGTCTTACGGCGAATTTTGCCAGATAGAGGCACGGTGCTGGAAATCGCAAGCGGGACCGGCGAACATGCGGTATTCTTTGGACAGAAATTTCCGGATATCAGTTTTCAGCCCAGCGATCCTGATCCAGAATGCTGTCGCTCCATCGCAGCGTGGACGAAACGCGCAGAAGCACGCAATGTTTTGTCACCCATGCAGCTGGATGCACTTGCGACAGATTGGGACATTGAACACCCCGATGCACTTATTTGTATAAACATGATCCATATCAGCCCATGGGAGGCATCAATCGGCTTGTTTGAAAAAGCGGCAAAGTTGCTCGCACCGGGCGCGCCCTTGTTCCTCTATGGCCCCTATTTTCAAGAAGGTATCGAACCGGCGCAAGGCAATCTCGATTTCGAACGCAGCTTGAAAAGTCGCAATTTGCAGTGGGGTATCCGCGATGTCGCCGATATAGACACGCTCGCGGACGAGACCGGTTTTGCCCGCGAAAGTTTGATTGAAATGCCCGCGAACAATATCTCGCTGGTTTATCGAAAAATTTGAAGCACTTGCACGCTTTACGTCTCCGGCTTAATCCCGTTCCACCATAAAGAGAGGATTCGCCCCGATGACAGAGACTCGCCGCTGCATGAGTTCATCTATTGCCCAATGGGCTGAAAAGACACCGGATAATATGGCGATTGATTGCCCGTCGGGACAGCTGAGCTATGCCAAACTAGATAAGTTGGTCACCGACTATGCACGCGCCTTTACAGGAGCAAAGCTGAACAAGGGCGATCGAATTTGCTGGCTTGGTAAGAATAGCGGTCTTTACTTCACCCTCTTCGCCGCGGCCACGCGCGCGGGCATGGTGATTGCGCCAATTGGCTGGCGGCTGGCCGCGCCGGAGGTTGCCTATGTATTGAAAGATACGAAGGCACCGCTGCTTATATGCGAACCGGGATTTGCCGATGTCGCGAAAAATGCTGCTGCGGAAGCAGGGACGCAGTCAATTCTCTGCACCGATGACAGCACTGATTTGCAATCCCTGACCGCATGGCGTGATGAAACCACGCCCGGCGATCTCCCGGAAATTGATCCTGCTGATGGTGCGCTGCAACTCTATACATCCGGAACCACGGGCAACCCCAAGGGCGCGGTTCTTTCCAGCGATAATCTGTTCAAAATGCGGCCTCTGGTGCAGGGTAAACCGGAACATGCGTGGATTGATTTGAACCCGGGTGACAGCACATTGGCGGTGATGCCCTGTGCGCATATTGCCGGGTCGGGTATCGGACCAATTAGCATTTACAGCGGCGCGACCATGATGGTCATTCCCGAATTCACGCCTGATGGCGTCCTCGATTGTATCGACAAAGGACTCAATCAATTTTTCCTCGTGCCCACGGCTTTGCAAATGCTGGTCAGTGTTCCGCGCGCGCAGGAAACGGATTTTTCCAACGTCCGGTCTGTCACTTATGGCGCCGCACCGATCCCGCTGGAACTGTTAAGGCAATGTATAAAGACGATGCCGCAAGCGCTGTTCTGTCAGCAATATGGTATGACCGAAACCACAGGTACGGTCTGCATATTGCCGCCGGCGGACCACGACCCGGAAGGCAATGAGCGGATGCGCGGTATCGGTGTCCCTCTGCCTGGTGTGGAGCTGAAAATCGTGGACGAGAACCACAAAGAAGTACCGCCGGGCACCATTGGCGAAATCGCCACGCGCAGCGGCCTGAACATGCTGCATTATTTCAACAATGATGCGAAAACCAAAGAGACAGTGGACGCGGACGGCTGGCTCTATACCGGTGACGCGGCAGTGATGGACGAGGATGGTTATTTCTATATTAAAGACCGGGTCAAGGAC
This sequence comes from uncultured Sphingomonadaceae bacterium, assembly GCA_938003725.1. Classification (GTDB taxonomy): domain Bacteria; phylum Pseudomonadota; class Alphaproteobacteria; order Sphingomonadales; family Sphingomonadaceae; genus Parasphingorhabdus. Next base: position 10,690 of record CALKXX010000017.1, on the reverse strand, counting down.
ATGATCATCTCCGGCGGAGAAAATGTCTATCCGGCAGAGGTCGAAAACGCGATATTCGGTCACCCGCAAGTCAACGAAGTCGCCGTCATTGGAGTGCCCGACGCAAAGTGGGGAGAAGCGGTGAAAGCAGTCGTCTCCCCCAAACCCGGTGTCGAGGAGGTCGATGCAGACAGCGTAATCGCCCATGCACGCGAACGGATCGCTGGGTTCAAGGTGCCGAAATCAGTTGATGTAATCGCGGAGTTGCCACGCAACGCCAGCGGAAAGATTCTGCGCCGCGAATTACGTGATCCCTATTGGAAGGGGCATGAGCGCGGCGTGAATTGAGGCAATTCGAAGTTTCTCTTCTTCCGATAAAACCGTTGCCTCGCAATTGGTGCCATCAATTTTCGTTCTTTGCCGGGCGTTGCTATTCCGCCGGAAACCATTGTCCTTCAAACACAACGCCTTGCACCTTCACATCGCGCAGTTTTACAGCGCCCACTGCATAAGGGTCGCGGTCCAGTACGGTGAAATCGGCTTTCTTGCCGGTTGCGATGGAGCCGACCATTGCGTCCAGACCGATGACCTGTGCCGCCTCAATCGTGATCGCACGTAGGGCCTTGTCCAGTGACAGTTTTTCCGCTGGTGCCTTCACATTGCCGTCCAGAGTCACACGGTTGCTGGCCACCCAGGCGAGATAGAGTGGATCAATTGGGGCCATGTTGAAATCGCTATGCAGGGCCAGTGGCACGCCTTTTCGCTCTAGTGAACCCAGCCGGTTCATCTGTGCGGCGCGGTCGGGACCTAGCCCGGTGGCTGCATATTTATCGCCAAGTATGCGAATATAATTGGGCTGCGCGGAAACCATGATGCCCATATCGGCAATGCGCCGGTTCTGTGCTTCGGTGGAGTAACCCAAATGCTCCATGATCAGTTTTTGACCATATTGCGGCGGCAGTTTTTCGGAGATACCGAGCACCACATCCAACCCCTTGTCGCCGTTGACATGGGTATGAATATTCCAGCCCGCTTGCCAGAATTTCTTGGTATATTTCTCGACCTGCTCTGGCTCGGTGATCCATTTCCCCTCGTGGCCGTCTGAATAGCCCGGCGGGTTCATCTGCATATATTGGGCAAAAAAGGCACCGTCGGCGAGCAGCTTTACACGGTTGGAAAAGAAGAATTTGTCGCTTTGATATTTGCTCTGCATGTCTTTGAGCCACGCATCGGGATCATCGCCAACCACCGGCGCAATGGGAATTGCAAGAATGCGCGAAGGTGTGGTGGGTTGATCATAGAGGCTCTTGAAGAGTGTCGATTCCATCTCTGGTCCGCCAAAGCCGCCAAAGGCCAGATCGGCGCTTGTGGTGACGCCATTTTCCAACATCATCTGGCGCATCTCGGCCAAGCCCTGCTGCATCTTTGCAGGAGAAAACAGGTAGGCACGAAGCTTTTCGATCCCGCCGAACAGGGCGGTCTCATGAATGATGCCGCTTGCATAGTCCGCATGACCCGGAGTAATTTCCGGCTTGTCAAAATAGGCGTTGAAGGCAGTCTCGCTGCCAATGTCAAGCAACTCTAGCGCCTTTGTGTTTGCGATAATCTCGTGAAAACTGCGCTGCCAGATCACAACCGGACGATTGGGTGCAATGCGGTCTAACGCGGCCCGGTTCATCTCCCCGTGGAACAGGCGATGATGACCCCAGGTGATAAACAGCTTGTCTTTGCTTTTTGCCAATTCCTCTTTCAGCCGTCTTTCATATTGGACCTCGCCGCGCGCCGCTGGATAGTTTTTCCCGGGCAATGCCCATGGCTCGGGGCTGATAAAGGGCAGCGGCAGCATCATAATGGTCTGCATCGGGTGGATGTGCGGTTCGATAAAACCGGGCATCATGATGCGATCGGCAAATTGTCGGTCTATCGTCACGTCCCGCTGGTCGGTCCAAGCATCCAGTTCCTCGATCGTGTTGGCCAGGCCAAGAACAATACCATCTGCTGTGGCGACAAACTTTGCTTCCGGAAAGCCCGGTTCCATGGTGATGATCTTCGCCGCCTCATAGACAATGACCTTGCCATTTGTCCCTGATTCCGCCGGCTGAGAAATATTTGCCGTTGACGGGGCACCGATAGAGCTTATGCATATTGCTATAAAAAACAGGAACGAACGAAGCACAATTTTCTCCCCACTTATCATTTTAAGTTAAGGTGTTGAAACCAATTGGAGCAAGGGAATTCTTAGTAGGGGGTACTTATGAAATATTATATGGCTGTCATTATCTCTGTTCTCGCGGCTGGCTTGCCGGGATATATGCACGCGCAAACCGGATATGTCATGCCGCAAAGTCAGGCGCAGAAAATCTTGTCGGCATTACGCAATATAAAATTGAAAAGCGGGGATACGCCCACGCCAGCGCAGCTCGGCCGGGATTGTCTGGGTGCGGGCAGCTATGTCATGAATAACAATGGTCAGGTCAATCAATCTGCCTTCAAAGGGATGAACTTCTGGGGCTCTATCATGGGCGCTGCGGCGATTAATGCAAAAAGAAATGACCGCGCTATGGAATCTAAAGGCAGCGATACAGTGTACCGGCAAAAATTCGCTAATGGCGAACATAAGGCCGCTTTGTCCGCCGGGCGTACGCCTACATTCATAACTGACTTTTATGCGGAGTGCGAAGCGATCAGGAAGCGTTTTTCAACGCGTTAGGCCCTGCTAGCACAGCCTTTCTATGTTCGCGCCATGCGATGAACAGGCCCGATCCGATAATGATTGGTGCTCCAATCAAGATTGAAAGCCCTGGCCATTGGCCGAATATTACTATCCCAAAAATGGTGGACCATATCAATGCGGTATAATCCATGGGAACAATGGTTGATACGGGGGCAAGCCGCAAAGATTGCGTAATGGTAAGTTGTCCCAAGGCTCCGAACACACCGATACCAAAAAGATAGCCCCAGGCTTTCAGATCATGTCCCCCGCCGAAATAGGCAGCACAAAGAGCGAGGGCAGGGAGCGTGTAGACGGAGAACCAGAATATTGTGACGATACTGGTTTCAGTTCGGCCAAGCATGCGGATCACCATCGTAACCGCTGCTGTGACCAGCGCACCGACGAGAGCTACAGTCGCACCAAATGCGGGGATCAATGTACCGCCCGGTTGGATGACAACAAGCACGCCGATAAACCCGATCAATATCGCGGACCATCGACGGATACCGACTTTCTCGCGGAGGACGAGGGCCGCAAACAGAGTTGCGAAAATGGGGACGGTAAAACTAATCGTTGTCGCGTCGGCAAGTGGCAACAAGGTGATGGCCCAAAAATTCAAACCCATGGCAGATATACCCAATACCGACCTTAGGATGTGGAGCTTGTGTTTGTTGGATTTGATGGCCGGCCAACCGGCCGTGCTGCGCCAGATCAAAAAACAGATTAGCGGCATCGCCGTTAGCTGACGATAGAAAAGACTTTCCGTCACGTGGACACCCTGTTCACCGGCGAGCTTTACAAAGGCGAACATGATACCAAGCGATAGCATCGCGGCAAGACGGGTGACGATACCCGAAATTGCCCGGTTTTGGCCCAATTCGGGTGTTACTTCTTCTTGAGCTGTGACTTGGTTGATTGCGATTGCACCTGTTTTTCGTTTGATGTGGGAATAGACAGCGCCATCTGTCAGTCAAATGATTATCGTGCACTCACGGTTGTAATTGATAGGGGTTTGATCGTTGCATGGGCAGCAGCGGTGTCATATATATCAAGAGAATTTATTGCAATTTTCAGCGATTCTTGCGCGTGCACCGTCCGTGTGAATATTATCAGGAGCCACTATTATGCTGGATAAAACAACCAACCCGAATGACCCGATTGTCGATGAAATCGCCGAAATGGTAGCGCGTTCCCGGGCCGCACAGGCGCAGATTGAGGACTATACGCAAGAACAGGTTGATGAGTTGATTGCCGCAATGGTTTGGTCCGTGGCGAACGAAGAAACCGCAAAGAAAATTGCGCAGCATACGGTCGAAGAAACCCAGCTTGGCAATTATGAAGGCAAATATCTGAAGATATTCAAGAAAACGCGCGCAACGTTGTTTGACATTATCGATGACAAATCGGTTGGCATTCTTGAAGAAGATAAAGAACGCAATATCGTAAAAATAGCCAAGCCAATGGGCGTTATCGGGGCATTGTCGCCTTCTACAAATCCAGAAGCAACGCCGGTTATCAAGGCGATTTCGGCGGTGAAGGGCCGCAATTCGATTATCGTCGCACCGCATCCACGTGCAAAACTGACCAACAAGCTTATTTGCGACCTGATGCGTGATGCAATTGTGAAAATGGGTGCGCCTGCTGACTTGGTCCAGAGTATCGATATACCTTCGGTAGAAAAGACCAATGAACTTATGCGTCAATGTGACCGTGTACTGGCAACTGGCGGCGGCGCGATGGTAACCGCCGCTTATTCCAGTGGTACCCCTGCATTAGGTGTCGGCGTGGGCAATGCCGTGATTACGGTTGATGAAACAGCCGATTTGGATGACGCTGCAACGAAAATACATCTCTCGAAAACACTGGATCTGGCGGCAAGCTGTTCATCCGACAATTCTGTTATTTTGGTAGATGCAATCTACGACGATATGCTTGCGAAACTGGTTGCCAAGGGTGGCCATATTATGAGCGACGAAGAGAAACAGAAGTTTGAAGATGTTCTTTGGATTGATGGTGCAATCAACGCAAAAGTCGTAGCGCAAACACCACAGTTTATAGCAGGCATGGCCGGTTTTGAAGTCTCTGATGATGTCGAATTTTTCATCATTCCGGAAACCGGCTACGGCCCGGATCATCCATTTTCCGGAGAAAAAATGACCGTATCTATGGCACTTTATCGCGCTCGCGATATTGATCATGCTATTGAACTGACCAATAATATTCAGGCTTATCAGGGTCAGGGACATAGTTGCGGAATTTATTCGCAATCCGATGAGAATATCATGAAGCTCGCGAATATCACCCGCACATCGCGCGTGATGGTAAACCAGCCTCAGGCAGCATCCAATAGCGGGAATCTGTGGAACGGCATGCGCCAAACCTTCTCGCTCGGCTGTGGCAGTTGGGGAGGTAACGGTACCAACAATAACATCAGCTGGCGTGATCTGATCAACGAGACATGGGTTTCCAAACCGCTTGCGGTGAACAAGGAATTGCCATCGGACGAGGATTTGTTCGGCGATGTGATGCGGAAATTGGCTTGAATGTTTGATCGGTGATGCCCGCAATATCAATTGATCAGTTCAGTCCCAAACTAAGACAGAAAAGTTAAGGCCATAGCAAAACGGCGCATTGCGTAAGATTGTCGAGCCATGATCGTTGGTTCATCTCGCGGGCTGCTCATGTTGAGCTTAGCCGGGCTATTCGCCCTTGCATTATTTCGTATAGATCCTGCGTCAACAAATATTCCGCAGGGCCAGACGACCGCGATTGCAACCGACAAGAAAATCGCCTTCAGCTTTGATGATACCCCGCGTGGATCAGGTGCCTTTCTCGACAAGGCAGAACGCCCGGGCTTGCTTATCGAAGCGCTGGAGTCAGCTGGAATCAAGCAGGCGGCTTTCTTCATCAACCCCGGCCGGATTACGGCCTATGATGACGATGCGGAGATTGTCGCTGCCTATGCGGATGCGGGGCATATTCTGGCCAATCACACCGCCGATCATTCGAAGCTTTCCGCCACTTCAGCGCAAAAATTTCTCGCCGATATCGACACGGCGGAAGCATGGCTGAAAGATAAGCCGAACTATCGCCCGTGGTTCCGTTTTCCTTATCTCGACGAAGGGCAGACCGATACAGCGAAGCGGGATGTGATCCGTAAGGGTTTGAAAAAGCGCGGTCTGATGAACGGCTATGTTACGGTGGATGCTTCTGACTGGTATATGGAGGAGCTAGCTCTGGCAGCCTCCAAATCGGGGAAAACTATGGACCGGAGCGCGATGCGTAATCTGTTTGTCGAATCTTATCTGCAATCTGCCAATTTTTCCGATGATTTGGCCAGACGCACATTGGGCCGTGCACCGGTACAAATGATCCTGTTGCATGATACCGATTTAGCAGCGATGTTTGTCGATGATCTTGCCATCGCACTGAAAAAGGATGGCTGGCAGATTGTTACAGCTGACGAAGCCTATCGCGATCCGATTGCCTTTATGGAGCCAGAAGTCGAATTTGCCGACGGTACGCGGATCCAAATGCTGGCTGCGGAAAAGAAAATCGGTAATCGCTGGTATATGCGAAACGATCAGAAAGTAGCAAAAAAGCTATTTGCGGAGAGGGTATTGCGAGACTAGATATGCCCGCATGAAAACACAGATTCTTTTGCCGATATTGGCCGTTGCCGCATTCCATGCAGGCCTGCCATCTGCTCATGCGCAAACAGCTGAACAAACGGCGAAACAGGTTCTGGAAGAACATCCCATCATTGATGGTCATAATGATGTGCCGGCGCAAATTCGCGGACGCTTTGATAGCGATTTTTCAAAATTTGATTTTCGCGATACGCTCGAAACCTTGGGTGATGCCGAAAAACCAATGCATACCGACATTGCACGGTTGCGAAAAGGCGGTGTTGGCGGCCAGTTCTGGTCCGTCTGGATCGATCCGGAATTGCCGAGAGCAGAGGCGGTTGAACGAGTGATCCAGCAAATTGATACGGTCCACCGGCTAGCCAACCAATATCGTGATCTGGAAATTGCACTGACCGCCGATGATATTGAGCGCGCTGCCAAATCCGGACGCATTGCTTCGTTGATCGGTATGGAAGGTGGCCATTCGATCGGTAACTCTCTGGCTGTGCTGCGCCAAACCTATACTCTAGGCGCGCGCTATATGACGTTGACCCATTGGAAAACGCTGGATTGGGCTGATGCGGCCACCGATGCGCCCAAAAGCAATGGATTGTCTGAATTTGGTGTGCGGGTCGTGCATCAAATGAATGCGCTGGGTATGATGGTGGACATTAGCCATGTGTCGCCGAAAACGATGCACGATACACTCGATGTTGCGAGAGCCCCGGTGATCTTTAGCCACAGCTCGGCCAATGGCGTAACCGATCATCCGCGCAATGTACCGGATAGCGTGTTAAAGCGCTTGCCCGACAATGGCGGGGTTGTGATGGTAACCTTTGTACCATCCTATCTGAAGGCCGAACGCCGGGATTGGGAAGCTGCGGAAAAGGCAGAGCAAGAACGCGCCAAAGCGCTCTATCCCGGAGAGAAAGCGCGCCGTGATGCACATATGAATGGCTGGAGACAGGCGACGCCGATGCCTTCGGTCACCGCATCGGATGTTGCCGATCATATCGACCATATTCGCGGCGTTGCCGGGATCGACAATATCGGCATCGGCGGCGATTATGACGGGATTAGATTTCTACCCGACGATATGCAGGATGTGTCCACTTATCCTGTGCTGTTCGCGGAACTTGTGCAGCGAGGATATAGCAATGATGACCTCGCCAAAATTGCACGCGGAAATATCTTGCGGGTTATGCGTGATGCAGAACGTGTAGCGGATCATCACAAAATAGAGGTTAAATAGACCAGATGAATCAATTTTCCCTGACCGAAGATCAGCTGGCCATTCAGGATATGGCGCAAAAATTCACCGCCGATGAAATCACGCCCCATGCCGCGCAGTGGGATGAGGATCATGTCTTTCCCAAAGAGGCCATCCAGAAAGCAGCAGAACTAGGCTTTGGCGGGATATATGTTTCGGAAGAATCCGGAGGGATTGGTCTGGGGCGGCTGGAGAGTGCGATCATTATGGAGGCAATGGCCTATGGCTGTCCTTCCACCAGCGCGTTTATCTCGATCCATAATATGGCGAGTTGGATGATCGATACATTCGGGTCGGAAGCGGTGAAGGAAAAATACCTGCCTGACCTTGTACCGATGGCAAAAATATCGAGCTATTGCCTGACTGAGGCCGGCGCCGGCTCGGATGCGGCTTCGCTGAAGACAAAGGCTGTGCTGGATGGTGATCATTATGTGGTCACGGGTTCCAAGCAGTTTATTTCCGGCGGCGGGGAAAACGAAGTCTATGTAACCATGACCCGCACCTCCGACGACGGTGCCAAGGGCGTTACTTGCCTGGTCATAGAAAAAGATATGGACGGTGTATCTTTTGGTGCCAATGAAAAGAAATTGGGGTGGCACTCACAACCCACTGCACAGGTAAATTTTGATGGTGTGCGGGTGCCGGTGGAGAACCGGGTCGGGGATGAAGGTGAGGGCTTTCGTATTGCAATGGCCGGGCTTGACGGGGGCCGATTGAATATTGGTGCTTGTTCGTTGGGCGGTGCGCAGCGTTGTCTGGACGAAGCGGTCGACTACACGAAAGAACGCAAACAGTTTGGCAAAGCGATTGCCGATTTTCAAAATACCCAATTCATGCTGGCGGACATGGCGACCGATCTGGAAGCATCGCGGGCGTTACTCTATCTCGCGGCGGCCAAAGTGACCGAGGGCGCACCGGATAAAACCAAATTTGCGGCGATGGCAAAGCGGTTAGCTACCGACAATGGTTCGAAAATCGTCAACGACGCACTACAGCTCTTTGGCGGATACGGATATTTGCAGGATTATCCGATTGAGCGGTTTTGGCGCGATTTGCGTGTCCACAGCATATTGGAGGGAACCAATCAGGTGATGCGCATGATTGTATCACGAGAGATGTTGCGGCAATAGTCGCTGCCCCATTAAAAGGATTTGAAAACTTAAATGACCGACGATTTAATCATCCGTAAATCCGGCCGCGTGGGGCATATCAGCCTCAATCGCCCGAAAGTGATCCATTCACTTAATCTAGAGATGTGTCTGGCCATGACGAAGGCGTTGCTCGAATGGCGCGATGATGACAGCGTTGAGGCCGTTATCATCGACCATAGTGAGGGCAGGGGGTTTTGCGCTGGCGGTGATATCGCCATGCTGCGCAATTCCGGTCTCGCCGATGGCAAAGAGGGACGCGAGTTTTTCTACAAAGAATATCAACTCAATCACCTGTTGTTCGAATATCCGAAACCGGTGGTCGCTTTCATGGATGGTATCACCATGGGCGGGGGAGTTGGTATTTCCCAACCCGCCAAATATCGTGTTGCGACAGAGAATACGCGGTTCGCGATGCCGGAAACCGGTATTGGATTGTTTCCTGATGTCGGTGGTGGTTGGTATCTTTCCCGATTGGCGGGCCGGTTGGGGCAATTTCTGGCCCTGACAGGCGCGCGGCTAAACGGAGCGGAGTGCAAGGAAGTTGGTCTTGCAACCCACTATCTCTCATCGGAAAAGCTGGGTGAGGCGAAAACGCGAATATCCGAAAAGCCCGACCGGATCGAAGGGATATTGGGGCAATTGTCGAATATGCAGGGGGAAGCGCGGATTGCCGGTAATCTTGACAAAATCGACAAGTTTTTTGCGTCCGACAAATATGAAGAAATTCTGGCGACTCTGGAGGCCGATGACAGCGATTGGGCCGCAAAGGAACGTGATACGCTCGGCACGAAAAGCCCGCAAACCTGCAAGGTTGCATTGCGCCAGTTGAAAGAAGGCGCGGCCATGAACAGCTTTGCCGATGAGATGCGCAATGAATATCGGATCGGATATCATGCCCTTGTCCGTCACGACTTTCTGGAGGGCGTACGGGCATTGATTGTCGACAAGGATAATGATCCCAAATGGGATCCGGCCACGCCGCAAGAAACCAGTGATGAATTGATAGATGAAATTTTTGCTCCGCTTCCCAATGGGGAAGAATGGGAGCCATTGGCTTAAAAAGGAAAATGAAATGAGCTATGAGACAATATTGGTGGAACAGCGCGATGCGGTGACGCTGATCACGCTTAGCCGGCCCAAATCCTTGAATGCGCTGAATAGCCAGGTGCTGGATGAGTTGATCGACGCCTTTGCCGCCTATGAGGTGGATGATGGCCAGCGCTGTGCTGTCCTGACCGGTAGTGGAGACAAGGCTTTTGCGGCGGGTGCGGACATTAAGGAAATGTATGACAAGGCTGCGGCTGATTTCTATCTTGAAGATTTCTTCTCCAAATGGACGAGCCAGATTGTCAAAACAACGCGCAAACCTTGGATTGCGGCGGTAAACGGCTTTTCACTGGGTGGTGGTTGTGAACTGGCGATGATGGCGGATTTTATCATCGCATCGGAAAACGCAAAATTTGGCCAACCAGAGATCAAGCTTGGTGTTGCCCCCGGGATGGGCGGATCACAACGGCTTACCCGTGCCGTGGGCAAATCAAAATCCATGGAAATGTGCCTGACCGGGCGGATGATGGATGCGGAAGAAGCCGAGCGTTCCGGGCTGGTGGCGCGCGTCGTGCCACATGATAACCTGCTGGATGAAGTTTTGAAGTCAGCGGCGACCATCGCTTCCATGCCGCCGATGGCTGTTCAGGTGAATAAGGAAATGGTCAATGCCGCCTTCGAGAATAATCTCGACCAGGGCTTGCTGCACGAACGCCGCCTGTTCCAGATACTGACGGCTACCGAAGACAAGAAAGAGGGCATGGCCGCATTTATCGAGAAGCGCGAAGGGAAGTGGAAGGGGCGGTGATTGTAGCAGATGCACGGCCTTGAGATATTCATTTTCTACGGTATCATCGGAGTTGCAAGCGCTGGGTTTCTCATGCAGTTACTGCTGCGGAGT
>CALKXX010000016.1 GCA_938003725.1 uncultured Sphingomonadaceae bacterium | reverse complement strand
TGGGCATAACTTTGTCTTTCTAAATATATAAATTCAGCCAGAACATACTGGCGATTACCCCCTATTTTTGTTGCACTTTTGTGTCCGCCATGGCGTCCTGCACAATCTTAATAAACTCGGTAAGCTCCTTGATTGAGCTATCAATGTCATTTCGTTGTTGTTTTAGGACATCGACCTTTTCGCCACATTTCTGCAACGTCACCTGCATCTGCGTAATCCGGCCATCTCCAATATCATAGAGATCGATGAGTTCTTTAATCTCCGTCAGACTAAAGCCAACATTCTTTGCCCGCATGATCCAGGCCAATCTTGCGCGATCACGTTTGGTATAGATGCGCGCTAATCCTTTGCGATGCGGGGCGATTAAGCCTTCATCCTCATAGAAACGCAGCGCACGCGCCGTTACACCAAATTCCTGCGACAAATCGGAAATCGTATAGGTTTCACGATTTTTAAGATCAGGCGTGTCAATCTCTGCGTGATTGGAAGCTTGCGACATAGGCGCCATATAGCTTACGCTAACGTAAACGTCAATATCATCCCCCGGGACATAAATTTTCTATGTCGCGGCCGCGCGTCGAACGTGCGACGGCATCTCCCTCTCCCACCAAAAAAAAGCTGACCCCGTTAAACCCGGCACGCGGACTGCAATAGCTAGCGCAGGTTTCTGGTAAATCCCCGGATATGCGTAGCTCAACGCCGTCAAAACTGGCGTTAAACTGACATGGCTTTTCGCTGTTCAAAGAAATGCTAACATTTTCGCCATTTCGCCGTGCTTCTCCTAATCCTTCACATTTACTATCAGGACCAAACACGGCGATCATCCCCACCTGATATCCACTTTTGTCGTTGCCGACCGCACAAAAGCGATCTTCTCCAAGGTCGCTTTGCCGTTCAAATGCGCCCGACAGTGACACATTCCGGACATCCGGAATAACACCTGCATCGATTGCTGCTTTTTCCAGCGATGATTGCGGAGCCTCGGGAGCGGCGGGACTATCGCCTTCCCCGCTGCAGGCTGTGAGGCATAAAACGGCCAGCATGGCTCTCCTCATGCAATCCGCTCCAACTGTCCGTCAACAATCCGCCGATAGAAACAGCTTTTTGCGCCGGTATGACAGGTTGGCCCGGCTGGACTTGCCTTTACCCAAAGCGCGTCTTGGTCACAGTCGATGAAGATATCTTTGAGCTGCAAGATATTTCCCGATCTTTCTCCCTTCTTCCAAAGCTCCTGCCGGCTACGTGAGAAGAAATGTACGATCCCAGTCTCTAGCGTGAGCCCCAAAGCCTCTGCGTTCATAAACGCAACCATCAGCATTTCTCCTGACGAATCATCGGTTACGACCGCTGATATCAGCCCGTTCGAGTCATATTTGGGGTTTAGCAGCGATCCGGTTTCCCGGTCCTGGTCTTTCTGGTCTGTCATCGGTTCAAATTAGGACTGCAAACCACAGTACGCAACGCAAAACTGCGGATATCATCTCGCGGATAGAAACTATTGTCCGGCATGAAGCTTTTATGACAATTGGGGGGCAGACAAAGTAAAGAATCAAATCTATAGGCTCCCCATCCCCCGCGCAGGTGAATCGATCAAGGTGAGATATGCTGACAACCCACCCGTTTGACGATGATAAGTTACGAGAAGAATGCGGCATTTTCGGCGTCGCTGGAGCGGAGGACGCCGCGGCCATGGTTGCCCTGGGCCTGCATGCCCTTCAGCATCGCGGACAGGAAGCTGCCGGCATCACCGCGAGAAATGGCCGTGGTCTGTATAGCCATAGAGCGCTGGGTCCGGTCGCCGGGAATTTCGATACCGAAGAAGTGATCAACAAGCTGAAAGGCGACTATGCCTGCGGCCATGTGCGTTACTCAACGACCGGGGCGGGCACCCTCCGGAATATTCAACCGTTGGAAGCTGACCTTGCCTCCGGCGGCTTTGCAATTGCGCATAATGGAAACATCTCAAATGCGTTAAAATTGCGCGATGAATTGGTGCGTAGCGGGTCAATTTTTCAATCCACCAGTGATACGGAAGTCATCATTCATCTGGTGGCGACATCCAAATTTCGGACGTTGCTGGACAAATTCATCGATGCGTTGCGCCAAGTCGAAGGCGCCTATTCACTCGTCTGTATGACAGCCGATGGCATGATTGCATGCCGGGATCCGCTGGGCATTCGTCCGTTGGTCATGGGCCGTATTGGTGATGCCTATATTTTCGCTTCGGAAACGGTAGCCCTTGATCTGGTTGGTGCGGAATATATCCGCAGCGTAGAACCCGGCGAATTGATTGTGGTGTCGGATGGCGAACTACGGTCGCATCGCCCCTTTGGTGAAAGCCATGCCCGACCATGTATTTTTGAACATGTCTATTTTTCACGCCCTGACTCAATCGTCGATGGATCTTCGGTTTATAGCGTGCGCAAGGAAATCGGAGCGCAGTTAGCCATCGAAAGTCCTGTTGATGCGGATTTTGTCATTCCCGTTCCGGATAGCGGAACGCCCGCGGCTCTGGGCTATGCGGAAAAGTCCGGCACGCAATTTGAATTGGGGATTATTCGCTCACATTATGTTGGGCGTACGTTCATTCAACCGGGTGACGGCGTCCGACATCTGGGGGTAAAGCTAAAGCATAACGCGAACAGACCATTGGTGAATGGCAAGAAAATCGTTCTGGTGGATGACAGTATTGTTCGCGGGACCACATCCTTAAAAATTGTCCAGATGATGCGCGAAGCAGGTGCAGCAGAAGTGCACATGCGCATAGCCAGTCCGCCAACGATGCACAGCTGCTTCTATGGTGTGAACACACCGAAGCGCGAAAAGCTGCTTGCCGCAGTTAAAACCATCCAACAAATGCAGGATTTCATTCAAGCAGACAGCCTGGCATTCATATCGATTGATGGCCTCTACCGCGCGGTAGGAGAGGAAACACGTCACGATACTCAACCGCAATATTGCGACGCGTGTTTCACTGGCGCTTATCCTACACATTTGACGGATCAGGATGACACGGATCAACCCGATCAGCTGACATTATTGAATGAACAGGTTGGCCAAAGCGACAAACCCGTTTTGACGGAACAGACCGGATAGCATGAAGTTCGAAGGGCAATTGGCACTCGTCACAGGAGCAAGCCGCGGCATTGGCGCTGCCACAGCAGTCGCGCTGGCAGCGCAAGGCGCCCATGTCGTTTTGACCGCGCGCAGCGCCGACGGCCTTGAGCAGGTCGAGGAACAAATCCATCAATCCGGTGGTAGCGCAACCATTGCACCGCTGGACCTGACCGATGGCGACAGTATTGGCCGGTTGGCACAAGCTATTGGCGAACGCTGGAAAGCGCTTGATATACTGATATTGAATGCGGCGATGCTTGGCACGCTCGGCCCGGTTCCGGCAATCGATGGCAAGGAATTCAACCAGATACTGACGCTAAACCTGGTCGCGCAACAGGCGTTGATCGCCGCCTTTGATCCGATGCTAAGAAAAAGTGACAATGCCCGCCTGGTGGCGATCAGCAGCAGCGTCGGCAAATCTCCGCGCGCTTTTTGGGGTGCATATGGCGCATCGAAAGCGGCGTTGGATGCACTGGTGACAAGTTACGGTGAGGAGATGCGCAATCTTGGCAAATTACGCACGGCGATTATCGACCCCGGCAGAACGCGCACGAAAATGCGTGCGAATGCCTATCCTGGCGAAGACCCGATGACGCTGAAAACACCTGATAATGTTGCAGATCAGCTCGTCGAAATTCTTGCCAAGGACTTTGATACAGGCACCCGCTTTAACCTTAGATAGCGGTTTCGCTATCCAGGTGATCTTTCACAGCCTGAAAGAAATCTCGCCGCTGTTGTCCTTGTTCCTCTGGGGTTGCGCTGGGCCAATTGCCATTGCTGGCGATCACCAGGCCATGTTTGGGACTGATAAATATTCCCTGTCCAAAAATACCTTGTGCGCCAAAGCTGCCATCGTCAAATGTCCACCATTGATAGCCATAGCCGCGGCCGGGAACACCGATATCCGCTTGTTTTGTGCCAGCCTTTTCAAACCAGCCATCGGGAACCACTGATGTTTCACCAATTTTACCACCATTCATGGCGAACTGACCAAATAAGGCATAGTCACGCACCGCTGCGGAAATACAGCAGCCGCCGATTTCCTTGCCGCCCTCATTAAGCAGCCATTCGGCGTCCTGCCCCATGCCATAAGGTGCCCAAATTTTTTCAGATAAATATTCAGCCAGCGTTTTACCGGTCGCCTTTTGCACCAATACACCGATGAGATTCGTTTCACC
>CALKXX010000015.1 GCA_938003725.1 uncultured Sphingomonadaceae bacterium | reverse complement strand
GATCTGGATCTTCCCAGCGCAGCTTGCGGGTCTGTTTATCGAAGCGGATAGTGCTCAAAATGCCGAAGTTGTAGCGCTGGCGATCAGCTTTCTGGGGATTGCAGCGCTATTCCAGATTTTCGACGGCGCACAAGTGGTTGGCGCAGGGATGCTGCGCGGATTGCATGATACGACGGTGCCGATGGTCATCGCCGCGTTCGGCTATTGGGTCGTAGGTATCGGCGTGGGTGCTTATTTCGCCTTCTGGCTGGATTGGCGAGGTATCGGTATCTGGTGGGGCCTCGCCAGCGGCCTTGGCATGGTCGCGGTGCTGATGTTGGCGAGATGGATGATGCGGGATAGGTTGGGATTGTTGCCGTCTGAACAGCTCCATTAAATAGGGCCTGGCACTCCTTAAAATGGTAAAAGGCCCTCATAGTCGGTAAGCACATGTCCATTTTTTAATCTTGCGCCCTGTTTCAACAAAAACACATGGCTGACAATTTCTGCCTGTTGCTCGATGCCATATCGCGCAAACGGCTTTCCCCGGATCAGATCATATTTGTAGCTGCAAAACGGATGCCGGGCGAGGGGGAGGAACACGCCTTGTTGATGTTGCCAGACATGCGCCATTTCGTGGATGAACAGCGCTTGCAGATTTAGCTGCGATCCGCAGAAATCCTCACAAAACAGGCCGCTTCCCGGATGAAACCAAAGATTGCCATCCGGTGCCATGGTTACTTTGCGCGGCTGAAATGGCCACCATTTACGATTGAATATCTGTACGGACCCATAGTCGATTGCATCGCCAAAGACGATCTTGCAAAGTTCAATTTCGTCCGATGTTAATCTCCTGCCAGTCATTGTCGCTGTCGCCTATTCGGCGCTGCCCTGTTTTTTAATCACCGCTTCAATCTGAATACGATCATCATTGGCATAGATTAGCGTCATGCGGAGCAGGCCGAGGTTTCTTGAACCCTGTCCAATGCCCCAGATCATCAGATGTTTGCCGCCGGGTTCAAACTTTACTTTCCCGCCTGCGGGAACAGCTACGGATTTCAAGGGCTTCATCGTGGCAACGCCATCCGTGGTAACGGTTTCATGCATTTCCAGACGCAGAACATCATCGGAAACGACACTTACCAATTCGGTATCCTGACGCCCGCCATGAAGCGTCATATAGCCCGCGGAAGGATTGTCATCGACCGGCGACAAGTTAATCACGGCATCATCGGCAAAGAGCACATCGCCCTGTCCGCAAGAGGCGAGCACCAGAGATGCCAAACCCACAAAAAACACCGAAAGCTGTTTCATCAATTTTCTCCATAATCCGCTGAATAGCCCTATGAATATGGGTGTGCCGGGCAGATTTTTCAAATCTAGACTGTCCCACTCCTTGTGCCAAGAAAAATGCCACCTATATCCAAACTCGAAGCCGCAATCGGTGCTGATAACAATGGACCGGCGTGGCAATTTTGCTAATTGAAGAAAATTGATTGAGGGAAATATGGCTAAAGTAATCGGTATTGATCTGGGCACCACCAACTCTTGTGTGGCCGTTATGGACGGCGGCAAGCCGAAGGTTATTGAAAACTCGGAAGGCGCGCGGACGACACCATCCGTCGTCGCATTTACAAAGGATGGCGAACGCCTGATCGGGCAGCCGGCAAAGCGGCAAGCTGTCACCAACCCTGAAAGCACGATCTTTGCGGTGAAACGTCTTATCGGTCGCCGGTTCGATGATCCGATGACGAAGAAGGACATGGAACTTGTTCCCTATGAAATCGTCAAAGGATCCAATGGTGATGCCTGGGTTAAAGCGGGCGGTGAAGATTACAGCCCGTCGCAGATTTCAGCCTATACATTGCAGAAAATGAAAGAGACGGCCGAAGCTTATCTGGGCGAAAAAGTAGAGCAGGCAGTGATTACTACGCCAGCCTATTTTAATGATGCCCAGCGCCAGGCGACCAAGGATGCCGGCAAGATTGCCGGTCTTGAGGTCCTGCGGATCATTAACGAACCTACAGCCGCTGCTCTGGCTTATGGCCTCGACAAAAACGACGGCAAAACCATCGCGGTCTATGACCTTGGCGGCGGAACGTTCGATATTTCGATCCTCGAAATTGGTGACGGCGTGTTCGAAGTGAAATCGACCAACGGTGACACGTTCTTGGGCGGTGAAGATTTTGACGCAAAGGTTGTTGAGTTTCTGGCTGAAGATTTCAAGAAAGCGGAAAGCATTGACCTGACGAAGGACAAGCTCGCTCTGCAACGGTTGAAAGAAGCGGCGGAGAAAGCGAAAATTGAACTTTCCAGTGCACAGACCACCGAGGTCAACCTGCCGTTCATTACGGCTGACCAAAATGGTCCAAAGCACTTGGTAAAATCAATCAGCCGGAGCGATCTGGAAAAGCTGGTCGGTGATCTGGTCAAACGCACCCTTGATCCTTGCAAAAAGGCTCTAAAAGATGCGGGCGTAGATTCCAGCGAGATTGATGATGTTGTTATGGTTGGCGGGATGACCCGCATGCCGATGGTTCGTGAAACCGTTGAAAAGTTCTTCGGCAAAGAGCCGCATACCGGCGTGAACCCGGATGAAGTGGTCGCCATGGGTGCTGCCATTCAGGCAGGCGTATTGCAGGGCGACGTTAAAGATGTTCTGCTGCTCGACGTAACGCCATTGTCGCTGGGTATCGAAACTCTCGGCGGTGTGTTCACGCGCATGATCGATCGCAATACCACGATCCCGACGAAGAAATCACAGGTTTACTCCACCGCTGATGATAATCAGGGCGCTGTAACCATTCGTGTGTTCCAGGGTGAGCGTGAGATGGCCGCAGACAACAAAATGCTCGGCAATTTCGATCTGGTCGGTATCCCGCCGGCACCGCGCGGTGTGCCGCAAATTGACGTGACGTTCGATATTGATGCGAACGGTATCGTCAACGTGTCTGCGAAAGATAAAGGCACGGGCAAGGAACAGCAGATTAAAATTCAGGCTTCTGGTGGTCTCAGCGACAATGACATCGATCAGATGGTCCAGGATGCTGAGAAATTTGCTGAAGAAGACAAGAAGCGCCGTGAAGAAGCGGAAGCCAAAAATAATGCGGAAAGCCTTGTCCACTCGACCGAGAAACAGCTGGAAGAGCATGGCGACAAGATTGACGCCGATCTGAAAGGTCAAATCGAAGAAGGCATTACCAAGACGAAAGAAGCCATTGAAGGCGGCGATCCGGAAGCGATGAAAACGCAATCCGAAGCGCTGGCACAGGTTGCGATGCAAATGGGTCAGAAGATCTATGAAGCAGAACAGGCTGCTGGTGGAGACGCTGATGATGCGGCTGCTGCCGATGCTGCGGCTAAGGCTGACGATGATGTGGTCGATGCGGAATTTTCTGAAGTTGATGATTCAGACGATTCTAGTGACGACGACAAAAAGGAAGATGCCAAGGCGGCTGAGTAAATATAGTGGAATGAGCCCGTTACTCTGGTTTTCCGGAGTGGCGGGCTTTTTCTTTCTTTTATCAGCTGGGGGGCTGAGGGAACATAATGGCTACCGAAATGGATTATTATGAACAGCTGGGCGTGTCGCGCGACTGCGACGGTGCGACCCTAAAATCCTCCTATCGCAAATTGGCGATGAAATGGCATCCGGACAAAAACCCCAATGACGGGGCAGCCGAAGCCAAGTTTAAGTCCATCAGCGAAGCCTATGACGTTCTGAAAGACCCACAAAAACGGGCGGCCTATGATCAATATGGCCATGCCGCTTTCACCCAGGGCGGAGGAAACGCCGCTGGCGGCGGACAGGGCGGGTTTGCCGGCGCCGCATTCAACGATATTGGCGATATTTTCGAGACTATTTTTGGCGGCGGACAAGGCGGCGGTGGTTTTGGCGGGCAGCAGCAACAACGCGGTCCTGCGCGCGGTGCGGACTTACGCTATGACATGGAAATCAGTCTGGAAGACGCCTTCCACGGAAAAGAAACCGAAATCGAGATTGATGTATCCGTTGGCTGTGATGAGTGTGAGGGTTCCGGTGCGGAACCCGGCACAGGCGTCAAGCGATGCGCAACATGCCAAGGCCACGGCAAGGTTCGTGCCCAACAGGGGTTTTTTGTTGTCGAACGCACTTGTACCAGCTGTCAGGGGCGCGGCGAAGTCATCGAGAATCCCTGCCACGTCTGTTACGGTGAAGGCCGGGTAGACAAACCGCAGGCGCTCGAAGTCGAAATACCGGCTGGGGTAGACAGTGGCACCAGAATACGGCTGACTGGAAAAGGTGAGGCCGGCGCACGCGGTGCCCCTCCCGGCGATCTCTACATTTTTATTCACCTGGAGCGCCACGATATTTTCGAACGCGAGGGAACGACCTTGTTCACGCGCGTACCGATCAGTTTCACACTGGCGGCCTTGGGCGGTGAAATCACCATCCCTGGTCTGGATGGTGAAAAGCATGAAATTCGCATTCCCGCAGGTATCCAATCGGGAAAACAGATACGACAACGCGGTGCCGGCATGCCGGTTCTTCGCGGACGCGGCAATGGTGATATGGTTGTGCAGATTGAGGTGGAAACACCAACCAAGCTTTCGAAACAACAACGACAGATTCTGCGCGAGTTTCAGGAGACGGAAACCGGTGACGAAACACCGAATTCTTCCGGCTTTTTCGGAAAACTGAAAGATGCCTGGGAAGATTTGACGGATTAGCCAGCTGTCCCTACTCCCGGTTACAGAATGGGGACATCATGGAATATCAATTTCTGAAGATCGACGAAGCGGACGGCGTTGTCACCGTCCGGTTGAACCGAACCGATGCGCGCAACGCCCTTAGTATCGCGCATATGAAGGAATTAACCGACGTCGCCCGGCGGTATCGCACCGCTCCTCATATCCACGCTGTGATCCTGACCGGGACAAATAAATATTTCTCCGCCGGAGCCGACTTGGCGGAACGCCTTCCAAAAAATGAAACGGTTCTGGAAAAGCGCGAACGTGTTCTGGCTGGCCCCGATATGTGCAAGGCTTGGGCAGAAATGGAACCGATTACCGTCGCGGCGATCGAAGGATATTGCATCGGCGGCGGGGTCGCTCTGGTCACCAGCTGCGATTTCCGTGTTGTTGGGCAGAACGCATCGTTGAGGCTGCCGGAAGTTCCGCTAGGCATCAATATGAGCTGGCGGAGTATTCCCCGTCTGACGGCATTGATGGGACCGTCGCGGGCAAAACAGTTTGTGATGTTCGGTGAGGCGCTGGATGCACCGACCTGCCTCTTATGGGGTTTGGTTGATGAGGTTGTTGACGATGGCAAAGCCTGTGAAGCGGCGCAAAAATGGACCGCAAAAGTCGGGAAACTGCCGCCGCTCCCTGTGCGCATGACGAAGGAGGCCGTTGATGCAGCGGCGGGTATGAACGATCCGACCGCGACGTTTATGGACCGCGATCAATATTTGTTAACCGCCGCAACCGAGGATTTTAAGGAAGGTGTAAGATCCTTTTTTGAAAAACGCGATCCGGACTTTAAAGGAGACTGAAGTGGCAAAGAAATTTGGGATTTCGGCCGTTATCATAGTCATATTATTGGCGATTGGGGTCTGGCAACGGCACCGCATATTGATCCCGCTTGCAACCAGCGGCGAACGGATCATGCCTAGGGAAGAAGCAAACCTTCCTGCTGACGGTAAGCCCTTTGGCGAAGAGGCCTATTTCTATGTCGTTCAACTGGATGCGCAGACCTTTGCCATCACCGAACCCTATGCCTGGCCGCGCAATGTCAATTATTTGATCGCGGGCAGCGAACGCGCGATGCTGCTGGATGCTGGCGTTGGCTTTTATGATATTCGCCCAGTGGTAAAAAAGCTGACTGATTTACCGGTAACATTCATCCCCTCACACTTGCACTATGATCATACGGGGCAGGGTGGTTACGAGCGCATTGCGCTGGTTGATTTGCCGCATCTTCGGGTACGTGCGGACGGAGATGAGTTTACGCCCAATTGGGGCGAACATCTGGGCGTTGCAGAGGGTATTGCACCGACAAAGTGGAAAATAGACGAGTGGATTAAACCGGGCTCTGAAATAGATTTGGGGCAACGCAAATTGACACTCCATTATACGCCCGGCCATACGGACAATTCGATTTCGCTTCTGGATAAAGCTGCCAACATCATGTTCACTGGCGATTTTATGTCGGCGGGCAGGATCAATGCCCATTATCCAACGTCCAGCATGGGTGATTATCTGCAATCTGCGCAGAAGATCCTAAAGGCCACGATGGAAAACCCAGATATTAGCTTACGCGGTGCACATGCGGGAAAGGACGGGCAGTTGCCACGAAAATCACGCGGGGATATCGAAATTCTCCGCGACCAATTGGTCAAAATCAAGGAAGGTGCGCTAAACAGCACCGGTTCCTATCCGCGACTATATGCGATCAAGGAAGATGTCGTAATGCAAGCGGAACCACGCTGGCTTCAGGATTGGTCACCGACCTACCCGGACAAAAGCCTGTCCGAAAACTGATCAGGTGGCATTAAGTACGGCGTAAACGCTGACCGCTGCGAAAGTGATGCCCAGTATAATAGCCCATAGCGGAGGTTTGTTGTCTTCTTGTTCAGTGACGGAAAAATCGCTTTTCGGCCTCCGACCGGTTATCATCGGCCCGGTAATATTATCTTTCAGAACAAACTGATAGACTAAGATTGCAGCGACATGCAGGGTGATAAACGTCGACAGGATATTGAAATTCAACTCATGTATGTCTGCAAATTCGCGGCCGGTATCGAAGGAAACTAAAACTGAGAGTGGTCCTGATTCCAACCCATCTACGTCCACTGAAAACAACCCGGTGCTAATTTGAATGCATAGCGATGCCAATAGAGCGAACACGCTGAGTACACCCAGCGGACCATGACCAAATACCGGTTGATGTTTGCCCTGCCGAAGGTCGAGGACATAGGCCGGCAGCGAGGAAATGCGTTTTAGCATCGGGATAAAACGTGCTGTCCAACTTCCCAAAAACCCCCAAGTCAGACGAAATATCACAAGACCCAACAGGGTCACACCCATGCGTCGGTGCCAATCCATCATGCCTTCTTCGGCGGTCCACCACATCAGTGGGATCAGCAGAACGATGAGCCAGTGAAAGACACGAACCGTCCAGTCCCAAACGAGAACTCGCGCCGTATCAGCGGCCATTTCAGTTTAGTCGTCCAGACGATATTTGTCGTGACAGGCTTTGCACGTCCCGCCGGTTGCTTTGAAAGCTTCACCAATTGCTGCGGCATCTCCGGCTTGTGCAACGCTATTTAGATTTGCCGCTGCTTCCTGCATGTCCGTTGCCTTAGCGAGAAAATCCTCTTTGCTTTCCCAAATTACCGGCAGGGCGTCGGTTTCAACACCTGAGTCAGGACCTGTGCCTTCGGGAAACCAGTCGGCCATGCCTTCGGTTTCGGTTGGAATCGAGGCCGCTGCCGTCTGTATGATAGCGATGTCCGGGCTATCCGATTTCAACTGATCGCTAATCGCTTTAAATGCTTTGCCGACATTTTTTAACGCTGTTTGTCGCGCGTCGATTTGTTCTTTGACGGTCAGGCCGCTGGGAAGAGCAGCGCTAGCTGCTTCACTATTGCCCTCGGCATTCTCGCCGGATGCATCATTTTGTCCACATGCACTGAGCATTACCAATCCGGCTATTGCAGGCAAAACAAGCTTCATATTCCGAGTATTCATGATAATCTCCGTGTTGTGGGCTCTTAAGCCTATAGCGGTTTTGCAGAAATTCAAGGCAAACGCGCAATAGTGGAGATATTTTGTAATCGAACAAAATATCTGGATTACACATGTCGTTGCTCTATTCTGTCAGAATGTCGGCTCAACCTTTGCTCCATATTCACGGCACGATCATCTCCACCTACACCCGGATTGTGCAGACGGTGGCGCAGGAAGCGAGAATAGGTTGGACGATCACGGCCACGCCGGCGCAATCCGAGGAAAATAAACGCCGACACCCGTTCGGCAAAGTGCCCACGGTTACCATTGATGGCATGAACCTCTATGAGAGTGTTGCCATTACCCAATATATAGACAATGCTCATAATGGCGGAGCGTTGCAGCCCACATGTCCAAAAGCACGCGCGGAAATGGATCGCTGGATTGCGATCGCCAATAACTATCTTTTTCCAGTCTCAGAGCACGGGTTGTTGATGCCTCGGTTGGCGCACGAATATCTGAAAACACCTTTGCGCTCGGATATTATTGAAACTGCGTTGCCAGAGATTGCCCGCCATTTGGGGATCATCTGTGAGCGGATTGAACAATCGCGGCATTTTGCGGGAGCGGAATTCTCTCTGGCGGATATTTATCTCTACTGCATCTTGCGTCCGGTACAATTGACACCCGAAGGAGACAATCTGATCGGACAGCTTTTGCCTTTGCGGCATTGGCTGAACCGGATTGGTCAACGCGAAAGTATCGTCGCAACGCGCTGGCCCGTTGAAGTGAAACAGTAGAATATCCGAAAATGCATCCTGTCCGGCATATGTGTGAAACAATATTCAGCATTATGGTCGTGCTGGAGCGAGCTTGTAGACAGAAAACCAAAGCGTTGCTGTTTAGAATTTGAGCAGATTGGCGGAGATGTTGGTTTGCTTGGTCTTGATCAGGTTCTTGTTTGAAGGTGACTTCCATTATTTATTAAACCTAACCTATACGCTTTCCCAATCCGCTTCGGTCGGCTAGAAGATCGAAAACCAATAGGAGACCCCGATGAACAATTTGCTTTCACGATCAGTGGCGATGACCTTGCTTGCGGCATCACCGATCGCTTTGTCGGCATGTAGCGAGAGTAACGCGCAAGAATCTGATCGCTTTGCCAAGGTGGAAATTAAAGTTGAGAAGCTGGGTGAGGGCATTGCGGTTCTATTCGGTGCCGGGGGAAATATCGGTGTGTCCTATGGACCGGACGGCACGGTTTTGATCGACGACCAGTTTGCGCCGCTAACCCCGAAAATCCAGGCGGCGGTGGCAGAGCTTGGTGCGGAACCGGTGAAATATCTTATCAATACGCACTGGCATGGTGATCATAGCGGCGGTAATGAGAATTTCGGCAAAGCAGGCGCCCTGATCATGGCGCATGACCATGTCCGCGAGCGGATGCTGGGCGAACAGAAAGACGGGCGCGGCAATGATCCTGCCTCTCCAAAGGAGGCGCTGCCGACAGTTACCTATCATGACGGGTTGAAGCTGCATCTGAACGGAGATGAAGTGCAGGTGATGCACATGAAGCACGGGCATACCGACGGTGACAGCATCATTTTTTGGAAAGATGCCAATGTGATTCACATGGGCGACCTTTATTTCAACAAAGTGACATTGCCCTTTATCGATCTCAACAGCGGTGGCAATGCGCGCGGCGTTCTGGACGCGGCGGAAAAAGCGCTAGCCTTGGCGGACGAAGCTACAAAGATTATTCCGGGTCACGGCCCTATGGCAACCAAAGCGGATTTGATGGCTTATCGGGATATGCTGAAATCGGTAATTGGTGCAGTCAAGACCGCCCAATCAGAGGGCAAGACGCTGGATCAGGTGAAAGCAATGAAGCCTGCCGCGCAGTGGGATACCAATCCCAAGGCGTTCATCAAGGGTGATGCCTTTGTCGAGGCTGTCTACAAGAGTTTGAAATTGCCTCCTCACAAAGAAGATGGGCATCACTAAGCCAAGAGTTAGGTCGGTTCGAGGTCCGATCTTTCAGACTGTAGTCACAAAGGTTATTGTAATGTTGCTCGGGCAATTTCCTTGCGTAAGGACGTGATGAGCGGTCCGACCTTTTTCAACCGCTTTTCTTCCTCGTTGATAATGCCCTGAAACACGTTTTTTTTGAACTCCAGTGTTTTTTGGCCGTCCGGTCGCTTGGCAACGGGCAAAGTTGAAACCATGATGTCGATCATGCGTTCGGCGCCGTGGAGGCGACCCCATAGATAGTCGTTCTCCCGGTAAGAGCGGCTAAAAAATGCACCAAAGTTGTTGAATTCTATCCCTTTTAATGTGGCCGCAACACCGCCTTGCCGAATTGTTCGGGCATCTTCCGGTGAGATGCGGTCCACTTTGATTGGATCAAATTCGTCTAACCCTTCGCCCTGCAACAGCGGTAGAGTTGCGATGTCGTAAAAGGGAAATCCTAGAAATGCGAGTAGCATGGAGCGCTTTTCTTTTTTCGGCAAAAAATTAAGTGCATCGGCAAGTTTCATATCGACAATAGCGTCCGCTGCAGAGAGGTCTCGGGCCTCTGCTAAGCGATCGAGAGCGGCTGCTGACCGTGTAACGGCCTCTTCTGCCAATTTACAAAAATCTGTGCCTAGATAGTCAATAGTCTCGCGCTCGATATAGATGGAGAGGCAATCGTAAATTACATCATGCATCTTCTCAATTTCTGCAAACTCAACCGGGTCCGCGCTGTCCAGGTCCTCGGCCAGCCGGCGTGCCAGAAACCTTAAACGCCGGATGCGATAGCCCAGATCATGCTGGCGGAAAAAATCGGCCGCTGCCTTGGTCGGACCGCCTCCGGTTTTTAGGCCGACATTATCCAATCCCCGCACTTTGAGTTCCGCCCACAGCGCGCTGCGAAGCTCCGCGTGATTGTGAACATTGGGATCGAATTTTGCTCGGCGCATGGTGGTTGCAATATCTTCCACCACGGTTGCCAGTTTCAAATGCCCATATGCGCTATAGGAAAATCCTGCTAGCTTCGCTGCTTTGTCGCGCGATTTGCGGCGCCACCCGGCCAATCGCTTAGCCGTTGGTTTGTCGAAGAATAGCGTGCGTCCAAACAAGCTTTCCACCGTCTGTTCAACCTCAGCGCGCAAATTTTCAGTGATCGAACGCATCTGTGTGATCCGGTTTGAACGCCCGGCGATGGCATTCAAATTATCTCGAATTGGTTGCTCTCGCGGGATGTTGGAGATCGCGCCGAATATGGTTGAAAAGAACCCCGGCAAACTCTCATTCTGGTCCTCCTGCGCTGCCTTCAGCCTTTGCAGGGCCTTGTCATTTTTCGCTAGGTCCAGATCCGGACGCGGGTCGATATATACAAACCGGCGATCAACTTCCCTCTTAGCGGGTCTGTTTTTCAAGGCTTCAATTGCCTGTGCAAATGGCGCATTTGCTAATACTGATCCGTCAATTAGCACCGTATCTTCTGCGGTTCCGGCGCGGCTATGGCCGGGAAGTACACGCGTCAGAAATTTCTTGCGACCCGCCCATTCATGATCACGTTCGTTTAGGACCTGGTCTAACTCGACAACCGTAAATGGTGGAAATGCACCTGGGAAACTCGCCGTTGCCCGGCCAGCAAAAACGAGTTCAGCGGCATCGGCAATATCGTTACTTTTCTTCCCTCGTGTCGAAAAGCTAATGGTGACGCGGTGCTCCATCTCCATAGCTTCCAGCGGACTGTGTAATTGCAACTTTTCCGCATGTCCGACAAAATCGGTAACGGTGACAAATAAATCCAGAGGTTGTTCCGCAGGCAGTAACTTGGGTCCAGTTTCGGTTTGTTTCATCGCGGTCAATGCATCATAGATTAGGCCCGAAAACACCTTTCCGCCAAAGGGCGGTGCAAACCATCTAGCTCGCACAAATCGGGATAGCTTCATTTTGACTTCTTCTCGAGCTTCCTTCGATACGGTTTGCTCTACCGCGCCGCCTTTCCGGCCCAATGCCATCCAGGCGATGGGTTCTGCCCAAAATTTTGAGAAACGTGACAGGGGCCGGGCATCAGGGTCCAGCAAAGTGTCTACGTCGGCATTTTTTAGCCACATGTCGGTCAACGGTTCCAAAGATTGACCGGAGATCAAGGCTTGGGAAAGGAAAATTCCGTTTATACCGCCGGCGCTGGCTCCTGCGATTATGTCAGGCAATACCCTTAATTTCGTCCCGGTTTCATTCTCCATCCATTGCAGGATATCGTAATAAATTCCCCGGCTACAGCTATCTACCTTTTGACCATCGTGAAAATCCCGGCTTGCCTGTGCCAGCTTCCAAACTTCCTTCGTAATGCCGTGCATGTAAATCGCGAGACTAACACCGCCGTAGCAAATCAAGGCCAGTCTGAGTTCTTTTTGCCGCATGGAATATTCACTACAGGATGGGTGAGAGCGTGCAAGTAGGGAGTTTGCAACAATCCGTCATTGCGAGGAGCGCAGCGACGCGGCAATCCGGGGCTTCTGTGAGTGACGCTCTGGATTGCTGCGCTTCGCTCGCA
>CALKXX010000014.1 GCA_938003725.1 uncultured Sphingomonadaceae bacterium | reverse complement strand
GGCGGCCATATCTTTTAAGACCGCCTTGTCCTCAAACGCATACATGGCCTGACCCACACCATACCAGCCCGGCAACATCACCCGTGCCTGTGCCCAGCTAAATACCCAGGGAATGGCACGTAAATCTTCGATCCGGTCGCTTTTGGTCCGGCTGGCGGGACGCGACCCGATCTTCAGTTTTGCGATTTCGGTCAACGGAGTCATTTGGCGAAAGAAGGTGCGGAAGCCGCGATCATTGCCCTGATTATCGCCATAGACCAGATCGCGATATTCGGAAAACGCGGTTTGGGAGATGGTGTCCATTGCAGCAATGAAGCCGGACTGCACCGTTCCATTGGTGCTGGCTGGTTCCAGGGAATTGAGCAATACCGCAGAAGTCATCGCCTCCAGATTACCCTCTGCACCAGCGCGCGTGCCATATTTAGCCGCAATCACCTCTCCCTGCTCGGTGATGCGAATACGTCCGGCTACTGTTCCTTTGGGTTGTGCCTTGATGGCACCGAAGGCCGAACCGCCTCCGCGCCCAACGGCCCCGCCGCGCCCATGAAATAGCTGCATTTTAACGCCCGCCTTTTCAAATACCGGCGTTAAAGCATCGCTCGCTTTGAACAGGCTCCATGTTGAGGTCAGATAACCCCCATCCTTATTGCTGTCTGAATAGCCAATCATCACTTCCTGATGGCCGCGCTTGCTGTTCAGCGCTTGCATCTCGGGGAGATTAAAAAACTGTGTCATTACACCGGGCGCATTTTCCAGATCGGCGACCGTTTCAAATAATGGTACCGCCATGATGGGACAGGTTGGATCGCTGCTGTCGTCCGTTGGTGCCCGATACAAACCTGCTTCCATCAACAGGACATAGACTTCCAATATGTCGGATACACTTTCACCATTGCTGATGTTGTAATTGACAATCACCTGTGGGCCATAGCGATTGTGCGCCTTTGCTGCGGCCCGGATGATAGAGAGTTCCTTGGCGGTTTCTTTGGAATATTCGGCCCAGGGGCTAACGAGCGGGCGATTGTTGGCCAGCTCCCGACGCAATATTTCCACTCGCTTCGCTTCTTCAAGCGAGAGGTAATCCGCCTCGACACCGGCTTCCTTCAATAGTTCCGCAACAACGCGCTCGTGCACCCGGCTATTTTGACGCATGTCTAGCGTCGCAAGATGAAAGCCGAATAGCTCAACCGTCCGGATAAGGCGCCCCAATGCACCAGAGGTCGCGAATACACCCTTACCAACGGATTGAAGCCCGTGGGCAAGCACAGCCAGATCTGCGCGCAACTGCTGCGGATTTTTGTAGGGTTCGGCCGGTATGGAGGAGGGACGCCCTGCGATATGGCCGCATAGCTTCAAATGTGTCGCGGACAGGCGCGCATAGATGCCAGATAGCGCGCGCCGATACGGCTCATCCTTTCGGCTCAGCGCGTCGTCGCCACTGGCCTCTGCAAGCTCAAGGACTTCTTTCGGCACCTCAGCCAGTTCAGTAGATATACTCAGCTCCGCGCCCATGGCGTGCACCCGCATAAGGTAGTAACCGATAACCGTTTCCGCCGCGCGGGACAATGCCTCTTGCATGGCATCGGCATCGACAAATGGGTTGCCATCGCGGTCTCCGCCAATCCAGCTACCAAGTTTTAAGAAATTTGGCAGGCGTGCCCCCAGTGCCCGTTCCCATTTTGCATATAGGCGCGGCAGGACCGGAAGAAATACATCCTTCATATAGCTTTGTGAGATTTGAACCTCGTCGGTGACAAATAGCCGCTCTCTTCTGAGAGGGCGGGTTTGCCACAGCAATGCTATCTGTCGCATGATTGCGTCATCCAGCATATCGCCCTGCGGTGTTTCCGTATTGCCGGCATCTTTCATAAGCAGCAATTCGGCAATGCGGGCTTTGTGATCAATCATGCTCTTGCGGCGGACTTCAGTTGGGTGAGCGGTCAGCACGGGCGCAATGAGCGCTTCGTCTAGTAGCGATAGGATCGCATCCTTATCGACACCTTCTTCGGCAAGCCTCTCAATCGCTTCGACAACGCTCGCCCCTTTTTCCGCGGCTACGCCTTGACGATCTTCGGCAAGATTGGCGAGCAACGAAAACAACATGAAACCGCGTACGAAAGCCAATGTCTCATCCAGGGTCAGCGCATCCAATCCCGGGTCAATCGCATCCGCCTCTGCAACGCCGCGATGTCGATCGACACTGGAGGAGCGGATATATTCCGTCCGGCGGTAAAGTTCTTCGCCCCCATAGGAACGGATGACATCACCCAGCAATTTGCCGAGATATTTAATGTCTGGATTTTGGTGAACGGCGAGGGGCGGTGTATCAATCATGCTGCGATGCTGCACCGCAACGGAGAGAGCGTCAAGAAAATTGGTCAGCTGTGCGAAGGTTGGTCAAAATCACGATCGATCATCAACCATCAACCATTCCATATCAAATTCGCCTAAGTGATGCGAGTGAATTTCAGGCCTGTTTTTTGTAACTCATCAAGTGGTCAAATAGCTGGTTATTCGGGAGACTCATCACCAACGCTCCATTCACCGGCGCTGGTTATTTATGGTGAAACTTGCTACAGGCGAGATTGTCTCGGGGAGATTACAACCATGCGATTTTTACTCATTGTTGTTTGTGTGATCTTGGCAGCTCCAGCGCAAGCGCTGACTCAATATAAAATTGAACGACCCAATAGTTCGAATATCGAATTTTACTTGGAACGGGATCTGGGCCAAGCCAATCAAAGCATCTTGCTTATGCTACACGGATCGGGTTGTGAGCCTGTCAAAAGCAGGGATTGGTTGACTACCGATCCGGAAATAATTGTGCCTGAAGCCGCTTTGCTGGTTATCGAAAAATACGGTGTTGGCACTGATTATGAAGAGGCAGAAAAGGTTGACAGCTGCTCCAGAGATTATTGGGATCATGCAACCTTGTCTCGACGCGTCGCTGATGCTGTCCAAGTCATTGCTGCTTTACGATCTGAGGACTGGTGGAACGGGTCATTGATTATTTACGGTGGATCGGAAGGCGGGGCCGTCGCGGCGATGATAGTACCGCTTGTTCCTGAATCAAAAGCCGTCATTATTCAATCTTCCGGCATTGGACTTTCGGTGGGTCGATTGATTGAGACCGCTGTGCCGCCAATGGTGAAGCCATTGGTCAAGCGTGCAATCGCAAACGCCCGCGAGAACCCTACCGGTAACAAACACGCGTTGGGAGCCAGCTATAGCTGGTGGGCCGATGCCGCTGATATCGTCGCCGCACGGTCATTGCTGCAAACCGATGTACCCGTCCTTCTAATCCACGGTACCCGGGATCAATCCGCACCGGTGAGCACAGCAAGAGCAGCAAGAGACCTGCTAAAAAAAGCCGGTAAAACCAGTTTCCGATATGTCGAATATGAAGGTTATGACCATTTCATGGTTGATGCTGACGGAGTTGATCATCGTCCGGCAACACTTCACATGGCCAATAAATGGCTCAACTCGCTGTGAGAATACTAGATGCGACTACCCCTCCAACTCTATATCCCAATAGAGCCAGTCATGCCAGGTATCGTGCAGAAAATTGGGCGGGAAGGCGCGGCCATGTTCTTGCAATTGCCAGCTGGTCGGTTTGATCGGCTGACGGCTGATCTGCATATGGGCTTCTTTGGGTGTGCGGCCGCCTTTCTTAAGGTTGCAGGGCAGGCAAGCTGTCGCAACATTCTCCCATGTGGTACGGCCTTTCTGACGGCGCGGTACCACATGATCGAACGTCAAATTTTCCGTTGATCCGCAATAGACACATTCAAATTTGTCGCGCAAAAACAGGTTGAAACGCGTGAAAGCCGGGTATTCCGATGGCTTAATATAGTTTTTCAGCGCGATAACCGATGGGATTTTCATATCGACACTGGGGCTATGCACATGACGTTCATAGCTGGAAACAATATCAACACGGTCAAGGAACACGGCCTTTATAGCAGTTTGCCATGGCCACAAGCTGAGCGGATAATAGGAGAGCGGTGTATAGTCTGCATTAAGCACCAGCGATGGGCAGCTTTCCGGATGCCGCATCAGATCGGGATGATACATTGGTTACATTCTCCCCCGTATTTGGGTCCATCCTTTACTGTCTGTCCTTTATCCCTAAGAACATGACATGCCAGTGACACAAAGAACATTATCCGCACAATGACGTCAAGAGTAGATATTGAGGAAGATATTGTGGCGCGGTTTGCGCCCAGCCCCAATGGCTTGTTGCATATGGGTCATGCCTATGCCGCCGTTATAGCCCATGATTTTGCGAGGGAAAGGGGCGGACGGTTTTTGTTAAGGATTGAGGATATTGACATAGCGCGGTCAAAACCCGAATTTGTGGACGCGATATTGGCAGATTTACGTTGGCTAGGTCTCGATTGGGACGAGGAGATCATTTTTCAATCGCAGCGCTTTGATGACTATGCAGCAGCGATCGAAAAGCTGAAATCACGCGAATTGCTGTATCCCTGTTTTTGTTCTCGCTCGGATATCAGGGCGGCACAAAGCAAGGGCGGTGAGATTGCTGGTCCTGATGGTCCGATTTATCCCGGAACATGCCGAAACCTGTGCCATACAGAAGCGGCGCAGCGCGCCAAAGCGGAATCGCACAACTGGCGGCTCAACGTAAGCAAGGCGGCGGCCATAGCCGGCTTATTGACATGGCAAGACGAAAGGCTGGGCGAGCAAAGGGCCGATCCTCAGGCATTAGGGGATGTTGTTCTTGTACCGAAAGATACCCCGGTAAGCTATCATCTTGCCGTCACACTGGACGATGCGCGCGATGCGATAACGCACGTAGTGCGGGGGGAGGATCTGTTTGCGTCCACTCATATCCACCGGTTGTTGCAAGCCGTGTTGGAATTGCCGACGCCAATATATATGCATCACCGAATATTGCTGGATGAGACCGGCGGAAAATTGGCGAAAAGCCGGGATTCTGCCTCTTTGTCCGTATTGCGCAGCGCGGGAGCGGATGGAAAAGAAATTGCTACAAATTTACGAAATCGGATCTTCCCGGTTGGAATATCGCTGTCGGAGGCCTAAGTTACCATTATGAGCTATTTTCTGATCCTTCTTATCGTTTTGGCGGCGGGTGCCGTCGTGTTCGCACTCGTCCGCGGGTTAATCGCTTTTGCCAATATGCGACCCGATGATGTGGATGCCGAGGGTGTGACCGCGTCGCATAAAAAGCAGAATGAAATGATGTTTGCCCGCGTTAAATATCAGGCGATTGCCGTTGTGCTTGTTGTTATCTTGCTGGCGGTTGCGGGCAGCAATAGTTAAATTGTCAGCCTGATGGTCAAACTCAACAAAATTTATACAAAGACCGGGGATGACGGCACAACGGGTCTAGTCGATGGTTCGCGGATCGGTAAAAATGATCCGCGCATGTCCGCGATCGGCGACATTGATGAACTCAATAGTGCATTGGGCGTAGCGATATGCGCGATCAGTGATAGCGACTTGATCGCAAAACTGCGGGTCATTCAAAATGACTTGTTCGATCTGGGCGCAGATCTGGCAACGCCGGGAGAGAAAGGCAGCGATTTTGCGCCAAGCGAAATGGAATTGCGCATCATATCTTCGCAGGTTGAACGACTCGAGGAAGAGATAGATCAACTGAACGGGGATTTGGATCCGCTGACAAGTTTCATCCTCCCTGGGGGTAGCGAGGCTGCGGCGGCCATCCATCTGGTCAGAGCTGTGACGCGGCGAGCAGAACGTACCGCCGTCGATGCCGCCCAAAATATGGCCATCAATCCGTTGGCGCTAGCCTATATAAATAGACTTTCTGACTATTTGTTCGTGCTGGGTAGGGCGCTGAATGACGACGGTAAATCGGATATTTTATGGGTGCCGGGCGCTTCTCGCTAGTGCGGCCAAAAAAACCGCGGCGCAAAAATGCAACAACATGCTGCTAACATAAATCATTGACCCAGTTTTCGTTCGCTCTATGTTCTGTAAATTGCAAAAACCTGCCGGAGAGGGCGTATCGCAAGCCAGCCTGAATATTCCACACATCAGCCACCGTCTGCCTTTGACAACCTATCATTGACTGACCAATATCGCGCTGTGCGTGGATATAGCGTTGACCTTGTCGGCGGGCTTTCCGATGCCGATACCACGGTGCAGTCGATGGAAGATGCATCTCCTGCGAAATGGCATCTGGCTCATACCAGTTGGTTTTTTGAAACCTTTCTGCTCCGTGATCATGTCTCTGGCTATCGGATTTTTGACGAGAATTATGCCTATCTGTTCAACAGCTATTACGAGGCCGAAGGTGATCGGCATGCACGGCCCGAGCGCGGACTGCTAACCCGGCCGGCATTGGATGATATCTTACGTTATCGCGCCTATGTTGATGCAGCGATGACCGACGCGATCACGGGTTTTGGGCCGGAACAGTCAAAGCTGGTTGCGTTGGGATTGCATCATGAGCAACAACATCAGGAGTTGCTTCAAACCGATATATTGCATCTATTCTCCCGCAATCCATTAGGGCCGTCGGTGCGGAATATTTTGGATGACGCACATATCGAACCCGTTAAACTCGATTGGATTACCGGGGCTAGCGGCTTGCACGAAATTGGCCATGACGAGACCAAAAACGAGTTTGCGTTTGATTGTGAGGGCCCTCGCCACGCCGCGATGATCCACCCGCACGCGATTGCCAATCGGCCGGTGAACAATCGTGAATGGCAGGAATTTATCGACGACGATGGATATAAAAATCCGGCATATTGGTTGTCTGATGGCTGGGATTGGGCGCGGGAACAAAGTATAGATAGGCCCCTATATTGGCGTCAGCGCGAAGGCCTTACGGAACAATTCACGCTATCCGGTTGGACCGAAATAGACCCGGAAGTGCCTGTCCGGCATATCAGTTTTTTTGAGGCGGATGCATTTGCAAGCTGGGCAGGCAGCAAGTGGGACGGTGCACGTCTGCCCACGGAAGCGGAATGGGAAGTTGCGGCGCAAAATGGTTTGCCTCACAAAGGTTCCGTCTGGGAATGGACGGGCAGTGCCTATCGCCCCTATCCCGGATTTAAACCGGCGGCGGGTGCGGTCGGTGAGTATAATGGCAAGTTCATGTCGGGCCAATTTGTTCTGAAGGGGGGAAGCGACGTTTCTTCGCCGGGGCATATCCGCGATAGTTATCGCAATTTCTTTTACCCCCACCAGCGCTGGCAGTTTACCGGCCTGCGCCTTGCGCTGGATATTTAGGGTCACCATTAATCACGCGCCGAGGACGCATTCCCGATGGATATGAATACCGCCCCGATTGATCCGGGGTTTCGCAGCGACGTCTTGCGCTGTTTTGAAGAAGGAAGCCACGCCATTCCTGCGCGCTGGCTATATGACAGGGCGGGGTCCGAACTGTTTGAACAGATAACGGAATTGCCCGAATATTATCCGACACGCACGGAAACGGGGCTGCTTGAACGCTATTGCGGAGAGGTGGCGCAATTGGGCGAGCGTGGCCGCGCAGTAGTGGAATTTGGCTCTGGCAGCTCCACGAAAACGCCGCATCTGTTAAGGGCGGTCGATATTGCTGCCTATGTCCCGATCGATATTTCAGGCGCGTTTCTGGCCGATAGCGCAGCAGAATTGAAGAGTCAGTTTCCTTCATTGCCGATCTATCCACTGGAAGCAGATTTCATGCGGCCGCTGAAACTACCGGTGGAAGTTGAAGATATGCCAAAACTTGGCTTTTTTCCGGGATCAACCATAGGTAATATGATTGCACGTACCTCTGTGGACTTGCTTCGGTCCATGCGCGAAACGCTAGGGACGGGGTCGCAACTGCTCATCGGTTTTGATCGGATTAAAGATCAGCAGAAACTGGTCGACGCCTATGATGATAGCGCGGGTGTAACGGCGCAGTTTTCACTCAACCTCTTACACCGGATAAATGCGGAATTGGATGGCGATATACCCGTCGAAATATTTCGTCATATTGCCGTTTGGAACGACCTTTATGCCCGGATTGAAATCTATCTGGAAACGCAATCGGACATGACGTTCACAATCGACGGGCGAAAATTTGGCCTTTCACAAGGCGACAGGCTCCATGTGGAAAATAGCCATAAATACGGATTACGTGATGCCCGGTTGATGCTTCGTGCTGGGGGGTGGTCGCCGCTGCGCGAGTGGAGCGACGAACAGGACTTTTTTTCTTTGATACTGGCTGAAGCACATCCCTATCGGCATGCGCCCTAAGATATCCTAGTTGACGGCGGCTGCTTGCTCCAGACGCCCATCGACCTTGTTATAGCGTGCGCGCCAGGTCGTTATCCATTGATAGGCACCGCGGCATTCGTTCATGCTCGACGCTTCAATCAGACGGAACATGTTACCGTCCCAGACATAGCGTTCCGAGCTTCCGCAATCGCCTAGACCGCGCCCCTTTGCATAGCTGCCAAGGATTTGGTCTGTCTCGTCCCAATAGCTATTGACCAGCAAAGGCGGTCCGCCGTCACCGCCCCACCCGGGCGGCATATCAAATTTTGCCGGTTCGAAAGTCCATCCTTTGGTCCCGCGGCCACCCTCTTCATATTCCCCGATATAAGCGGCGCTGGAGAAATTATAGGCACCGGATCCGCACGATACCAGAACGAGCGCGCGAAATGTCCCGTCTCGTTTCCCCATCGGGTAGGCCCGATCCTCGGTCACACCAAAGCGGTCTTCTTTGCAAGCAGAGTTTTCGACCAAGGCAACCAACTCGCCGGCCTCTGGCGTCATTTCCGATTTTTCCCACTGATCGACGGCGTAAACCGGTGTTGCAGAACTTAGCGGCGCGAAATTCTTTCGCCCCTTTGCAACCAGGGCCGTGCGGGTGCCTGCCCGCTTTTGTTGTGCATCAATATAACGCAACGCTGCTGAAGAACCGGCAAGAGATATTTGGGTCAGATTTTCACCAGCCGGGCCGCTGATTTTCAATTTGTTGCCGCGCTTGACGGCTTCAGCCACTTTTTTGGCATCTTCACCGACAATTTCAATTGGATAGTCGCCTTCAACAATTGGGCCTGTATCCACCAATTGTCCATCTACCGTCATTTGATATCGATCAATATCGGTCGACTGAAACAGCACCCGGATTTTCAGGGCATCTTCCGCGCCGGCTGAACGGCTAATCGTAATCGGGCCGTCCCAATCGTCATAGCTGCCGCCTTGTTTCGGCACCAGTGACACAGCCTCGCAGTTACCGCCATTGTCGCAACCGACGACCCAGTCTTTGAATGTCTTCAACTGGCCTGGTTGAGGGATGGCGCTGGTCGCCAGGGCAGTGGCGGCAAATATTCCTGCAAAGGCGATTAAGGGGGGCATATTTGCAATCTAGCCAGTTTGTCATGGAATCGCTAGGGTTTTTGAAATTCGGTCTATTTTTCAAAGAGGATTCACAATGAAAGCAATCGGGATAATTGGCTCTGGACAAATGGGTATGGGCATCGCGCAAGTATCAGCGCAGGCGGGATATCACGTCTATCTATCCGATATGAGTCAGGAAATTGCAGAGAAAGGCAAAGCTGCAATTGGAAAACAGCTGGCTCGGTTGGTGGAGAAAGAAAAGATAGAGCAGCAAGCCGCCGATACCGCGCTGGACCGCATTGAACCGATTGTGCGACTCGATCCTATGGCGAATGCGGATATCATCATCGAAGCGGCAACCGAACGCGAAGAAGTCAAACGTCAGATTTTTGCAGCAGCATCGGAAATATTGGGGCATCGGGCGGTGCTTGCCACCAATACCTCTTCTATCTCAATCACCAGGTTGGCACAGGCGGTGAAAGATCCCAGTCGCTTTATCGGCGTTCATTTCTTTAACCCTGTTCCGTTAATGGGGCTGGTTGAAGTCATTCGCGGTCTTGCCACGAGCGATCAAAGCGCCGCCATGGCGACCGATTTTGCCAAAGCGGTCGGGAAGCAGCCGGTGTTGGTCAAAGACTCGCCCTGTTTTGTGGTCAATCGCATATTGTTACCCATGCTCAACGAAGCGTTTTTCGTCCTTGGCGAGGGTACAGCCTCCATGGAGGATATCGATCGCGGCGTACAACTCGGTCTTGGTCATCCGATGGGACCACTGACGCTCGCTGATCTAATCGGGTTGGATACTCTTCTGGAGAT
Source organism: uncultured Sphingomonadaceae bacterium (assembly GCA_938003725.1). GTDB lineage: Bacteria > Pseudomonadota > Alphaproteobacteria > Sphingomonadales > Sphingomonadaceae > Parasphingorhabdus. Next base: position 1,475 of record CALKXX010000014.1, on the reverse strand, counting down.
TTTACGCGTCCTGCAAAGTGACTTCGGTGATCCCAAATACCGGCCCGCCCCTATCTTGCTCAAATATGTTGAAGCGGGCTGGCTAGGGCGAAAGACCGGCAAGGGTTTTTACGATTATTCCGGTGATGCACCCGTTCCGACGATGTGAACCTTTTCTTAGGATAGACTATGACCAATGAAATTCGCGACTTCAAAGTCGACATTCCCAAAAAAGAACTGAATGATCTTGATATCCGGTTGCGGCATATTCGTTGGCCCGACCCCGAACCTGTCGATGATTGGTCACAAGGTATTCCGCTCGACTATGTCCGAAAAGTCTCGAACTATTGGCGAAATGAATATGATTGGTCGCGCTGTCAGGACGCGTTGAATAAATATCCGCACCATCTGACTGAGATTGACGGTGTGGATATTCACTTCATGCATATTCGTTCTCCTGAAGCAGAGGCTCGTCCGGTCATCATGACCCATGGCTGGCCCGGGTCGATTGTGGAGTTTATGGAGGTGATCGGACCGCTCACTGATCCGGTTGCCCATGGCGGGGAAGCAAAGGACGCTTATCATCTCGTCATTCCCTCTCTTCCTGGATACGGATTTTCCGGCAAGCCACGGGAAACCGGTTGGGGCATTGAAAAGATCGCAAAGGTTTGGGACGAGTTGATGGGGCGGTTGGGATATGATCGTTACTTTGCGCAAGGCGGAGATTGGGGCGGCATGACCACGTCGGTTATAGGTGCCCAGAATTTGGGTCGTTGCGCGGGCATTCACGTGAACTTTGTGATCGTCGGGCCGCCCTCTGCGGAAATTATGAAAAACCCGACCAAACAGGAGCAATCTGCTTTGGCGCATTTTGCCGACTATCAATCGCAAGGTGCTGGATATGGAGAGATTCAGAGAACGAAACCGCAAACACTGGGCTATGGTTTAGCGGATTCCCCGGTTGGTCAGATGGCTTGGATCCTAGAGAAATTCCAGGGTTGGTCGGATAGCTCGACGACCCCCGATGACAGCTTCGATCGCGATCGATTGCTCGACAATGTGATGCTCTATTGGCTCAACAATGCAGGCGCATCCTCTGCGCGGCTATACCGAGAAAGTTTTGGCAACCCGAATGTTGATCCGATCACCATGCCATCCGCATGTAGCGTTTTTCCCAATGAAATTGTTGCACCCTCACGCCGTTGGGCAGAGCAACGGTTCAAGAATATTAGATATTGGAACGAACCGGAACGTGGCGGACATTTCGCCGCAATGGAAGTGCCCAATATCTTTGTTGATGAAGTTCGTTCCGGTTTCAGGGAGATGGAGCTTTAACTAGGCCGGTCAACTTTGCGCCTTTGACTCTTTTTGTGTCGATGGCGGTTCTGTTGAAGTCGCCAGGTTGAGGCCAATCGCTCCGACCAAAATAAGCGTGATGAATCCCATTTGTGCCGCAGACAATGTCTGGCGAAAGACCAGCCAACCGACCAGTGAGA
>CALKXX010000013.1 GCA_938003725.1 uncultured Sphingomonadaceae bacterium | reverse complement strand
CCAGCAGCATTGAAGACCAATGTACAGCAAGTCCGCCCCGGCGGCTTGGTGATCGCTGACGAAGGTGAATTTGGGAAGCGCAATCTTGATAAAGCTAAATATGACAATAATCCCCTCGAAGATGGGTCTTTGGCTAAATGGCAATTGCTGAAACTGGATATCTCGCAATTGACACTGGATGCGGTCAAAGAATTTGGACTAGGTAACAAAGAAGCACTGCGTTGCAAAAATATGTGGACGCTTGGCTTGTCACTCTGGATGTTCGAACGTGATCGCCAGCCTGTTGTGGACTGGCTCAACACAAAGTTTGCCAAACTGCCTGACGTTGCAAAAGCCAATATCGCGGCCCTTAATGCAGGCCATGCTTATGGTGAAACTGCAGAGTTGTCGGGGGATGGTCTCGGCAGTGGTCATCTGCCAACGCATCGGATCAAGGCGGCTCCGGCGACACCGGGCGTGTATCGCACGGTCACGGGTGCTGAAGCGATTTCACAGGGTTTGGTCGCCGGGGCACAACTGGCCGGCCTGCCAATGTTCTTTGGCGGGTATCCGATCACGCCGGCTTCGGCGATCTTGCATCACTTGTCGCGGCTAAAAGAGTTTGGCGTCACAACCTTTCAAGCCGAGGATGAAATCGCGGCGATAACTGCTGCCATCGGTGCGAGCTATGCGGGTAGCTTGGGCATCACATCTTCGTCCGGTCCCGGTATCGCTCTGAAAGGCGAAGCCATGGGCCTTGCGATTATGACCGAGCTGCCATTGGTCATTGTGAATTCACAGCGTGGCGGACCGTCAACGGGTCTTCCTACCAAGACCGAACAATCCGATCTTTATCAGGCGGTCTATGGCCGTAATGGCGATGCGCCAATGCCGGTTATTTCGGCACGATCCCCCGGTGATGCGTTTGATTGCGCTATTGAGGCAGTCCGCATTGCTGTACAATATATGACTCCGGTCATGCTGTTAACCGATGGTTATATCGCCAATGCTGCTGAGCCATGGAAAATTCCAGACGTCAGCACATTGGAGCCATTCCCGGTTCAATTTCTGGAGAAAATGCCAGAAGGCGGCTTAATGCCATATAGCCGAGATGAAAAACTCGCGCGGCCATGGATTAAACCCGGCACACCGGGGCTGATGCACCGCATTGGTGGGATCGAAAAAGGACTGAACACCGGCCATATCGACTATGGACCAGCCAACCACCAGACCATGACTGAAATCCGGCGCGACAAAGTGCTTGGTGTTGCAGATAGCATTGCCGATCAGGATATCGCGCATGGCAAGCCGGGCGGCAAGCTCGCCGTTGTCGGTTGGGGGTCAACTTTTGGACCGATCCATCAGGCGGTCTCGCGCGCTTCTGCCGCAGGCAAGGATGTCAGCCATATTCACATCCGCAATATCTGGCCGATGCCAAAAAATCTCGGAGATTTGCTAAAAAGCTATGATCGCATCATCGTTCCGGAAATGAACATGGGGCAGCTCAAAACTATCTTGCGGGACCAGTTCCTGGTGGACGCGATGCCCGTAAACAAAGTTTCCGGGCAACCATTCACCATTACCGAAATTGAAGTCGCTATTGAGGAGGCTTTATCATGACAGAGATGACCAAAGTAGAAACCACCCTGAAAGACTGGGAAACGGATCAGGAAGTGCGTTGGTGCCCGGGTTGCGGTGACTATGCGATCCTGAAGGCTGTGCAGCGTACTATGCCGCAGCTTGGAGCCGATCCTTCGAACACGGCCTTCATCAGCGGTATTGGCTGCTCCTCACGCTTTCCTTATTATATGGAAACTTACGGATTTCATACGATTCATGGCCGTGCGCCAGCGGTCGCAACTGGGGTGAAGCTGGCTAATCCCGATCTGGATGTCTGGATCATTACCGGTGACGGTGATGCGCTGTCGATTGGCGGCAACCACACGATGCACTTGGTGCGCCGCAATCTTGATGTGAATTTCATGCTGTTCAACAATGAAATCTATGGCCTGACCAAAGGGCAATATTCACCGACTAGTCGTTCGGGCACGCATAGTCCTTCGACACCCTATGGATCGGTTGATCGACCGATTTCGCCATGTGAGTTTGCACTGGGAGCGGGCGCACGTTTCGTGGCGCGCGGGATCGATATTCACAAAGGCTTGCCTGATGTACTGAAAGCAGCGCATGCGCACAAAGGCACGTCATTCATAGAAATTTTCCAGAACTGCATCGTCTATAACAAAGACGTGTTTGACGAATTTGCTGCGAAGAAAACTGCTGCGGATACACAGCTTCATCTGATCGATGGTGAACCGATGCTATTTGCCAAGGGCGAGAAAGGCATCTCACTTAATCATGATACATTGCAATTAGAAGTGGTTGAGGTCGTAGACGGGGATTGGAAAGGCGCAGGGGTTATTGTGCATGATGTGACCAATCGGTCCGTTGCACATATGTTGGTCGATATGCGTTTTGGCGAATTCCCTATGGCACTTGGGGTACTGTTTGATGATCCGCGGCCAACCTTTGAAGCCGCTGTGGTTGCTCAAAACGAAGCTTCCTCAATTGGTAAAGCCCCGGATTTACAGGCATTACTGAATAAAGGACAGACTTGGACCGTATCTGAAAACGGAGCCGACGGTCCCGCGCTTTAAGCATATATGGACAATTTAACCCACAGTCTGGCTGGCGCGGTATTGGGCCAAATCGGCCTGAAAAAGAAAACCGGCCTTGGTATGGCGACGCTGATTATCGCGGCAAATATTCCCGATATTGATGCGGTGGCTACGCTTCTGGGCGGTCAGGCGCATTTGGCTATTAGGCGCGGGATTACCCATGGTCCCGTTGCGATGGTCATATTGCCGCTGCTCCTCACCGCAATAATGATCTGGTTTGATGGTTGGCAAGAGAAGCGAGGGAAGCGTCCGACGAACAGGTTGCCCGTTCACAAGGGATGGCTGCTGGCGCTAGCGTTCATAGGGACTTTGAGCCATCCAGCGCTGGATTGGATGAACAATTACGGTATCCGCCTTTTGGAGCCATTTTCCTCACGATGGTCTTATGGAGACACGCTGTTCATTATTGATATCTGGATATGGGCAGCGCTTGGCGTTGGCCTTTGGCTATCGATGCGACGCGAAAAGCGCGGCGCAGACAATTGGCGACCACCGGCTATCTCGGCCTTGGCGGCGGTGCTGGTCTATATTGCGGCCAACGGATTGATTACCAACCGTGCGGAGGCACTGACGGCGGAACAAGTGGCAAATATGAGGGGTAAGCCAGCCGAAATAGTTGTTGCAAACAACCTTCCAATCACTTTCTGGGCCAGGGATATGCATTGGCGAGGTCAGGGTGAAATCGGCAGTGGCTATTTCGATCTATTTGACGGTGCGTCACTCAACGAAGATATCCAGGTTGACGGATTGAACCGCGTCGATTGGGTAGCGGCATCCGCCTATGCGCCTGACACCAAAGCGTTTCTGTTTTGGTCGAGGATGCCCTTCATCGAAAAGGATGGAGATAAATTGTGGTTACGCGACCAGCGTTTCACCTTTGAAGGTGTTGGTGACCGGTTCAAAGTTGATGTAACGCCGCCGGAATGACTGCTCCCAAAATAATCTGGTTCCGCCGCGATTTGCGCCTTTCCGATCAAGCGGCTGTTGCTGCTGCGGCGGCCAGTGGTCCTGTAATTCCGGTTTATATTCTCGATGATGACACACCGAAGCACCGGAAAATGGGCGCGGCTTCGCGGTGGTGGCTGCACTATAGTTTGGAAGCGCTGGAATGTCGTTTGCGGCAAAAATGTTCACGATTGATCCTGCGCCGTGGAGTTGCATCCGACATATTGGCCGAAATTGTCAAATCGACTGGCGCAACCGAAATTCATGCGCTGCGTCACTACGAACCGTGGTGGCTGAATGCGCAAAGCCATTTGCAGGGGCGTTTGGACGGTGGATGCCAACTTGTCCTGCACGATGGAAATTACCTGCTGCCGCCCGGCACTTTGAAGACCGGCAGCGGCGGCGATTACAAGATATATACACCGTTCTGGAAGGCGATGCGGGAACATATGCCGCCGCAAAAAGCTATCGATGCGCCCAGCGAGCTTCAAACGCCTGCATCATGGCCCGAAACTGAAAAGCTCGATAGCTGGAACCTACTTCCGACAAAGCCGAATTGGGCGACAGGTTTTGAAAAAAATTGGATGCCGGGAGAACAGGGCGCTGACGATAATTTAAACAGCTTTGCGGACATAGCCAAACAATATGATGAGGGGCGCAATCTTCCATCCGAGCAACTGGTGTCCCGTTTATCGCCGCACCTGCATTTTGGAGAGATCAGCCCCGCGGCGATCTGGAACCATATTGCGGGGCAGGGCAGCAAGGTGGAAACCTATCTGAAGGAGCTGGTGTGGAGGGACTATGGCCAAAACGTGATCCATCAGTTTCCGCAATATGGCGGGGAAAGTTATCGCGAGAAGATGCGTGCTTTGCCCTGGCGTGACCTATCCAAAACCGATGTAAAGAATGATCTGGAAGCCTGGCAAAAAGGCAAAACAGGCTACCCCATCGTTGATGCGGGTATGCGAGAGCTATGGACAACCGGCTGGATGCATAACCGGGTGCGGATGATCGCCGCAAGCTTTCTTATCAAGCACCTGTTGATTGACTGGCGCGAAGGTGAAAAATGGTTTTGGGATACGCTGGTGGATGCTGATTTTGGGAGTAACGCAACCAACTGGCAATGGGTGTCCGGCACGGGTGTGGACAGCAATATGTTTGTCCGGATCATGGCGCCGCTTTCTCAATCGGAAAAATTCAGCGCTGGTGACTATATCCGCAAATGGGTGCCGGAACTTTCGGATATCGATGATCCCTATGTTCACGATCCAGAAGAACATGGTTGTAGGCCAAAAGAATATCCTGCGAAAATCGTCGGTCACAAAGAGGGCCGTCAGCGAGCGCTTGACGCGTATCAGCAGGTGAAATAGCATATCGCCATCACAGCAAGAGTGAGGTCGATGAACGAATAGGAAGCCATCTGGCAGTTTGATAAAGCTAAAGCGCGATGAGCCGCGTTTCCAAACTCTATTTGTACAGGACCTTTTATGCAGAAATTATCAGATAAAATTTGTGTCGTGACCGGCGGCGCGCGCGGAATCGGCAAAGCAATTGGCGAAGCATTTAAAGACGAAGGCGCGCGTATTTTACTCACTGACATTAACGAAGTAGGGTTGGCTGTTGCTGGCCAAGAATTGGATTGCGAAACGCTGAAGCTGGATGTCCGCTTGGAATCCGATTGGCGAAACCTATCCGTAAAGTTTCCCAAGATCGATGTGATGGTCAACAATGCTGGCGTGACCGGCTTTGAAGCTGGTGCAGCTGCCCATGATCCGCAAAATGCTTCGTTAAAGGATTGGCGAGCCGTGCATGAAGTGAACCTGGATGGCACATTTCTGGGTTGCCGATATGCGATCGGGGCAATGCAGGAAAGAGGGCTTGGATCGATCATAAATATCTCTTCACGTTCCGGGATGGTCGGTATTCCCGGCGCAGCGGCCTATGCCTCGTCCAAAGCTGCGATCCGCAATCATAGCAAAACCGTTGCGCTCTATTGCGCGCAGCGGGGGTGGAATATCCGTTGCAATTCGATTCACCCGGCTGCCATCCTCACCCCAATGTGGGAACCGATGCTGGGTGAGGGGCCGGCACGCGAAACGGCAATGAAGGCAATGGTTCAGGATACACCATTGCAACGTTTCGGAGAGGCAAGTGAAGTGGCCTCGGTCGCGGTCATGCTGGCCGGTGACGAAGCAAGCTATATTACGGGAACCGAAATCACGATTGATGGCGGTATATTGGCCGGTTCTGCTGCTGCGCCCGGGCAAGAAAAATAATGCCGGAGAGATATAGTTAGTTCCGCATTGCCAAGCACTTGCTGCTCGTCCATATTTGAAGAATGAATGCTGAAACACCAAAACGTGGAGCCCATTTGCTCGATGCGCGCAAGCGTTTCGGGACTGGCGGCGGATTGTTTTCCCGGCTTGCTGCACCCGGCTTCCACAGGATTTTGGACCGCATTGATGCTGGATTGGATCACGGTACATTCGAAGGGCAGCTTCCCGATGGCACCACAAGGATTGTTGGTGGTCGCGGAGAAGGCCCGACTGCACGGATCACATTGCACAGCTGGAAATCACTACTGCGTCTGGTGAGTTCGGGGTCCATTGGTTGGTACCGTGCCTGGGAGCTGGGTGAATGGGAAAGCCCGGATATGGTCAACGTATTCGATCTGTTCACCCGAAATCGGGAAGGGTTGAAAGATACTGGCCGAGCGGGAGGAATATTCAAGCTGATCGCCAAAGCGCGCCATTCCGGGCGGAAGAATGACAAGATGCGCGCGCGGCAGAACATTCAATATCATTATGACCTGGGCAATGATTTCTATGCGTTGTGGCTGGACAAGACCATGAGTTATTCTAGCGCGCTTTTCGATGGAGGCACATCATTGGAAGAGGCGCAGTCGAACAAGGTGCGTGCGATTGCCGAGCGACTTGACACCCAACCCGGCGATGCTGTGCTCGAAATCGGATGTGGATGGGGATATCTATCCGGAACCCTTGCACGCGATCATGGTCTAAAAGTCACCGGAATTTCCCTGTCAGATGAACAAACGCAGTGGGCTCGTGAACATCATGCCGAAGCAGGTTTTTTGATTCAGGACTATCGTGACGTTGATGGTCAATTTGATGCAATCGCCAGTGTCGAGATGGTGGAAGCAGTGGGGCAAAAATACTGGCCGGAATTTCTCGATGCTATTGTCCGCAACCTGAAGCCGGGCGGACGCGCTGCAATTCAATATATCAGCATTGCCGATGATATATTTGAGCAATATGCCGCGAGTGCAGATTTCATTCAAACCTACATTTTCCCCGGCGGTATGCTGCTTTCCGAAAGCCGTTTTCGGGCACTTGCGGAGGAACGCGGACTGCAATGGGCCGATCAACAGAATTTTGGACCTGATTATGCAGAGACCCTGAAAATCTGGCGAGAACGTTTCGACGCCGTGGTTGAACAAGGCAAATTACCAGCCGGGTTCGATGAACATTTTGTGCGACTATGGCGATATTATCTGACCTATTGTGAAGGCGGGTTTCGCGGCGGCGGTATCGACGTGGGACAGGTTACGCTGATAAAAGATTGAGGAGAGTGATAGTGGGATTGGCAAGGAAGATAGCATTGGCGATGACCGGTTTCGGACTGTGCTTAGCGCTGCCGGCTTGTGAACAAGTCAAGAAAGTAGCCGCTGATGCCGCTGGCCTGCCATCAGACAAAAATATTCTGTTCTGGACCGATGATCAACGTGACACCGCATTTCGGATGATGGACGCGGTTGTACCCTCCAATACTATTGCCGCTGGCGACCAGCCAAAAACTCTGGAGCAGGGAGAAGCTTTGCCGGACACGCTAATGGTGGCTGGCGAAGAACTGTCGATTGATGATTATGTCGAGCAACAGCGGATTGCCGGTATTGTAATCCTGCAAAATGGCAAGGTTCGGCTCGAAAAATATAGCCGCGATTTTGATCAGGACGGACGCTGGACATCTTTCTCGGTGGCGAAATCTCTTGTCTCAACTCTGGTCGGTGCTGCGATTAAGGACGGCTTGATAAAGTCAATTGATGATCCGCTGACCGATTATATCCCCGAACTTGCTGGCAGCGGGTATGACAATGTGACCGTCAAACAGCTGCTAACCATGACATCGGGCGTCAAATGGAACGAGGATTATGCCGATCCGAAATCAGACGTAGCGCAGTTTAACTTGACGGAGCCGGTGGACGGCGTCGATCCGATCATCGTCTATATGAAAACCTTAGAGAATGAAGCTGAGCCGGGCACGCGCTGGCAATATAATACCGGTGAAACCAATTT
>CALKXX010000012.1 GCA_938003725.1 uncultured Sphingomonadaceae bacterium | reverse complement strand
GATCGGAATAGCTTTTTACCCGCCTGCTATGGCTCGGCATTAGCAGCTTCATGAAATTCTTGGCCGCAGCATAGCCGTCAGCGCCTTCTACCAGCACTTCTTCGATTTCCCGGTTATAAATGTCGCGAATGGCGCGTTTGATCAGATCACTGTCGCTGTGGATCAGCTTTGGTGCCACGGCACCCAGAGTATTCTCACGCACCTCGTCCCATAGTCTTGCCAGATAATCAAAGTCGCGTTTAATCTCTGGCTTAGTCCGAGAGAGGCCAGCGGTTCTGACGATACAGCCCATAGTATTTGGCAGGTTCATACCGGCAATGATCGATTTCAATCGCTTGCGATCACCCGCATTGCTGATTTTGCGGCTGATACCGCCGCCATGCGATGTATTGGGCATGAGTACACAATAGCGGCCGGCCAAGCTGAGATAAGTCGTAAGCGCTGCACCCTTGTTGCCGCGCTCTTCCTTCACAACCTGAACCAGTACAACCTGACGACGCTGGATTACATCCTGAATTTTGTAACGTTTGCGCAGTGCCATACGTTTTTGACGAGCCTGGTCGCTGGCTTTTGCCATATTGCCCTTGCCACGGCCGCCACGGCCACGGCCTTTTCCTCCGCGGCCTCGCTTGTTCCGGGGCTTTTTCTCATCAGCTGATTTGTCATCCGCATGGTCGGGGGTCTCTTCTTCAGTCGCGCTATCGGCATCATCATCGTCTTCGTCTTCGTCTTCCTCGGCATCGTCGTCGCTAGCATCTTCCGCGGGTACTTCGCCTTCCGTGACATCAATCGTATCTACACTATCGTCTTTTTCGACATCTTCGACGCTGTCATCCAGCTCTTCAGTGGCTTCGGATGCGATCACGTCGGCCGGACCTTCGCCTTCTTCTTCTTCGCGTTCGCGCAGAGCGGCTTCTTCAGCGGCATGCTCTGCTTCTTCTGCTAACAGCTTTTCACGGTCTTCCTTGGGAATTTGATAATAGTCTGGATGAATTTCGCTAAACGCCAGAAAACCATGCCGGTTCCCACCATAGTCCACAAACGCTGCCTGAAGCGACGGTTCAACCCGTGTGACTTTTGCTAGATAGATATTACCTTTGAGCTGTTTATGCTCGGAGGATTCAAAATCGAATTCCTCAATTTTGTTCCCTTTTACAACCGCCACCCGGGTTTCTTCCTGGTGGCGCGCGTCGATTAACATGCGCGTTGTCATTAAATATACTCCTGACATGGCGACACCGAATTTTGCCCGGCGGGGCCATGTAATATAGATGGGATGACATTCTCTTGTTCGCCGCCCTGATTTCAGGGGCGAATGATGTCATCCGGTTAAGTTCAATTTTGTTTGAAAAAAATGTGTCTGCAACAACTGCATGGCCGGGGCCGCTAGCCCTGGTCTTTCCGCCCACGAAAGTCGGTCCACTTGGGACTGCCTTATAGCCGGAGATGTCATGCCTCATGTCGCTTCAACCTGGTATCTGCCGAATTAATTTCAGCAACTATAAAGTTGATTAGAGAATTTACTCAATCAACTAGGCAATCGTGCTAGCACCGCAATCCGCAATCGGCAACATAAACTGTCAAGCAAGTTGGGAAGTTATCGGCGTGGATCGGCTTTTGCCGAAAAACATCCCTAATTCGCTGTTAACCTTGTCATTTTACGGGAGCTTACGATTGTATCGTTAATGCCGTCTTCACCGCGATTGGTGGTGAGAAATTGGGAACGGCATCAAGCATATGAATTTTAACTGGACCGGAATAGCGCCTGCATTGCATAAGGCCTCTATGCCCATAGCAACTCTCTTGGCGTCGACTTTGTTGGCAATTAACCCCGCAAGTGCTGGTTCGGTGAACCGAATTGATGCGAATAATCGCCAGATCACGGTCTCGTTTGATGATGTTGTCGAAGGTGCATCAACCTTTTCCCTGATTGGTCCCGACCGTATTGCGATTGATATCAAGGGGGGCAAAGCAGGGCGGGGTGGTTCGGCATCCGGGATGATAAAATCCGTTAGGCAAGGGCAATATGACCTTAATACTGCACGGATTGTATTTGACCTGGATCGTCCTGCAATCGTCACGGGAGGCGGTTTTTCCGCCGATGGCCGTAGCTTGAAACTGAGCCTTAGTGCAGTGGGAGGCTTTGGAGTAAAGCCGACGAGAAAATCGTTCCTTCCCCCCGTTAAATTTCGCGCCGAGCCGCCAAAGAACACTTATAGTGTGAAGGTCCCACTCGGCCGGCCACAAGATAAAGTGAAGCTGCCAAAAATATATGGACCAAAAGACAGCAGTCGGCCGCTGATTGTTTTAGATGCTGGTCATGGCGGACATGATCCCGGCGCAATTTCTCCTCATGGCAGCCAGCGCGAAAAGAACGTGACTTTGGCGATTGCTCGGGCAATTCGCGACCGGCTGGTCGCAGGCGGCCGGGTTCGGGTCGCGCTAACCCGTGACACTGACAAATTCCTAGTGCTTGAGGAGCGATACGGGATTGCTCGGCGGATGAAGGCAGACCTGTTCATCTCCATTCACGCCGACGCCGCTGGCAGTCAGGATGCATCCGGCGCTACTGTCTATACCTTGTCAGAGGTAGCCTCCGACCGTGAAGCATCAAAATTGGCGGCACGGGAGAACAAAGCCAATATCATCAATGGCATAAATTTGGGCGGCGCAAATCGGGATGTATCGTCGATTTTGATTGATCTGACTCAGCGTGAAACGATGAATGTTTCAGCCGATTTCGCAAAGCTGTTGCACCGGGAAGGTAGCCGGGAGATCAGTTTTCGACGGATACCTCATAAATTTGCTTCGTTTGTAGTGTTAAAAGCACCCGATACGCCTTCGGTATTGTTCGAAACCGGGTATCTGACCAACCAGCAAGATGTAAATTTTCTTAGCTCACGCAGCGGGCAAGCAAAAGTTGCGGAAGGCGTTGCCAGTGCGATAGAGGTACACTTCGCCCGAAAACTGGCCCGCCGCTAAGAAATTTCTTTATAGCGCCACGCAGTCCTGTCCCATCGTGAGGCGTAGTTAATTTTTCGTCGATAATCGCTGGAAAATGGCTCTGATGATGCTATCTAGCCAGGTATATGAACGAAGATATTTCAGATTATAGCACGCCAGACATGGCCGGGGAAGCGACCAGCGAGAGCCTGGCTTACAAGCTTGAGCGCAATACTGGCGGTTTTATAGACCGTGTGGAAAAGCTCTGGCAGCGCAGATTCGTGCGCTATTTTGTGTATCTAATCGGGTTGGCGCTATTGGGTTTGTTGCTTATCTGGGCAATTTTTGCACGGGACCTGCCCGATGCAACAGCACTTCAAAAATATGAACCGCCACTGCCGACCATGGTGCGCGCCTATGACGGGGAGCCGGTACATAGTTATGCGCGGGAGCGCCGCGTGCAGCTTGAGTTTTCGGAATATCCTGCACTGCTCGTCAGAGCCTATCTGGCAGCGGAGGACCGTACTTTTTTCGAACATGGCGGGTTGGACTATCCCGGTATCGCAACCGCCATCGTTACCAATATCTCCAACAGCGGGCGCCCGATAGGTGCCTCGACGATCACACAGCAAGTTGCCAAAAACCTGCTCCTGACAAATGAAGTGTCATATCGCCGTAAGGTGCGGGAGGCTCTGCTCGCTTATCGTATTGAAGAAGTCCTGACCAAAGAAGAGATACTTGAACTATATCTTAATCAGATTTTCCTTGGTCGCAATGCCTATGGCGTGCAGGCTGCGGCCCAAGCCTATTTTGCGAAAGATGTGGACGAGCTGGCGCTGCATGAAATGGCATATCTTGCGATTCTGCCAAAAGGACCATCCAACTATCGTCCGGAAAGCCACGAACAGCGTGCCGTAAATCGCCGCAATTGGGCTTTGAAAGAGATGGAAGAAAATGGCTGGATCACACAGGCGCAATATAGCAATGCCGTTGCGCAACCTTTGGGTGCAGTGCGGAGCCAAGGTCCCCGATTTGAACGTGTCGGAGGCTATTTCATAGAGGAAGTGCGCCGTCAATTGATCGAACAATTTGGCGAAAATGAAGAGGCCGGCCCTTATAGCGTCTATTCTGGCGGTCTGTGGGTGCGGACATCGCTGAACCCTGAGCTGCAAACCCATACCAAGAACGCATTGCGCACCGGATTGTTGCGATATGCGCGGGGCAAAGGTTGGGGCGGTCCAATCAACAAAATTGAGATTGATGATAAATGGGCACAGCGCCTGGCCTCTACCTTCATTGATACTGACTATGACAATTGGCAAATTGCGGTTGCGGTGAGGCGCACCGGCAACGGAGCGGAAATCGGATTTAAAAACGGCACAACCGGCCGCATAGGCTCAGTACCAAATGCTCTGAAAGCGGGTGACATTATTGCCGTCAGTCCAGCAGGCGGCAGCAATTATATCTTGCGTAACGTACCAAAAGTTTCTGGTGGAATGGTGATCCAAAATCCCCGCAATGGCCGTATTTGGGCGATGCAAGGTGGTTTTGATGACCGTATGAGTTCGTTCAACCGTGCAACTCAGGCGGAACGACAACCGGGTTCTACCATTAAGCCATTTGTTTATGCGACCGCGCTGGATCAGGGCATGACACCAGCGTCGATTATCGTCGACAGCCCATTTTGTGTCTATCAATCGGCGGCATTGGGCCGAAAATGTTTTCGAAATTTTGGCGGCGCAGGCGGTGCAGGTCCGCAGACCCTACGTTGGGGGGTAGAGCAATCCCGCAACTTGATGACGGTGCGTGCTGCTAATGATGCAGGCATGGATAATGTCGTGAAAACGATCAAGACCATGGGCATTGGTGACTATAAGCCCTATCTCGCGTTCGCGCTGGGCGCTGGTGACACAACTGTTGCAAAGCTCACAAACGCTTATTCCATGCTGGTAAATCATGGACGCGAATTGCAGCCAACGGTGATTGACTATGTTCAAGACCGTTCCGGCAAAGTTATTTTCCGCGCGGACAAGAGAGAGTGCGACAATTGCAATATGGCAGAGTGGGATGGGCAACCGATGCCAAGGCCGCGACCTGCCGGAAAACAGTTGATGGATCCAATGACCGCCTATCAGATGGTCAACATATTGGAAGGCGTGATTACACGCGGAACAGCGCAAAACCTGAAGAGTCTGGATCGCCCATTATTCGGCAAAACAGGGACCACAAGCGGACCTACCAATGTTTGGTTTGTCGGGGGCTCTCCCGACATGGTGGCTGGCGTCTATCTGGGTTACGACCAACCGAAAAATATGGGGGGTTATGCACAGGGCGGAACTCTTGCAGCCCCAATATTTAAACAGTTCGCACAAGAAGCGATGGCCGGTATGCCAAAAAGGCCATTTGTGGCGCCGCGCGGTATCAGAATGGTGAAAGTTGACCGGAAAAGCGGAAAACGAGTCTTTGGAGGCTGGCCGGGCGATGATCCGAAGGCTGCCGTGATCTGGGATGTATTCAAACCAGAAACGGAACCGAAACGTTCCATCCGTAAGGAAGAATTGCTGGCGCGTCTGGAAGCCAAAAAAGCCCAAATTCTAGCACGGCGAAATGCTGCGCGAAGAAACACAGGAAATAGCGGCGGTGCGCGAAATAGCGGACCAGCACAGAATGACAGTGATTTCCTTCAAGACGAAGGCGGCATCTATTAACACAGGCACGCAACTGGCTCCAGAGGACATTGCGGTACTCGACGGTATCCGGACGGTTGGCACTGAAAGCGTTACTCAATTGGGCGCGATCACCGCCGATGCTTTTAGGAACGATCCCTTCAACAACTGGTTTTTTCACGACTTTGCTGCGATGCATCATGTATTTACGCTGATGGCGAAGCATATTTATGCGCCAAATGGCTTTTGTCAGATACTGGAAGAAGATGGCGTTGGGCGAGCGGCAACCATGTGGACTTTGCCGGGCCAAAAGGCCGATTTGTCCCTTGGTGGCAACCTAGAGTTTCTCTGGTCCATCTTCTCGCGCGGCGGCTTTGCCGGACTAAAGCGCGGGAAAGAAACGACCGACGCCATGGATCGCCATCACCCCAAAGAATCGCATGCGTATCTGTTTACCGTCGGCGTGGTGGAAGAGGGGAGAGGCCGGGGCCTTGGCCGAAAATTGATCGAACCTGTGCTGGACGCCTGTGACCGAACAGGAACAATGGCGTATCTTGAAAATTCAAATCCAGCAAATACCCGCGTCTATAATAGCCTAGGTTTCGAACAGGTTACCATATTCCATCCCATGGCTGGTTCACCGCCATTGGAGGCTATGAAAAGGCTACCTCGCTGATCTTTGTGGAGTAATCTAGCCGTTTACACGCTCTCTCTATGTTGATCAAAATAGCTCTTTGGTTCGTTCACTGACATTTTCATACAAATCACCGCCATCGCTCCAGTCCGTTGCTTTGCCGGTAAAAAGAAATTCCGGCGGAACAATCTCTGGATTTTCGCCGGGCCCGGTTGGCGGCGTAAAATAACCCAGCGCGTAACTGCCCATGCAATAGCCCAGCAAATCCCGAAGATCGGCATCAAAGTTTTTCGCAATATGAGGCGGGCAGGAAAGATACTGATTTTCCTCCTGCCTGAGCCAACCGAGCGCGTAGGTAATATTCATCCCCATGCGGTCATGATCAGATTGGTTTGCGCCACCACTATGGATGACAGACCCGGAATAGATCAGCACGGAACCGGCTTTCATCTCGGCATATTGTATCTCTTCCGGTTTGGCTGTTCTGCCGGCGTCCCATTTATTGGAACCGGGTACCACCTGTGTCGCGCCATTCTCTTGCGTAAAATCGGTGACTGCCCAAATTGTGTTGAATTGTGGTTCCATTTCGGCGGGAATGAAGCCACCCCATGCCAAGCGATCCCGGTGAAGAGGCTGTCTTTCCTGTCCCGGCATGATCCGGATCAACTGGATGAGGTGCAATTGTATGCGCTCACAAAATGGCCCCAGAAAGCTGTTTGCTGCCTTTAGGATCAGATCATTCATCACCAAATCACGGCTGGATGCCGAGCGGGCGACAAGCGCGCCGGTACGTGTAGTCCTGCGCCCCGTAAAATCGTCGCGTCCCGGTTCGGTCGCCTCGACAAAGGGCAGGATTTCTGTCTTGAGTGTTTCCAGGGCTTCGGCATCAAGCACATTCTCGACAATACAAGCGCCGTCTGATGTTAATGCGTTGGACAACGCCTCTGCAGAAACATCAGATGGAAACCGTTTGAGTTCAGTCATTCAAGGACTCCTGTTTTGCTGTGCGGGATATTATCTATCGCGTTTTGCGGAAACCAGCAAATTTGAGGACGTTTCTGTGCTGACAACCCCGCGAAGCCCTGCTAACTGCGCGCCATGACAGACCGTACCCATATCAGAAACTTTTCCATCATTGCGCATATCGATCACGGAAAATCGACGCTGGCCGACCGCTTGATCCAACATACCGGTGGGCTCACCGAGCGCGAAATGAGTGAACAAGTACTGGACAATATGGACATTGAACGTGAGCGCGGGATTACGATCAAGGCGCAAACGGTGCGGCTCAGCTATACTGCAAAAAACGGTGAGACCTATGAACTCAGCCTGATGGACACGCCGGGACATGTGGACTTTGCTTATGAGGTCTCGCGGTCTTTGGCGGCCTGTGAGGGCGCATTGCTGGTGGTTGATGCTGCGCAGGGTGTTGAGGCTCAAACGCTGGCAAATGTGTATCAGTCGATCGAGCATGATCACGAAATACTGCCTGTGTTGAACAAAGTGGATTTACCGGCCGCCGAACCGGAACGTGTGCGGAATGAGATCGAGGAAATTATCGGGCTAGATGCAAGCGAAGCGGTGCTGGCATCGGCAAAGTCGGGTATTGGTATCGAAGATATTCTTGAACAGCTTGTCGCGAAAATACCGCCTCCGGGAGGGGACCGCGATGCGCCTCTGCAAGCCATGCTGGTGGATAGCTGGTATGATCCTTATCTGGGCGTCGTTATATTGGTGCGCGTAATCGATGGCGTGTTGACCAAGGGGCAACGGATCAAATTTATGGCTCAGGGTACGGAGCATTTAGTCGACCGGGTCGGCTGTATGCGGCCGAAAATTGAACAGCTACCTGAACTGGCTGCCGGGGAAATTGGTTTTATTACGGCTCAGATCAAGGAAATATCACAGACCGCGGTCGGCGATACGATTACCACGGTCAAGGATGGTGCGAGCGAGCCGTTACCGGGTTTCAAGGAAGTTCAGTCGGTAGTTTTTTGCGGACTGTTCCCCGTTGATGCCGCCGATTTTGAGAAATTGCGCGAGAGTATCGGAAAACTGCGTCTGAACGACGCCAGCTTTACATTCGAAATGGAAACCAGCGCCGCATTGGGGCAGGGGTTTCGTTGCGGCTTCCTTGGCCTGCTGCACTTGGAGATTATTCAGGAACGCCTGACGCGGGAATATGATCTCGATCTCATCACAACTGCACCCTCGGTGGTTTACCGCATGGTGATGAACGACGGGTCGGAGCAATTTTTGCATAATCCTGCAGACATGCCAGACGTCGTGAAGATTTCCGATATTGAGGAACCGTGGATCGAAGCGACGATCTATTGTCCCGATGACTATCTTGGCGGAATTTTGAAACTATGTCAGGACCGTCGCGGGGTGCAGAAAAATCTAACTTATGTCGGCGATCGGGCGCAGGTGGTCTACGAATTGCCGCTTAACGAAGTTGTCTTCGATTTTTACGATCGACTGAAATCTATTTCGCGCGGCTATGCCAGTTTTGATTATCACCAGATTGGCCTGCAAAGCGGTGACTTGGTTAAAATGAGCATCATGGTCAATGGCGATCCGGTGGATGCGCTCAGCATGATCGTCCACCGCGGTGCAGCGGAAAGCCGAGGGCGGCATATGTGTGAACGACTGAAGGATCTGATCCCCCGTCACCTTTTTAAAATCCCGGTGCAAGCTGCAATCGGCGGAAAAGTTATTGCGCGTGAAACGATCTCTGCCATGCGGAAAGACGTGACCGCCAAATGTTATGGCGGGGACATTAGCCGGAAGAAAAAGCTGTTGGAAAAACAGAAAAAAGGCAAAGCCAAGATGCGCGAATATGGCAATGTCAGCATTCCGCAAGAAGCCTTTATTGCGGCATTAAAAATGGGTGACGATAATTAAGCTTAGCCGCCTATATTGGTGACATTATATTTGAAGGCTTCTTCCCGTGTCAGGCACCGGCGAGTGGATTGATCGGAGCCTTCGGTCTTTACCGCTTTTTGGCGATACATGATGTCGGTCAGCAGTTTCCTCGATACGCCCATACGGATCAGAAAGTCGTTATCTTCGGTCGCGAGAAGAGCGCTTTCCTGTTCTACTTCGCCGATCAATTCGACAGTAGAATCCGTGCCCATTTCCACGCTGTAATCAATGGCATTCCGATTACCGGTCATGGTGAACATATGCACCATGAAATGGCCACCTTTGTCGATCATCCGCGCTCTGCCGCCCATGAAAACAAAATTGCACGCACTGAAACAGGTCCAACCAGCTGGCACACGTGTAATCATGGCGCCGCTGGTTTCTCGAACAATGCGCCCCGCTTCATTGCCTGCGCGAGCATCGCCGCCTGGCGATCTCAGCCATATTTCCAATATGTCGGGGTTTTCTTTTAGTGTCTTGCGCAACCGATCGGGCAATCCAGCGTCGATCACGCCCTCGGCCAAGAGTATTTTTGCGCCATCCTTCTCGACGGGCGTGAGGGTCATTGCGGTGTTGGCTGACCAATTGGGCTCTGCCGGACAGGTGGGGTTGTCAGGATCCACCGCAGGAGCCGCATTTCCTTGAAGCATCAGGGCAGCGATCGAAATCGCAAAAATATTGGTGAGTTTGCGCATAATATTATCCTGATATCTGATCCAACTGACCTATAATCTAACCAGAACCGTGTCACAAGCTATGCTGTGGATCATAGACTTTTGTACCAAATAGAACCAAAAAGCAGCTGCGCCTTCTCTTGCGCAACCCCGGCGTTGCGGGTAGCAGGCGGTGTACGGCACAAAAACGGGTAACTTTGGGGGGAATCATGGTCAGAAGCTGGCTGGCAATCGGCATATATATGCTGCTGCTATGGTCGGCAGATGCGGATGCGCGCAAAGTTGCACTCATCATCGGCAATTCAGATTATGAGAAGACCGGTTCCCTCGATAACCCCGTTAACGATGCAAAGCTGGTCGCGGCGTCTGCCGAACGGGCGGGTTTTGACGACGTCATCGTAGCGCGCGACCTTTCGCAGAAAAACTTTCAGCGCGCACTCAGGAACTTTCGGGAAAAGGCAAATGGTGCCGAAGTTGCGATGATCTATTATGCAGGCCATGGAATAGAGGGGCAGGGGAAAAACTGGCTTATTCCGGTTGATGCAGAGCTAAAGTCCAGTTTCGACTTGCCGTATGAGTCGATCAATCTTGAACGTGTAATGGAATCGCTGGACGGGGCACAGATCCGGATGGTTATTCTCGACGCATGCCGCAACAACCCCTTTGGTCGATCATGGAAGTCGGGGCGCAGAGCGGTTGCACGCGGCTTGATTGGGATCGAAGCCGATGATGTGCTCGTGATATATGCAGCTGCGCCGGGGCAAACGGCAACGGATGGCGATGATGACAATTCGCCTTTCGCAACATCGCTCGCCAAGAGACTGCCCCAGCCGGATCTGCCCATACAATTACTGGGCGGAGCGGTAAGGGATGATGTCCTGTCCGCAACCGGTGGGAACCAACGGCCATTTGTCAGTGCGAGCATCACTGGAACACCTGTCTATTTGGTGCGTAAACCGCCACCTTTGCCTGCACCTGCTCCGGCAGTTGTCCAGCGACCCCCGGCCAATGATGCCGTTAATCGTGCTGGATTGGACGCCCTTATGTGGAGGGGCGCCGTCTCAGCCAATACCATTGGCGGGTTCCGCGCTTATCTTGGCGAATTCCCCAACGGATTATTTGCCGATATGGCGGCTGAGAATATAACTCGGTTGACGACTCCCAATCCATTGACGGTTAGCCAGAGACCACCGGTATCGACTGTGCAAAAACCAGAGCCACAAAAAATTACAGCGCCGGCACCCGAGCCGGATGTAGCGCAGCAACCGCCATCAATTGAACCAAAGACCGAAGCATCTCCACAGATTGCGCTGGCGAAAGTACAGCCCCCGTCCACACCGCTGCCGCAGGAACGCCAACCGGAAATTGACAATCAGCCGACGGCGCAGCCAGCGCGAATGCCTCCCAACCGACCTCAGGACGCTGCTGAGACAGCGCCGCAGCTATCGGGGGCTGATCTTGCTTATGTGGCACCAACGGCAGCCGAGCCAGATGTGCCTCAATTGCCGCCGACACCAAAACTGGACATTTCCACCTACCCAGATTGCCGAGAGGACTGGCAAAAAATCGATGCACCATTTGATCGTGCCGATGATACGACGCGCTGCACCAAATTGCTGGATCAATTTTACTCCGAAATTCTGACACCATTTCGGGAACGCATGATCGAGCATCAGAATGAGATTTCCAAAATTTATACCGATAAAGTCGCGGGCCGG
Source organism: uncultured Sphingomonadaceae bacterium (assembly GCA_938003725.1). Classification (GTDB taxonomy): domain Bacteria; phylum Pseudomonadota; class Alphaproteobacteria; order Sphingomonadales; family Sphingomonadaceae; genus Parasphingorhabdus. The sequence continues at coordinate 4,972 of CALKXX010000012.1, read as the reverse complement.
ATGGAATATAAAGCGGCAACGCGTGATCGTTTCTATGCGGAGATGATGCAGGAGCATGGCGACTCCAATCCGGACGGGGTAAATCTGACCGATTATCGAGCCACGGAAAAACGGTATCAGGATGACCGTGCTTATTTGCAAGATCGTTTTTGCTTCAACTCCGGGTGTAATGGCTATGCTGTTCCGGACAGCTCGGCAAAAAGAGCAAAGCCCAAAAAAGAAGAAGGCGACGAAAAACAAAAGGCTGACAAAGGCAAAAGTCCGCAAAAGTGCAAAAATGCGCGCAAGGGTGGCGGTTTGCTCGGTGGGATATTGGGCGGCGTCGTTGGTGATGCAGCTGGTCTTGGAACCGTTGGTACTATAATTTCCAGTGGCTTTGGAGCCGTTCTTGTTGGCGAGATAGCTTGTCAGCTTACTGCAGATGAACAAAAGGAAGCAGCGAAGGCGACGATTGAAGTTACCGAAAAAGAAGAAGTAGGCGCAGTTGCAAATTGGCAGAGCCCCTCCAGAAAAGGGGTGTCCGGATCTTCTACAGTTACGGCGTTGAACACGGAACCGAATGGCAGCAAATGCCTGAACATTACTGATGTTGCGATTATCGATGGCGAAGAAACCCGCGTATCAAAGCGTATGTGCCGTGGTCGCGGAGACAGCGGATATACCGTTATGGCATCGCTCTCAGCTGATATCTATGATGATGAACGTAAACGGGTCATTGCTGCGTAAGCCCGTTGCGGACAGTTCTCTCAAAAATATTGTAAACTCGCTTCAAAATGGAGGTAAAATCCTGTAAAGCGATTCGCACCGGGGCGCAAAATAATCCGGGACTAGCAATGTTTACATTATTTGAATCGAAGCAACGTCGAGCGAAAGACACGTTGGAAGTTAAAAGACTGTTCTCCAAATATGGAGAAGAAACCGTCATTGTTTTACGTGACCGTGCAGGGGACGAGACAATGCCCCAAAGAGACCGTCAACATTGGAAAAGACTTTACCGCAAGGCAAAGGCAGGACAGCGTGCAAATTCAAATCACGTCGCAGCTTGAAACATCATATGGTCCAGTTATTCCTGCAGTGCGCAGGGTATAATATTTCCTGGTAACGGGGCGTCGCCGGCTGGCCGGAACCGTGCGAAATAACCGCCCAATTCCGGACGTTCCATAAACCCGATCAACTCATAGCCAACCGCCTCGAATTCACAAAATAATTGTTTCGGCGCAATGCCGTGTTCAGCAAAGGGGCGATCCACATCCACGACAATAACTTCACCCTTGGCATCTTTGTCCGCCTTTATCGCAGGGCGCAGGCGAGATAAAAATGCGTATGGCTCCCTGACTTCATGATACATATGGACCAGAAATACCCGGTCAAAGCTATTCTTGGGTAATCGTGGATTGTCGCCAGCTCCGAGTTTGATGGAAACATTATCCAGTGCATCGCGATTAACTCGTTCGGCTAGTCGATCAATTGCCTCTTGGTCGATATCCTGAGCCAAGACGCGGCCATTTGTGCCAACTTTTTCTGCAAGCCGAACGGTATAATATCCTTCACCGGCGCCGATATCCGCGACGGTCATTCCCGGTTCCAATCCGGCGGCTTTCATGATTTCTTCTGCTTCGCCGCGTTTGTCGCGCGCGGTTTCGGTCGACCACTGGTTCCCGGCCAAAGCGGCCACCGGTCTTGATGCCGGAGGATAGGCGCGTGCCGTTTCCGGCCGTCCGGAATCCTCATCCGGCAGTCGTTTGCACGCGGTCACGGTCGCAGATAGTCCCAGCAAAAGACTGATGCCAAGAATTGATCGGATCGAAAGGGCAGATAGGGCAGGCATATGGTGAAACTAGGCTACCCGCCCGTGGCTATCAACGAGTTTCTGCCGGTAGATAAATATGCCGCCTCGCTGCCTTCAGGCACAATCCTGGAAATGCTTCATTGAGAGCTAGGAAAATATCCTTGATAATCGGCTATTGTGATGCACAGCCATTGGTATCGACTTCTTTTGCAAAGATTGTAAAATCTACACGGTTTGGCTTGTTCCAGTTGACGATGTGCCACCTGCTCGCCAGTATTTTGGCACTTAATCCGGCTATTTGAAGCGAGACCGGTATCGTGAACCGCTGCGGAGAAATATGAACATGCAAACCTTTTTCAATGAAATTCACTATGACAATGTTGGCGGCGATACTGCAGAGTCCATAGAGGTTGCGGGGCTGGCAGGAACCGATCTGACAGGATGGACAATCGCGCTCTATAACGGGAATGGCAGCCGGGTTTATGCGACAATAAATCTATCGGGTACGATCGCCGATCAACAAAATGGCTATGGCACATTGTCCTTTGCGCAAGCCGGCATTCAAAATGGTGCTCCGGATGGTTTTGCTCTGGTCGACAACACCGGAACCGTGGTCGAATTCCTGAGCTATGAAGGCGTGATAACGGCGGCCGATGGACCGGCCAACGGGATGGTTAGCACAGACATTGGCGTCGAGGAGTCCAGTACAACACCAGTCGGTTTCTCGCTTCAGCGTGTCGGACAGGGAACACAGGCCGAAGACTTCACTTGGGCTGCTGAAATGGCCAATACATTTGGCGGGGTAAATACCGGTCAAACCTTTGATGCCGCAGCAGAGGCAATTGACGACGCGTTTGCAACCGACGAGAATACAGCGATTGGCACCGGGCTAAGTCTGTTTGACGCCAATCCGACGACGGCGGATACGGATGCAGATGACCCTCTTACAATAACTCAGGTAAATGGACTGTTGGCCAATGTAGGCGCACAAATCACCTTGGCTTCGGGCGCGTTGCTCACGGTAAATGCAGACGGCACATTTAGCTATGATCCCAATGGAAGTTTCACGGAACTACCGGGTCCCGCTTCAGGAGCAAGCAACACAAGCTTTCTGGAAACATTTACCTATGAATTGAACGGCGATGATACCGCGACAGTCACCATTACGGTGAACGGCGCGGATAGCGACGGCGACAGCCTAGAAGGTACGGCTGGTGCCGATATATTATTTGCAGGTGCTGATGACGACGTTCTGAACGGTTTTGAGGATAACGACACGCTTAACGGTGAGGGTGGTAATGACCGGCTGAACGGCGGTACTGGCGCGGACATTCTAAACGGCGGAACGGGCGATGATATTTATCAATTCGCCGATGCCAGCGATACTATTAACGAGAATGTGGGAGAGGGAACCGATCTTGTTCGCGCCAATATCTCTTTTGCGTTGGCAGCAAACGTAGAAAATCTGCAGCTGTTCGGAGCCGCCGCGATCAATGGTACGGGGAATGAACTGGATAATGTAATCTCTGGCTCAGGCGCGAATAATATTATCGATGCCGGCGATGGTATGGATACGGTTTTCGGTCGCACAGGCAATGACATCATCAACGGCGAGGGTGGCAATGACATATTGAATGGCGAAAATGGTAACGATACGCTGAACGGCGGCACCGGAAATGATACGCTAAACGGCGGTGCCCTGTCCGACATATTGAATGGCGGAGACAATGATGATGTTTTGAACGGTGATACGGGCAATGACACGCTAAACGGTGACGTCGGCATGGACCAACTCAATGGCGGCGATGGCTTTGACGTCCTAAATGGCGGTGATGATGACGATATTTTGTCAGGTGGAGCTCAACTAGATCAACTGTTTGGCGATGCCGGAGAAGATGAGATTGATGGCGGTGCAGGGCGCGATATTGTAAGCGGCGGTGCTGATGCCGATACATTTGTTTTTGATGCCGCATCTTTGGCTCCGGGAATTACCAGCGTTACGGCTGACCGCGTAAGGGACTTTAGTCAAACGGATGGCGATGTAATTGACCTAAGCGCAATTGATGCGATTGACGGCGGTGCGAATGATGCCTTCACACTGATCGCTGATGAAGATTTCAGCGGAACGGCCGGCGAACTGCGTTTCGAGCAGGGCGGCAACGCCTTCACTCTGATACAGGGCGACACGGACGGCGACGGAACGGCCGATTTCGCGATCCGCTTGGATGGCGTGATTGATCTGACCCAAGCGGACTTTGTCGGCGCAACCGACGGTCCGGCGATGAAAAGCATCGGTGCATTTGTAGACGGAGACTTTCTGCTCTAGTCCACATCCTCAACATCGACTTTTTCGCCGGTCACGCGCTGGGCGAGGGCGGCGGCGATAAAGGAATCAAGACCGCCGTCCAGTACGTCGCCGGGGGCGCTTGATGTTTCACCGGTACGCAGGTCCTTTACCATCTGATAGGGTTGCAAAACGTAGCTGCGGATCTGATGACCCCAACCAATTTCGGTTTTGGCTTCATATTCCCCGGTCGCTTCGGCCTCGCGTCGTTGCAGTTCGGCTTCGAATAAACGTGCCTTCAACATGCCCATCGCGGTGGCGCGATTTTTGTGCTGGCTACGGTCATTTTGCGACGCCACTACAATGCCGGTCGGTTGGTGTGTGATCCGAACCGCACTATCGGTCGTGTTAACATGCTGACCGCCGGAACCAGAAGCACGATAGGTGTCGATCTTCAAGTCGCTCTCGTTAATCTCTACTTCGAAACTGTCATCGATTACCGGATAAACCCAAACGCTCGAAAAGCTGGTATGGCGTTTTGCGGCGCTATCAAAAGGTGAGATGCGCACCAGCCGATGCACGCCGCTTTCGGTTTTTGCAAAACCATAGGCGTTGTCGCCCTTTATCTCTAAAGTGGCCGACTTGATGCCAGCTTGATCGCCAGCCTGATAATCAACCATGGAAATCTTATAGCCCCGCCCTTCTGCCCAGCGTTGATACATGCGCAACAGCATCTCAGCCCAATCCTGGCTTTCCGTTCCACCTGCACCAGCATGAATTTCTAAATATGCATCTAGATTATCGGCCTCACCAGAAAGCAGCGCCTGGACTTTGTCCTTATCAGCACGGTCTGCCAATTTCTCGAGTGTGGCGGCGCCTTCATTGGCAACATCTTCGTC
>CALKXX010000011.1 GCA_938003725.1 uncultured Sphingomonadaceae bacterium | reverse complement strand
ACAGCGGCTGCGAGGCGGTCGTTGATGACCACGGCAATCTCATCATCAATCTGGTTGATCAAGCTGCTCAGGGAGAAGCATAATGCCCGCACAGATTATCGAAACAAATACTGCGCCCTTCAATCAGGTCGATATTGATCCGGTATCACTCGACATCATGGAAAACGCGCTGCGCAATGCCCGCATTGAAATGGATGCAACGCTGGTGCGTACCGCCATGTCCCCCGGCATCCGCGAACAGGGGGATGCGTTTCCCCTGATTGCTGACCGTGACGGCAAAATGATTGTTGGACAATTTGGAAGCTTTATCGACGGCTTCCTGCGCAGCTATCCGGGCACGATTGAGGAAGGTGACATGATCTTCCTAAGCGACCCATATAGCTGTGAAGGCGCCGTCAGCCACAACAACGACTGGCTAGTATTGTTGCCCGTATATCGCGGCGGCAGGTTGGTCGCGTGGACCGCGATGTTTGGGCATCAGTCGGACATTGGCGGCAAAGTCGCCGGGTCGATTCCCATCGACAGCAAGAGCGTGTTCGAGGAAGGTGTCCGTATTCCGCCGGTCAAAATTTACCAAAAGGGCGTGTATAACGAAGAGATGGTGAAAGTGGTTCTGCATCAGAGTCGCAAGCCGGATTGGTGTGCCGCCGATTTGAACGCGCTCATTGCCTCTTGCAGGGTCGCGGCGCGGCGTGTCGTTGAAATGTGCGAACGGTTTGGCGAAGATGAACTGGCGTCGGCCACCGATATGCTGCTGGCGCGTAATCACCGGGCGATGAAGCAACTCATTGAGGATTCGGTGGGCGAAGATCCGGTTAGCTTTACGGACTATATCTGTGACGATGGTGTGGGATATGGCCCCTATAAAATCAACTGTACGATGTGGCGAGAGGGCGGCAAAGTCATCCTCGATTTTGACGGCACCGACCCGCAGGCGTCCAGCTCAATAAATTTCTATCTCAACGAGAATATGTTCAAGATGTTCTTCGGCATCTACATGATAATGGTGTTTGACCCGCAAATCCTGTTCAACGACGGGTTTTATGACCTGGTTGACGTCCGCATCCCGGAAGGGTCTTTGCTGAAGCCGAAATATCCCGCCGCTCTGGCCGGGCGCACCCATGCATTGGGGCGCATATTCGATATATTGGGCGGTCTGTTGGGCCAACGCGCACCGGAATTTTTATGCGGTGCCGGTTTCTCGTCCAGCCCGCATTTGATGTATTCCGGGTTTGACAAGGCCGGCGATTGGTTTCAGCTGTTCCAGATCGGTTTCGGCGGCATTCCGGGAAAACCATTTGGCGACGGCCCCGACGGTCATTCGCTATGGCCCGGCTTTACCAATGTCCCGAATGAGTTTCTCGAAAAATATTTCCCGCTGCGGATCGAACGTTACGAAGCGAAAGCGGATAGCGGCGGCGCGGGAAGTTTCCGCGGCGGTAACGGTATTCACATGACTTACCGCTTTCTGGAGCCCGGCACGGTCGCCATCCATGATGACCGCTGGTTCACCTATCCTTGGGGCGTCAATGGCGGCGATCCAGGCGAACGGGCAACCAAAATACTTGAACGTGTGGATGGCAGCAAAACCGTTGTCGGCAACAAACAGGACGGTATTGAAGTCGAGGAAGGTGATCTGCTCCATTTCATTACCTGGGGCGGCGGCGGTTGGGGCAACCCGTTGGAACGCGATCCGGAATTGGTTGCGCTGGAAATCCGGCAGGGATTGGTCACCGCCGAAGGAGCACAGCGTTACGGGGTGGTAATAGCCAGCGATGGCTCCGTCGATCAGGCTGCGACCCAGGTTCTGCGCGAAACGATGGCAAGCGAGAGCAGCCCGACCGATGGCCCCTTCAATTTCGGAGGGGATATTGCAACCCTGCGTGAAAACTGTTTGGCAGAAACGGGGCTCCCGGCCCCCATGGAGCCAAAACTTACCGCTGCGTAATATCCACAAGTAAGATTGCCATCGCCAGATTTAATGCTAGACTTGTCCGGACATATTTTCGGCAAGACAAGGATTGGATATGCTATTCACCACCGGGCTCGCCATGCTTGCGTCGATCGCACAGCATGAAAAGCCCCCCGCTATTCAGGAACGGTTGACCGGAGTTTTCAGCAATGAAGAGCAGGTTTATTTCGAGACGGACGCAGGCAGGACTGCCCCGCCGGCCCTATCCCTGAAGATCGAAGAGATTGCCGGCGTAATGACGGTTTCACAGATTGATGCTTATGGAACCGCATTATCGAAACCGCAATCCATAACGATCTCTATCGGTGATGACCGGGATATTGTGACCGTAGGCACCTGTTCTCGTTTTTTTGAACGGGGCGAAGATAGTTGGATCTATAGCAAGGTACAGAATCGTAAACTTTGCCAGCAGAAATATCAGATTGTGAAGATCAGCGATGATGGTCTGACAATGCGGATGACGGACGGCGCAGAGATAATCCTCAAACGTGCCCGTTCCGTCGAATGCTGGGCGGCTGTGCCCAAGAAAGTTGCGAAAGAAGATGGCGGCATCGATTGGTATTTCGCGCGCCAACTATCAATGCACGACCAGGGCGGCCGCGTGCGGGTCGGAGGCGGAGATACGGGCGCGGATGAAATCATATTGCGAATGCGCGCGGTATACTGGCCGCCGCCGAGTACCAACCGCCCCAGCCTTGTCCTCTATGTTCACAAACCGGACGATCCAGACCGCGCGATAAGCTATAGCTGGGCGGATATCAACGCCAGCAGAGTTGGTATTAACCTCCGCTCAATGCAGGCAAGCTGCACCGTGATCGGTTCTGAACGCCCCTCCGACGTAACAAAGACCAATTTTCGCGGTTAGTTTGCAAAAAGAATGCGCCCATGATCCGTGTAGCGATATGATCAACCCATTGCCCCACATGATTGGTCGCCGCGCATTTGTGGGCGGGATGAGTGCCTCGATGGTCATATCCGAATGGGCTGATAAAGAAACCGCGCGAAAATTCTGGAACAGCCCGGAATATACGGAAGCAAAAAAACTGCGCCACGGCGTCGCGGATTGCCAGGTCCTTCTTATTGAAAGTCCAAAAATCAATGACTGATATTATCAAACGTACAACGCTGATGGTTCGGGACGGCGACAAATCTTCTATATGGTATGAAACCGTATTCGGCATGACAAAGTGGATGGACACACCGTTCACGTTATCAGAGACACAATTGGCCGCTGGAAAAAAAGGCGATCAAACACGTTTGATAATTTTGAAATGCGAAGATGACCTGATCGGCATGATCGGCTTGCTGGAATGGCTCGACCCCAAGATGGATGCTCCGGACGAATTGCCGACAGAGATAAAATTCGGTGCACCAATTTTTGTTGTGCAATCCAGCGATGCAAAAGGCGCAGTCGAACGCGCCCGCAAACTTGGCTCTCGCATTCACAGCGAACCACGCGAGTGGCAGGTCACTGGCGCAGATAGTCGCAGGAAGGATATGATCGGGTGTTCTTTCTGGGATCTGGACGGCTATTTCTATGAAGTGAATCAGATTGTAAAAGTGCACGACGCGTGAGCATGAATTCCGCCCCATTGGAAGTGTTTACCGCCTTCGCGGCGGACAAGTGGATTGACGACGAGGCAAACTATCAATGGCGAGTGGCGGCCCGCCCTGTCGGCAATGTGGTACCAACCGACTTTACATGGTCAGTCACTGATATTCCGCAGCCCAGCGAAGGTGAAGTGCTATTGAAGACACATTATCTTGGTCTGGCGCCCGTGATGCGTTTCTATATGCAGGGGACCGGCGCGGCCAGAGAGGCCGTGCTGCAACCAGGGGATGTGATCCATGGACGCGGCGTGGCTCAAGTCATAAAATCGCGCCACCCGGACTGGCATGAAGGCGAGATTGTTCAGGGGCAAATGGGCTGGCAGACCTATAAACTATCAAAAATGACCGAGCAGGAAAAGTTTTTCCGCATGCCCCAAAACGGCCTGCCTGCTGCACTGGGAACGGGCGCACTGGGGATGACAGGACTGTCTGCCCATGCGGGCCTGTTCGCTTGCGGTGATCCAAAAGAAGGTGACCAGATGGTTCTGTCCGGCGCGGCAGGCGGTGTTGGTTCCATCGTAAGTCAAATTGCCGCCAATGTGGCTGGATGCAATGTCATCGGCATAGCCGGCGGACCTGAAAAATGCAGATTTATTTTGGATCATGGATGCAGCCAAGCCATAGACTATAAATCAGAGGATATTGGATCAAACCTGGATGAACGATGTCCACAGGGCATTGATCTATATTTCGACAATGTCGGCGGGGAGACATTAGAGGCCTGTCTGGAACGACTCCGGCTCGGCAGCAGAGTGGTTCTGTGCGGTTCGATCAGCGAATATACCCGTGACCCGCCATTCAAACTTTCAAACTACACCCGCGTGCGAGCTACCGAGACACGCATGCAGGGCTTTTTCGTCTATAATCATCTACACAGATGGCACAAAGTCATGGACGAACTGGCCGGATGGATTCACGAAGGAAAACTACAACCAATTCAGGACGTGGAACAGGGATTTCAACATATGCCGCGCGCGCTGGCCAATCTTTATTATGGCGGCAATGTGGGAAAGCAATGCTGTTCCGTCCGCGGCGAACCAACAGAATGGCTCTAGGGAATAGTTATGATTGAAAAACAACAAACGCGATTTCAAAGAGGAAATTTTGTTGTTGCGGATATCGACAAAGCGCTGACGTTTTACGAGGGCGTGTTGGGATTTGAGGTAACATTTCGCAAGGGTCACAATCCCGATAGCTATTCGATTCGGGTATTCGAAATACCTGATGGTGCAGAGCTGGATTTCGTGATCCTTTCCTTGCCCGGACAGCCGCGTGTGATGGCGTTATCCGGAATCAAAAACGTGCCGCTGGATCAGGTGCCATATCCGCGAAGAAGCGCAATCGTGCTTGATGTGGCAGACCCCGACAAGGTGATGTCCGAGAGCCGCGCCCTTGGATTGAAAGTATATGAGGAAGGTCGTCTTCAGACGCATGACGGCCGGACCGGCCGCGAGATTGGCATTGCTGATTTCGATGACAACCTGATCGTTATATATATCATACCGGATACCCAATCATGAGCAGCAATCCAATCTCTGAAGATACGGTGCCGCAAGTGGGCGCCAAACCCTATCCCAGCGCAGCCGCCGGTTGGTTTCTGGTCGTAATGCTGACCGGCGCCTATATTTTCAGCTTCGTTGACCGATATATATTGGGCTTGTTGATCGAACCGATAAAGGCTGAATTTGATCTCTCGGACCGATCCATCGGCTGGCTGCTGAGCGCCTTCACTCTGGTTTACGGATTTGTCGGTATTTTCATGGGGTGGTTGATTGACCGGAGGAAACGCATCTGGATTGTTTCTGTAGGTATTGCCCTGTGGTCCGCAGCTACAGTCGCCACCGGCACGGCCAAAAACTTTGTCCAACTATTCGCTGCCCGTATGGGCGTGGGTGTCGGTGAGGCCACGCTTAGTCCGGCGACATTTTCCATTATCGGAGACAGTTTTCCCACCGAGAAACGCGGCAAACCCATCGCCTTTTATTCATCGGCCTTGCCCATCGGCGCGGGGCTTGCCTCACTGCTCAGCGGCGCGGTTATTGCATGGACCGCTTCCAGCGGAAGCCAATCCCTACCATTGTTCGGCGAACTCTCGCCATGGCGCTTCACCCTGATCATTGTTGGCCTGCCCGGCCTATTGTTCGCATCATTTTTCCTATTCATGAAAGAGCCTGCCCGGCGCCCGGCCGCAGCGGCCCCTGACATCATCGGAGGCAGCGGTTTTCTCGACGCGCTTCGATATGTCTGGCGCAACAAAGTGCTCTATATCGGGTTCGTCCTAATCATCTGCACGATGACGACAATCGCATATAGTCAGGGATTTCTGGCCCCGACATTTGAACGAACATGGGGCTGGTCGGCACAAAAATACGCCTATATCAACGGCATTGCGCTGCTCATTATCGGACCTGTGAACATGATGATAATGGGCAGCTGGTCTGACTGGTGGACAAAAAAAGGCGTGCAGGATGCGTCTTTGCGAATTTTGTTTATCGGCTTTTTCATCATGGTTCCAAGCGCGGCAATCCCATTGTTCATGCCGACAGGCGGGCTCGCATTTGCAATATTATGCATAAACACCGTCGGCATCGGAATCGTATCGGCAATCGGTGTCACATCGCTTCTGGTGATCACCCCTGCCCAAATCAGGGGACAGGTTGTGGCGCTTTATTATCTCGCAATTAGCTGGTTCGGTTCGCTGGGTCCGATTGTTGTTGGAGAACTATCCAGCAGTGTGTTTGGTGAAGAAAATATCCGATATGCGGTTGCATGTGTGCCATTTATCTTCGGCCTTGTACCATTCCTGATGATGCCAACTACACGCAGATTATATCGCGAACAGATGGTTAAATTGCGTGCCGTCAGCGAATGAGGAAGGGTTATTCAAACGGACCATTTGATCAAATTTATTGGCGCATGAGTGAGCCGGTACATGTACCATCAAAACCCGATCTCTATTGCCTGCACCCCGCTCTGTTTAGCGGGTTAGCATTTACCGCGATTATGCCGCATCTTGCAGAGGGCCGCCGGGTTATTGCGCCCGATTATCCCGGACATGGCGGGTCCGATATTTTCAAATCGCAACCAGCGATTTTGGAATATGCCGAAGCAATGCTTGCGCTAACTGCCGAACTATCTCAAAATATTCCGGTAGACGTAATGGGTTTCCGCACCGGCAATCTGGTCGCGGTCGAAATGTCGCTGGCAGCGCCCACCAGCATCGGCAAATTGGCATTGCCGGACGTCACAAGTCGGGCAACCGATTTGATCGCACATGCGAAGCTGACGGAGCGATTGGAGATTAAGCGCGCAGTGCTCGACGAAGCTGCTTGCGAAACCGCACATGAGATATTGAAATTTCTGGATAGAGACAGCCTATGAAAATATTTTCGATCTATTGTACCGATAAACCCGGTACGGCCGCCATACGGCAAGAAACGCTTTCAGCCCATCTCACCCATGTCGAAGAGGTCATGGATCAAATTGCCGTTGCCGGGCCGATGAAAAATTCCGAAGGGACGGTTATTGGATCACTGTTGCTCGTTAAAGCAGAAAGCGAAACGGCGGCACAAACGATGCTAGAGCAGGATCCCTATTATGCCGCCGGTATCTGGCAGGATGTTAAGATCGCCGAATTTCGGGGGGTGGCGGGTGAATGGGTGGGCGGGAAAGCATGGTAAGATATTTCTGGATATCACTTGTTCTGATTTCCGGATTGCTTGCCCCCGTTCACACCCCTGCCCAGGCGCAAAAAATTGCACCATGGAGCGAAGCGGTTGTCAGTGTTCGTGATCTTGATGACGCATCCAGGCTGTTTATCGAATATGGAGAGTGGCGGATCGTCGGGGAATCCAAGATAGACCGAACCGAACTGAATTATTGGAACCTGCCTTCCAAATCATCAGGGCGCTATCGCCTGATATGCGCACCGCAATCGGATACCGGTTGTATCCGGTTTGTAAAAATCGACGATGCGGGAGAGCAAAAGCCCGTCCGGCCCGCGGCGCGCCCATGGGACACCGGCGGAATATTCTCGTTGATGATCCGTTCGCATGATGTCGATGCCTTGTTCGACGCCGCCTTGGAATATGGCTGGTGGGCGGAGAGCGAACCCTATCGCTTCAGCTTTGGCGCATCGGATTTAAACAACGTGGTGCTGCAGGGGCCGCATGGCATGAACATCGCGGTCTATGAAAGGATCGCTCCGGAATTCACCGCCTTTCCGGTCGGGAAGATGAGCCAGAGCTTTAACAGCATGCGGATGGTTCGCGACCACGAAACTTCGCTCAATTTCTACCGTAAAAAACTGGGCCTTGGACTATTGTTCAATGCCGACTATCTTGATCCACAGCCGACCACATCGAATTTTTCCATACCGATCAATCTCACCACCTCTATCCCGCGCCGCGCCGCGGTGGTGCATCATGCGCCGGGCGAGACCGGCCGAATGGAGTTGATGCAATTTGTGGGCTTTGAAGGGCGGGATTTTTCTAGTCGCGCACGCCTTCCAAATCTGGGGATTATTTCGGTGCGCTATCCGGTCAATGACCTCGCGGCCTATCGCGCATTGCTGGTGCAGCGAGGCGTCGACATCGCCTATCGATCGAAGAACGTAGAGATCGCGCATATCGGCACCGCGAACCTGTTTGCCGTGCGAGACCCGGATGGCAATATCACAGAATTTTATGAGAGCAGCATCGCGGAGGCCGGAAAATGACGAGAATTACTCCCCTGACCATGGAACAGCTGCCGGACGAAACCCAGGCCGCACTGAAATTCTCCGAAAACCTGATGGGATATGTTCCCAATTCCGTCATGACGATGGCCCATTGGCCCGAATTGCTCGTTGCCTTTCGCGGGCTTGTATCGGTTATCTATGGGGAGAGCGACATTGACAATGGTCTCAAGCGCCTGATCGGCGCGGTCGTAAGCGCTGCGGCCGGCTGTCAATATTGCAAAGCACATACAACATTGGGTGCACGCGATCTAAATGTAGCCGAAGAGAAGGTGAAGGAGGTCTGGGATTATCAAAATAGCGACCTGTTCGATGCAGCCGAACGCGCTGCGCTTGACCTTGCTTTTGTCGCTGGACAAGTTCCCAACGCGTCCACCGATGCTCATTTCGATGCTTTAAAGGCGCATTATACTGACCGGCAGCAAACCGAAATTATCGCGGTTATTTCTATGTTCGGTTTTCTCAACCGCTGGAACGACAGTCTCGCAACACAGCTAGAGGACAAACCGTTCGAGTCCGCCAGCAATCTGTATTCGGCGAAACAATGGCAAGCCGGTCAACACAGGCCCGCCGAAGGATAGAAAGCAATGAAATCTATATGCAAAATACTTATCGGTATCGGCGCGATGCTTGCTCTGTCACCGCTGCCCGCCGAAAGCCAGCCACCGATGACAGCGACACAGGCCGATGACGTAAAGCACATTATCCAGTGGGCTGACGATTGGAAGTCCCATATCGAGGCCGGCAAGATTGAACAAATGCGAGCGATGTATGAACCCGATGCCATATTGATGGCACATCGCGCGCTCCCGCAAAAAGGTGTCGACGCCATCCTTGGTTTTCTGGGACGAAACAAGTCACAGGGCAATCAGGTCACGATAGATTTTGCAAATGAGGAAATCATTGTGGAAGGCAAGCGGGCTTACCTGACAGCAAAATATTGGATGACCATCACGCCGAAAAATAGCGATAGCATTGACGTCAAAGGTCGCTCGTTTCTGGTGTTCAAGAAAGGTCTGGATGGCAAGTGGAGGCTATGGCGTGATATTGACAATTTTGCGCCCGACGTGACCGCTGACGGCCGGCCAGCCAGTTAACCGATTTCGATCAGCTCAAGCAATTCGCCAGCAAGCCCGATCGTGGTGGCACTTCGTCGCCCCTCATAAAATGGGCTATCATGTCGTTGAGGGTCGGCAATCCATTCTACATCCAGTTCGTCGAGATTTCTGACCGCAAGGCTGACCAAGGCATTTCCCGGCGGCAACATCCCGTTGTGACAAGGACGCACAGTTGCTTCCAAAGGGTAGTCATCGACTTCGATAATCGGCAACCGCCCATTTTGCACCATTGTCAAATCCGATACTGTTCCCGCCGGCAAACCAAACGCATCATTTATCATCGAATATTCCAGCGTATAGGTATCCGCCTGAGTCAACTTTAATTTATTGGTGTACCAATCCACAGTCGCGGCGCGGTTCGGCGTTGCCAGTATCACGATAAAGATATGGTCGGTCAAAGATCGTGCTTTGGGCAGGTCCGACGACGGCGTATGCTCTCTTACTTCATTGAGGTAGATCAGTTCCTTTCCCGTCCCGAGCACTTGCATCGGCACAAAGAAAGGTAATCCTTCAAGTTCTTTCGGTGGGCCAACAATGTCGAAGCCGCTGCCCTGCAATCGATCCGGCCAGCCGAACACATCTTGCACTGTCAGTTCGTAAGCCGCCCATCCATAGGTCGTCGTGGGTTTAAAATCTTTGCAATCTTCCTGCTCAATCAAACGAATGACGCAATCCGCGCCGCTGGTTGGGCGAAGCGCCGCCATGGACGCACCGGCGCTTTTGGGGCACCCCCAGCTTTCGGCAACAACTTCTCGAAAACCGCCACCCGCAATAAGCTCCATTCCCAAAACATCCTGATAATCACGCAGTGCAGCGCCAAGATCGGGAACGGTCACCACGCCCCCCAATATCGAACCATGCTGCAACTCATGCGTCATATCAAAACTCCGGTTTTCTTTTTTCCAGAAACGCACCGACGCCTTCCTTGAAGTCGTCACTTTCAAAGGCTGCATCAAAAAGCGCGGACGAGGCAGCATCATCATCCGCTTGCCCATCCAATATGCGCTGGATTATTGTCTTGCTCATTTTCTGGCTATGCGATGAAACCGACGTCATCACTTCCGCAATGGTCATCGCCTCGTCATAGGGATTGGTCGCCAATTTTGTTATCAACCCAATGCGAAACGCCTCTTCAGAATCAAGAATTTCGCCAGTGAACAAAATCCGCTTTGCCTGAGATGGCCCCACTGCATCCACCAGCAACTTTGTGTCATGCAGAGGATATACCAATCCCAATTTCGCCGGTGTAATTCCAAAGCGTGCTTTGGGTCCAGCTATCCGGATGTCACAAGCGAGCGCAATGCCGCAGCCACCCCCAATGCAATCGCCATCGATTACGGCGAGCGTGGGTTTGGATGCTTGTGCCAGATCATGTTGTACCTTCCCAATCGCTGCCTGATTTTTCGCCCGCCACTGCGGATCAGTCGCGCCAGCGCCGAACTCCCCGATGTCTGCGCCGGCACAAAAAGCGCTATTTTTGCGGCTCGCATTGACCGTCAGGACCCGAATGGCATCGTCGGCCATTGCGTCAGCGAGCAGTTTGGGGAACAGCTCCCACATGTCCTGTGAGAACGCATTACGTTTTTCCGGTCGGTCAATGATCAGATGTGCGACCTTGCCGTTTTTATCTAGCCTTAGATTGGGGGCCGCATTCATAGCGGATCGACCTGTGCCAGATGCTGCGCGATTTGATGCCGCGATGTCACCCAAACATCCTTCTTTGAACGAACATATTTCAGAAATTCTTCAAAGGCCCAGATACGTCCCGGCCGTCCGATAATTCGCAAGTGAAGACCAAGTGACATCATCTTGGGATTGCCATCCTCGCCTTCGCGGTAGATTTGGTCAAAATTGCGTTTCGCATATTCCAGCCATTGCTGAGGCGTCATTGCCGGGTCGGTCCACATCTTCATATCATTGCTGTCTAGTTGGTAGGGAACGATCACAATAGGTGTCCCTGCGACAGTATCCTTGTCCCAAAAAGGAATATCGCCGGAATAGTCATCCATATGATAATCGAACCCCTCTTCGATCAGCAAACGGCGGGTATTGTCCGTGTGGAAATAGCGAGATAGCCAGCCATAGGGGCGAACACCGACGGTTTCCTCAATCGATGTCACGGCCCGGCGAATAAAATCTCTTTCCTGTTCCTCGTCCATCTTGAATTGATGGACCCAGCGATAGCCGTGGCTGACGGGTTCATGCCCCAACTCGACAATGGCCTGTGCAATCTCCGGATGGTTCTCAAGGCTCATCGCGGCAACCGTCCAACTGGCCAGAATCTCATATTCCTTGAGCAGTTTTACAATACGCGGCGCGCCCGCTTTGATGCCGTATAGATAGTTGCTTTCATTACCATAGTTACGGATTGGCGATTTGATATGGATACCCAGCTCATCGACCGGTTCCATACCGCGGTCACCCCGCACCACCGTCATCTCGCTACCTTCCTCGACATTGACGACTATGCTTAACGCCATTTTCGCGCCATCTGGCCAATCTATCCGCTCTTGCTGCATTAGTGCATCTCCTCACCACCGGAAATATTCAACGCTTCTCCGGTCATATAAAATGCCTCATCACTTGCCAGCCATGCGCAAACCGCCGCGGTATCCCCTGGCAGGCCGGGACGCCCCATTGGATTGCTCTTGCTCATATTAGCAAGATAATCCTCGACCGTATCGAACCCGAGCAATTTGGAAAAATAGGCATTTTGCTGCGCGCCCAATCCGGTCGTCACATGATTTGGGCAAACGGCATTCACGGTAATGCCATGCGCCCCTAGCTCAACCGCGCTCGCCCGTGTTAGGCCGACCATGCCGTGCTTCGAACTGACATAAGCGGGAAGATGGGGAAAACCGGTTTTCGCTGCCTGCGAAGCTATATTGATAATGCGGCCGCCCTTACCCGCTTTCACCATCGCCTTCGCAGCAGCCTGCGTGCAATAAAACGCACCGGACAGGTTTACGCCAATAACA
>CALKXX010000010.1 GCA_938003725.1 uncultured Sphingomonadaceae bacterium | reverse complement strand
TCGACCTTGTACACCACGCCGTCAATATCATAGGGCAAGTCTGCTCGCTCCGCTTCAATATGGCGATAATGCGCAAGGGTATCTTCCAGTGTTTCAAAATATTTGACCAAGGGCGAAACCGGTACGCCCCAGCTTTCAATCGTCTTGGCAACCGCGAACGAAGTTTCGCCCGGCAATTCGCTGTGCACGCCCCAACCATGTGCCCAGAATTTCAACGGTCGCTTGGCGGTAATATTCGCATCTTTCTGGCGCAACGAACCAGCGGCGGCGTTTCGCGGATTGGCAAACTGGCGAATTTTCTCCGGATCGAAAGCGACATTTTTAGCTTCGGCATCGGCCCTGCCTTCATCCATCAAGCGGGTGTTCAAGCCATCAAAGTCGGCCTTGGCCATATAGACCTCGCCGCGAATTTCGAAGAGATCGGGCACATGACCTTTCAACTTTTCGGGAATATCCGGAATCATCCGTACATTGGCGGTGACATCTTCCCCCACCTGCCCATCGCCGCGCGTCGCCGCCAGTACCAGTTCGCCCTTTTCATAGCGCAGCGAACAGGATAGCCCGTCAATCTTGTCCTCCGCCGTGACCGCCACCATTTCATCTTCAGGCAGGTTCAAAAAACGCCGCACCCGGGCCAGCCATTCCGCGATATCTTCATCAGAAAAACCATTGTCCAGGCTCATCATCCGCTGTTCATGAGCGACCTTGGAAAGGGGCGAATTGGCGACTGCTGCACCAACCAGCTTGTTCGGGCTATCCTCCCGTACCAGATGCGGAAACGCCTCTTCCAGTTCGTTGTTGCGCCGCACCAGCGCATCATATTCGGCGTCGGAAATTTCTGGTGTATCTTCTGCGTGATAGAGCTTGTTATGTTTCGCAATCGTGCGCGCGAGACGCATCAGCTCATTTGCGGCATCTGCTTCGGAAAGAGCGTCTCTCATGACACAGCTTTAGCCGCGCTCTCGCGCAAACTAAAGCCGTTTCATGTCGAAATTACGCTTAAGCTAGAGCTTTGATTTTGCGAGAAGCCGATGGCCGACGGCGCATTGCCCCGCCAATTGCACCAAAGCCAAAAATCAGCATGCCCCAGGTTGCGGGTTCCGGAACACCGCCCATGGAGCCAATGCCCACGCCGCTGGTGGAATTGTTGATCGCTGGATTTATCGATTGATAGCGCGTGGTAAAATTATCAAGCGTGATGCTGCTGGTCGCCGCCGCAAAATCGATCGAGAACGTGCCAACGCCCACTTGCCCTTGTGTCAGGCCATTGGGACCACCAGTACAATTATTGCCGCCATTAGCGCGGAAACAAATGTCCAAAGTCCCGACGCCTTCAGGGAAATTGTCGTTGAAGCCAACATTCGCATAGGCACCGCCTGCGCTACCACCGGAAACGGAACCGCCCGCGGTCACGTCAAAGCCGAAAGACCGCAAACGCGACGCAACCGAAGAATCATTGGTCAGCGTATAGCTGAAATTATAGGTGGTGTTACCATTGGTTGCGCCGGTAAAGACGAAATCTTGAACGGAACTGATCAGATTGGTCGACCCACCGTTCACTTGACCTGTATAGTTGATGCTGAACGCCTGTCCGGGCGTCAGCGAATCGATGATGACGGCCGCATTGGCGGATGTTGCGAGCAAGCAACTGCTTGTAAACATTGATGTAAGTAGCAATTTACGCATTCGTTGATCCTAAAACTTGAACAACGACCCGCTTTTTGGTTAGCAGTTTGTTAAGGAAAGCTCAACAGTTTGAGTCACTTAGAGTTCCTTTCTGGGATAAATTCCGAGAGGAGATCGCTGCTATCCCGCACGATTGGCCGAATTTATCAATTTGTAACCAATGATAAATTCTATCTGGGTCACGTATGGCTATCCCGCCAAAAATTTGTACTTGAAGTTGACCCTACGTCACCTGCTAGGAAGTTGACATAGCAGGGAGTTCTGGAAATGCGTTGGAAGAAGTTTTTTGGATTTGGTTGTCTGGGATTGCTGGCTTTGCTGGCCATTGGCGGCGCAACCATATGGTATTATATGCCAACATTTCCGATCACTGTCGATGAACCCGGTAAAGGCGGCGAACGCATTACAATCAATGAGCGCCCGGCCCATTACTTCCATGGCAAAGGCGAAGGGCCCCGGCCTGCCATTCTAATGTTAGGCGGTTCCGAAGGTGGCTTGCAGGAGGGTCATAATAATATGGCGCGCAAGCTTCAGGCCAAGGGGTTTTCCGTCCTCTACCCCGGTTATTACCGGACGTCCGAAGAAACAGCAGATTTCGACATGGTACCGCTGGAGACATTTGATAAGTCTTTGGCCTGGCTGAAGGCGCGCACCGACATTGATGCGGAAAATATTGGTATCATCGGCGGTTCAAAAGGCGGGGAAGCGGCGCTGTTGATCGCGACCATGCATCCGGAAATCAACGCTATCGTCGCCAATGTACCAAGCAACGTCGTGTGGCAGGGTTTTTCGATGTCCTTCAAGAATCCCACCCAGTTTAGTTCTTCGTGGAGTCTGAACGGCGAACCTGTCCCCTATCTGCCCTATACCTTGCTGGATTACTCCGAGATGTTCACCGATGGCTCGACCGGAAAAATG
>CALKXX010000009.1 GCA_938003725.1 uncultured Sphingomonadaceae bacterium | reverse complement strand
ACGCAGCAAATCAAGAATGGTCCGCCGTGTCCGATGAGACAGCGCGGCGAACACATCATCCATCTGCGAATCGGACTTGGTCGGGATATCAATCATGTATATATGTAATTACATTATTACATATTAGTCAAGTGTGTTGATTTTATGGGCAAAGTAGATTCCAGCTCTTCTAGTGAATTCGCTATTCACCCAAGCTAACCCAGCCAAGCGTGCACAACGCCCATCGCAGTGTAGAATAGCAGCCAGTAGCCGGCATCGATAAAGAACAGCGCCTTGCCTTTTTGCGAAAAGAGATAGTTGGTCCCAATTGCAGGCACAATGAACCCCAGCGCAACGCCAAAGGCTGTCAGGACTTTCACAGTGAAGGACAGATCAATCGCATAGGTGGCGAATGTATGCGCCAGCGTCCATGATGCGACCAAGCTGAACACAAAGGCCCCGCCATAGATTTTGCCCATATTCCCGCCCTGTATCTCTTCCTCGGTCAGGCCAACTGCGCCCATCCATTTTTTGCCCATGATCGGCCCGTACCAGATGCCGCCGACCAGAAAGCCCGCCAGCGCCGCGGCAATCACCGCAATCCAGTTTACATCAAAGATATTCATCCAATCCTCCCCAGAATGTTAGAACGACATGTCTACACCAATATAGAGCCAAAAACCAAATAGGGGCGGGCAAAGCGTGACTCCCCCGCAAATTGCGGGTAAGGGCGCAGCGATTATGGCAACCCAAATCCCTTCACCGCCCAAAGTCGGCATGGTTTCACTTGGCTGTCCCAAAGCACTGGTCGATAGCGAACGTATTTTGACCCAGCTGCGCAGCGATGGCTATGACTTGTCACCCGATTATGCCGGGGCCGATGTCGTGCTAGTGAACACGTGCGGTTTCCTGGACAGTGCCAAGGAAGAGAGCCTGGAAGCGATTGGCGAGGCAATGGCAGAAAATGGCCGCGTTATTGTCACTGGTTGCATGGGCAATGAAGCCGATGTGATTACCGCGCGTTTTCCGGATGTATTGGCGGTTACCGGTGCGCATCAATATGAAGATGTTGTGACAGCAGTGCATGCAGTAGCGCCGGCGGCGCGTGGCAGCTTTGTCGACCTTGTGCCAGAGGCCGGCCTCAAACTCACACCGCGCCACTATAGCTATCTGAAGATTAGTGAGGGTTGTAACCACCGCTGTTCCTTCTGCATCATCCCCAGTCTGCGCGGTGATCTGGTTAGCCGTCGCCCGGATGCGATCCTACGAGAAGCGGAAAAGCTGGTCGCAGCTGGCACCAAAGAGATACTCGTTATATCTCAGGATACTTCGGCTTACGGCGTCGATATTCGTCACCAGCCGCGCGAATGGACCCCGCCGAGTGGCGCGCGCCGTCAGGTTCGCGCACATATGACCGATCTGGCCGCCGCACTGGGCGAATTGCGTACACCCGAAGGTGAGGGCGTTTGGACGCGCCTGCACTATGTCTACCCCTATCCCCATGTCGACAATGTCATTCCGCTGATGGCCGAAGGCAAGATTACACCCTATCTTGACATCCCGTTTCAGCATGCCGCGCCCAATGTGCTTAAACGTATGAAGCGTCCGGCCAACGAGGCGAAAGTCCTCCAACGCGTCAAGAACTGGCGCACCATCTGCCCGGACCTGACCATCCGCTCCACCTTTGTGGTCGGCTTCCCCGGCGAGACGGAAGAGGATTTTCAATATCTGCTCGACTGGTTGGAAGAGGCACAACTTGACCGGGTTGGAGCTTTTCGTTTTGAACCCGTCGAAGGGGCTGTTGCGAACGATCTTGACGGCGCGCTGGCCGAAGAGATCAAGGAAGAACGATATCAGCGGATCATGGAGGCCACCGCGCGGATCAGCGCTGCGAAACTTGCCGCCAAGGTTGGCCGCACACTCCCCGTTATCATTGACGAGATTGGCGTAGCCGACGAAGACGGTGACATTGGCGCCACCGCTCGGTCACAGGCCGACGCGCCGGAGATTGATGGTAACGTCTTCCTCCGCAATGTTCCTGCTGCACTGGCTGTTGGCGATATTGTCGATGCGAGGATCGAGGATGCCGATGAGCATGATCTGTTCGGATTGGTGTCCTGACGCGCTAAGGCGCTGTTAACCCGATATTTACCATGTTATCCCAAAGGCTTGCCATCATTAAAAAAATGATGGGAACCCCAATGTCCAATGCGTTGCGGCAGTGCAGATATCAGTGGCGGCGCGTATTGCGTGCGACTGGCTGTGCGGTGCCGCCAGCGATACGCGACGACTTGGCGCGTTTACAGCATGACCGCATCGGCGCGCTGATCCCCATTCTTTATTTGACAATTGCGACCATCACTATTGTGGCGGCTTCCGCTTCTGGCGGCGGATTTGATGTCATGTACCATGCGATCCTGCCCGGTGGGTTTCTGGGCATGGGCATGTATCGCTGTCTGGTTTGGTACCGCCGCGGCGATGGGCCAGTGGATCTGGTGAAGGTCCGGCGGCATTTGCGTTCGACCACCTGGTTGGCCCTGATTATGGGGCTAGTCGGCGGGCTATGGACGCTTGATGCATATTACACGACGATAGAGGCGCGGCGCATTTTGGCACCGGTGTTTATCTTCATGATAACCTTTGCCGGGGCGATTTGCCTGAACAGCTTGCCGCGTGCAGCGATCGGCGTGATGGTATCGGCGCTGACCATACCGACGGTTGCGATGATCCTGAGCAATGATATGGGCATCCGTGCGATGGGGATCAGCCTGATGATCGTGTCATGGCTGATGACCGGTTTTATCATTCACAACTTTGCGCAGACGGTGAGTAGTTTGAAGCTGAGCCGCAAGTTGCAGCTGCTTGCTGGGAGCGATGCCCTGACCGGGTTGGCAAACCGCCGGGCGTTCGAGATGAAATTCACTGAGCTCACCGGTGACGGTGCATTGGCTGAGGAGACAGACGGTGAAATTGTGTTGACGATGATTGATCTGGACGGGTTCAAGCAGGCCAACGATCATTATGGCCACCCGGCAGGGGATGCCGTTTTGATTGAGGTGGCGAAGCGGTTGCGCAAAATCTGTCCGCGTGCGCCCTGTGTCGCGCGGCTCGGCGGCGATGAATTTGCCATAATCTCTGCCTCGCAGGGGGATGCAGAATTTTATGAAGCGCAGAGAGAAGCAATCCGCGTCGCCATTTCGCTCCCCCATCAATGGGAGGGTCAGCAGATCACCGTTTCCGCCAGTCTGGGCATGGCCACTTATCCGCGGGACGGGGCGTCATTATCCGAGCTGCTGAAACATTCTGACCAAGCTTTATATGCCGAGAAAGCAAAGACGCTTCGCCGCCGGGTCGGGGACGATCGTTACTCCGGAGCCGGTCCACGTTAATCGCCTGATTAAATCATCAATTGCAACTGTCCCTTTGGGGTGGCATAGTCGAATCCAAAGCTGGGAGAGACGGCAATGGCAACGAAACCTGCAGAAAAGAACGCTGCTGCGATAGAATCGGTAGATGTGCTGATCGTGGGCGCAGGAATCTCCGGAATTGGCATGGCGGTACATCTGCGCGAGAAGTGTCCGGGCAAGAGTTTTACGATTGTGGAACGCCGAGACGAAATTGGCGGAACGTGGAACCTGTTTCAATATCCCGGTATCCGCAGCGATAGCGACATGCATACATTGGGCTTTGCCTTCGAACCATGGACTGAGCAAAAGTCGATTGCTGATGGACCGTCAATCATCAAATATTTGCACCGGATCAAGGACAAGAATGATCTCGAGAAGCATATCCACTTTGGCCACAAGGTGCTGTCCGCCAGCTGGTCTAGCGATGACGCACGCTGGACAGTGGTTGCCGAGAAGGGGGATGGTGCACAGGTCACCATGTACGCGAACTTCCTTTACATGGGTGCGGGCTATTATGACTATGACAACCCCCACGATGCAAAAATTTCGGGTATTGAGAGTTTTAAGGGCGATGTAATTCACCCGCAATTCTGGCCGCAAGATTTGGACTATGGCGGCAAGAAAGTTGTGATCATCGGCAGCGGCGCTACAGCGGTGACGATCGTGCCCGTCATCGCTGAAAAGGCGGCGCATGTAACCATGTTGCAACGTACGCCGACTTGGTTTGTCGCCTCGCCATCAAAAGACTGGATCGCCAATAGCCTGCGTAAGGTGATGCCGGATAAATGGGCGTATAGGATCACGCGCTGGAAAAATATAAAGATGCAGGACATCACTTTTCGAATGGCGCGCGACAATCCGGAAAAGATCATTCGGAAACTCGAAAAGCCAATGAAGAAAGAGCTGGGCGATAAATATGTGAAGGAAGACTTCACTCCGCCTTATGGTCCGTGGGAGCAACGACTATGTCTTGTACCTGATGCCGATATGTTCAAAGCGGTGCGGGCTGGGAAGGCGGACGTGCTCACTGACCATATCGACACGGTAACAGCAGACGGGATTTCGCTGAAATCCGGAAAAACGCTGGATGCGGATATTATCGTTACCGCAACCGGGTTGCGCATGGCGGTTGCGGGTAAGGTCGCGTTTGAAGTCGATGGTAAGCCAATCGATTTCCATGAGCAGTTTTATTACAAAGGCTGCATGTTCTCCAACATCCCCAATATGGCGGTGGTATTTGGTTATCTGAACGCATCGTGGACGTTGAAAGCGGATATCGTATCGGAATATGCTTGCAATCTACTCAATCATATGGACGCAACTTCAACGCGTATAGCCAACCCGGTATTGCCCGATACTAGCGCTCTCGAAGAAGAAAGATTGTTCGACTTTTCCTCTGGTTATATTGAGCGAGGCATCCCTCGGTTGCCGCGAACCAGCACTGCGATGCCTTGGAAACTTACGCAGGATTACCTGTTTGAAAAACAGGTCCTGACAAATGAGCCCGTGGATGATGGTGTAATGCAATTCTATGGCCCAAACAGCGCTGCGGCGCGCGGCGAGGAGCCTCAGTTAGAAGCGGCTGAATAAAGTTATGCGCCTGCTGCCACTTGATTATTAACATCAATGTCAATATGGGCGCTTTCATGACTTCAGAAATATTAGACATCCTTATCGTTGGTGCTGGCCTGTCCGGTATTGGCGCGGCGGTACACTTCACCAAGCGGTGTCCGGGAAAAAGCTTCGCTATCGTCGAGGGGCGAGAGCGACTAGGCGGCACATGGGACCTATTCAAATATCCCGGTATCCGCAGCGACAGCGATATGCATACACTTGGTTATAATTTCAAACCCTGGACCGCGCGTAAAGCAATTGCGGATGCGCCATCGATTCTAACTTATTTGAATGAGACCGTTGACGAATATGGTCTACGTGACAAAATCCGGTTCAATCGAAAGGTCGTGGAAGCCAGTTGGTCCAGCGCAGAGGCGCTTTGGACAGTCACGCTCAATCATAGTGACGGTTCAAGCAGCACTATCAAGTGTAATTTCCTGCATATGTGTTCCGGCTATTATGATTATCGGGAGGGGCATAATCCTGATTTTCCAGGCAAGGACGATTTTTCTGGAAAGATTGTCCATCCGCAATTCTGGCCTGAAGATATGGACTATACTGGCAAGAAGGTGGTCGTAATCGGCAGCGGCGCAACGGCGGTAACATTGGTACCATCTATGGCGGACACGGCCGCGCATGTGACGATGTTGCAGCGCTCACCAACCTATATTGTCTCGCTTCCCGGCGAGGATAAATTCGCACTTGGCCTGCGCAAATTCTTGCCGAGTAAGCTAGCATATCTGTTCACACGCTGGAAAAATGTACTGTGGGGTTTGTTCACCTTCAATCTGGCCCGCACGAAGCCAGAAGCTTTCAAGAAGCGTTTGCTTGGCATGGTGAAAGAGGAAATGGGTCCAGAAGTGGATATGACTCATTTTACGCCAAATTATAATCCATGGGATCAACGGCTATGTCTGGTTCCGGACAGTGATCTGTTTACCGCGATCAAGTCAGGCAAGGCATCCATTGCGACAGACCATATCGACAAGTTTACGCGCAACGGCATTTTGCTGAAATCCGGGAAGATACTGGAAGCGGACATTGTCGTGACCGCAACCGGCCTAAAAATTCTGACCGGCGGTAGCGCTGAAATCGAGGTTGATGGCGAACCGGTAATTTTCGGTGAGAAAATAAATTATAAAGGGGTGATGTTCTCTGGTGTACCGAATTTTGGGATGACCATGGGCTATACCAATGCCAGCTGGACGCTGAAAGCGGATTTGACCAGCGAATATGTGTGCCGTTTGATAAATTTCATGGATAAAAACGGTACTTCAATAGCTACACCCACGTTGCCCAAAGATCGAACTATCGGGTCAGAACCCATGCTAGATTTCTCGTCTGGCTATGTTCAGCGCGCGATAAAGGATTTGCCTAAACAGGGTGACCGTAAACCGTGGCGGCTTAATCAAAATTATCCAAAGGATATTGTCAATCTGCGTCACAAGGCAATTGATGATGGTGTCATGGCGTTCAGCAAGCCTGTATCAACACCGGATCATTCCGGGGATTCGGTGGCTGCCGAGGAAGCCGTGATTGCCTGATTAGGGTCTCGCGCAAATAGGAAACCTTGGCTATAGCTTTAGGATGACCGATTTTAGCACATTGATAGAGGCCGACAAAGGCCAGTCAGCCCGAACGATCCAGATATTGGATGTCCATAATTTTGAGGATTGGTTGAAAGATCAACCGGATAATGTCCGCAGCGTTGTAAAGGCCTATAAATTTGTCGCCAATCCTGAATCCTACCTGATCCTTCCCGGGAGTCCCGTGGATAGTAAGGACGACAAGTCTGAGCTTGGTGATTTTTCGGTTGTTGCGGGCGTCATCAATGACAAACAATTAGACCCCTGGTCTCTGGCGAAGCTCGGTGGCCGTTTGCCCGAGGGCAAATACCGTCTGAAGGGGGCGAGTGCAAAAGGCGGGTTGTTCGGGTGGATGATCCCGCAGCACGAGTTTGATCGTTACAAAGAGCTGCCCGACAAACAAGGGTCCAGCATATTGTTGGTTAAGGACGAAATTAGTCAGGTTGACGAGGCAGTGCGGCAAGCGGAAGCGACCGCTCTCGTGCGTGATATGGTGAATACGCCAGCCGCGGATATGGGTCCGGACAAGCTAGAAGATATTTCCGAAAAATTGGCGGCAACACACAGCGCTAATTTGAAGATAACGCGGGGGGATACATTAGAGAAAAATTTCCCGATGATCCATGCCGTGGGCAAAGCGGCGATGCGCGATCATGCTCCCCGGTTAATTGAACTGAAATGGGGAAAGCAGGATCACCCAAAAATCGCTATCGTTGGGAAGGGCGTAACGTTTGACAGCGGCGGTTTGAGTATGAAATCCCCTGCTGGGATGCTGCTCATGAAAAAAGACATGGGCGGTGCAGCTCATGCGATCGCACTGGCCAAGCTGATTATGGAAGCAAAGCTGCCGGTTCAGTTGCACTTGCTGGTTTCCGCCGTGGAAAATTCGGTTGATGGTCACGCTTACCGACCTGGAGATGTCATCGATAGTCGAAAAGGTATCACGGTTGAAATCACCAATACCGACGCGGAAGGACGGCTGGTATTGGGAGACGCGCTTACATTGGCGGGTGAGGACGAACCCGAATTGATTATTGATTTTGCAACTCTAACCGGGGCAGCTCGTGTGGCGCTTGGACCAGACCTTCCGGCGATGTTCTGCACCGATGATGATATTGCGGACGGGTTGTTGCAAGCGGGCGACGATGAAGATGACCCTTTGTGGCGGATGCCGCTTTGGTCGCGCTACGAATATCGCCTAAACAGCTCGATTGCCGATTGTGTGAACAGCGCGCCAGGATCTTTTGCCGGTTGTATGACAGCGGCCCTTTTCCTTCAAAAATTTGTGCCCAAAGATATTCCTTGGGTGCATTTCGATACCTATGCTTGGCGTCCAGCGAGTAAGGCCGGGCGTCCAAAAGGCGGCGAAGCGCTGGGATTGCGAGCTAGCTGGGCTTATTTAAAAACTCGCTATAAATAGACTCGCTATTTCTCCCAGCTTGCTTGACTGGGGCAAGTTCGGCTAAAGGCGGCCATTGTCATAAATATGGCCAAATCACTCGGCGAAATGGCTTGGGTGTAATTGGGGTGCACAAAATAATGGATATGAAGGCCGCAAAAGAAACTGCGCGCGCGAAATTTTCGCTGCATGGGCCCGAAGAAGAGTTTGATCCCCGGGTTACAGCACATCGCGGTGACCTTGCAGATATAGCGCTGGCCGGAAAGATGTTCGCACCGCACTATGCGGAACCAATCGCAATGCGTTGTTCAGCGCCAAAAGCGATGATCCGAAAGGGCGGCGGCAAGAACTATGAGGCCGTTTCGGAATTGTTGCATGGTGAAGACTTTCAGATGCTCGATGTCGCGGGTGACTGGGCTTGGGGCTATTGTGTGCTCGATGGTTATGTCGGCTATTTGCCGGTCCATGCGCTACAGCATAAGCGCAAAACTGCCGACCCGACCCATCTGGTATCGGCGCGTGCTGCATTGATCTTTGTCGAACCGGACATAAAGTCCGGCGTGATGAAGCGCTTACCAATGGGCGCCAGGATGGCTTGCGGCGAAACTTCGGAATGCGGAAAATTCCTAAAAACCGGTAAGGGTTATGTGCACAAGCGTCACGTGCAGGCCATCGGTGCGAAAGTCATTTTTGACGGTACAAACAGCGCTGCAGACCTTGCCGAACAATTGATCGGTGCACCCTATCTTTGGGGTGGGCGGAGCGGAGACGGGTTGGATTGTTCCGGCCTGATCCAGACGATTTTTTCGATCACCGGGATCGATGTGCCGCGTGATAGCGATCAGCAAATGGTTAAGATGAGCCAGGATATTCCAGAAGGTGACGATTTGCGCCGCGGTGATCTGGTCTTTTTCCCGGATCATGTTGGGATAATGGCGGATAGCGAACGGCTGATCCACGGCAATGCCTGGTGGATGCAGGTTGTAAGCGAGCCGCTGGCAAAAGTTGTTGCTCGCTTTGGTGAAACCGAAGAAACCATTCTCTCACGCAAGCGGCCAAGTTGAGATCCGACAAATGACGCAAATCGTTTTCATTGATGGTGCAGCCGGTACGACAGGGTTGGAGATTGCCGACCGGTTGGCGGATCGAGAAGAATTTACGCTGATCACGTTGGATGATAACAAACGCAAAGATATCACTGCTCGGCGCGAAGCGATTAACGACAGTGATTTTGTTATTCTGTGTCTACCGGATGAAGCGGCAATTGAAGCCGTCGCTCTGGTTGATAACGAATCGACTCGGATCATTGATGCATCCTCGGCGCACCGCGTTGCAGATGGCTGGATATATGGATTTTCGGAATTTCGAGAAGGGCAGCGCGAGGCGATAGCAGCCGGGCGGTTTGTATCCAATCCGGGCTGCTATCCCACAGGATTTCTCGGGCTGATCGCGCCGTTAATTGCGCGCGGCCTAATCCCGGCGGACTGGCCCTTCGTCGCCAACGCGGTATCCGGCTATTCAGGTGGTGGGAAGGCGTTGATCGAACGCTTTGCCAATGAACCCGACATGGGTTTCCGCAGCTACGGATTGGATCTCGCGCACAAACATATACCCGAAATGAAGATACAGGGGGGGCTGACCCATGATGTAATCTTTTCACCGGCTGTTATTCGCGCCTATCGGGGTATGTTGGTAGACGTGCCGCTCCACCTAGGGGCGATGGGCGATATCGAGGCAGGGGCATTGTTTGAAGCGCTGAGTGACCACTATGCCGGATCAGCAATTGTCGAAGTCAGTAAGGGAGAGACGACCAGCGAGCTGTTATTGAGCGAGAATGATCCGCCAATCGACCGTTTGGAGTTGTTTGTTTTCCCCAATGCCGGTGAATATCAAGCAAGGCTGATCGCGCGGCTCGATAACCTAGGCAAAGGCGCTTCAGGAGCGGCAGTTCAAAATCTCAATATTATGGCGGGGTTGCCGGAAACTGAAGGCCTTAGGCTCTAATATTCTCGAAGCTAATTGAGATCAGTGTCCGTCCAGAACGACGGGTTTTTCGGGCGCCTGCTCCGATCGGCGCTCCAGAAAGATTTTGATCATGGAAATAATCGGATCGGCTAGTGCCAATCCCAATATCAATCCCGCCGATGACCAGCAGCTATGGCTGTGCCAATATTGCCATCAAATATATCGCTACGGCCATGCCGATCCAGATACCAGCTTTGCGAAACTCCTGCCTCAGCGCAGGGTCATGTAGTTCCGATGGTCCGGGTTTTCCAAGTTTTGGCTTGTCGCTATCGCTCATGCGACATCGGTCACTTTGCTGCCGGCAGAGCCTCAACCCGGTCGGGGCGCAGGCTTGTTCCCGCTCGACCGCTGCGGAAGGAGGTGAACCAGCTTATCGGATTAAAGCTTGTATTTCCGTCTAGTGAGAATGTGATAAATTCTGCGCGGCCACCGATATTTTCCCATGGGATAGAGCCTCCAAGCCCCCCTTGAAGGCTGGCCACTCGGCTATCGGCGGACTGATCGCGATTGTCACCCATCAGATAGACGTGACTATCGGGGATGACGATCGGGGAAATATTGTCCACCGAATAGCGCTCGCCCATATCAATGATGTCATAACTCACCCCATTGGGCAGCGTTTCGCGGAGAATTGGAACGGTGCATACCGGATTTCCGGCCGCATCAGTCGTACGCATACCGGGAAATTCTCCATCGCCACATGGCGCATTGGCATCAATCGGAATATCAAGCGTCGGCTGCACATCCTGTCGCACCGCGACACCGTTGATAAACACTTGTCCGCCGCGCAGTTCAATTGTGTCGCCGGGCAAGCCGATAACCCTTTTGATATAGTCGCTGCTTTGATCCTTTGGTGTCAAAATCACGATATCGCCGCGTTCAGGGATTGAACCGAATATACGCCCTTTTGTGCGCGGGAATATATGGAAAGTGGGCGACACCCAAGACCAGCCATAGGCATATTTGCTGACCACCAGCCGGTCCCCGACCAGCAAGCCCGGCATCATCGAAACAGAAGGAATATAAAATGGCTTTGCGACAAAGCTATGAAATGCCAGCACCGCCAGCAGCAAAAGGGCGATGCTTTTAAACTCGCCGATCCAGTCGGTTTTTTCCTTTTCCTGCTTATCCGTATTGGTCGTTCCGGTTTCCGCTCCAGAACCAGTAGTGTCTATCGCCATATCTTTGTCTTTATTATCTTTATCTGAGGAAGCTTCAACCATTGCGCGGCGTGCTTTGTATCGGTTCGGCCTCGATAATTACGAATGCCTGCGCCCATGGATGATCGTCTGTGAGTGTGAGATGAACGATGGCTTTATATCCTTCTGGCGTAAGCGCGTCGAGCCGTTTTTTGGCGCCACCCGTCAATGCCAATGTCGGTGCGCCGCTCTTTGCGTTGACGACGCCAATATCTTTCATAAACACGCCCGCGCGAAAACCGGTTCCCACGGCTTTGGAATATGCCTCTTTTGCAGCGAAGCGTTTCGCGTAGGTTCCGGCGATGGTAAAGGGTCGGCGGCGGGCTTTGGCGCGTTCGATTTCGGTAAATACCCGGTTTTCGAAGCGTTCGCCAAAACGGTCGAGCGAATTCTGGATCCGCTCGATATTGCAGAGGTCAGAGCCGAGGCCGATGATCATAAGGTTATTCCCTTACTTAAGCCTGTGGGTGACGGCATTCGCGGTGCCGTACCAAGAGCAGATGCTTTCGCGGGGTGAGCTGTGGTAACCGATCTATTTCTCACCGCGTCTCATCCATCAGCGCACGCATCTCTCGGATGCTATTGCCAAGCCCACCAAATATGGCCTCGCCGATTAGAAAATGTCCAATGTTGAGTTCTGCCAACTGCGGGATCGCAGCAATCGGCTGCACATTGTCGAATGTCAGCCCGTGTCCAGCGTGCGGTTCAATTCCGTTTTTCGCAGCTAGAGCGGCTGCCTCCGAAATCCGCCGCAACTCGGCTTCGCGATCGGCCCCCGCTACGTGCGCATAATGCCCCGTATGAAATTCGACCACTGGCGCACCCAGATGAATCGCCGCCTCTACCTGACGCGGGTCCGGTTCAATAAAAAGGCTTACCCGGATGTTAGCGTTTCTGAGCTGCCCAACAAAATCAGTTAGACGATTATGTTGCCCCGCAGCGTCCAAACCGCCCTCAGTAGTGCGTTCCTCACGATTCTCTGGCACGATACAGGCTGCATGTGGCCGATGGCGCAGTGCGATATCCAGCATTTCGTCGGTCGCTGCCATTTCCAAGTTGAGCGGGATCGAGAGCTCATCCATCAGCACGGTTAGGTCGTTGTCCCGGATATGTCGCCGATCCTCTCTTAGGTGTGCGGTAATCCCATCCGCTCCGGCTTTGGCCGCCATTAATGCCGCTCTTACCGGTTCGGGGTGATCCCCCCCGCGTGCGTTGCGGATTGTCGCGACATGGTCGATGTTAACACCCAACCTGAGATATTTGATCGCGCTCACGCCTTGCGGCTGCCGGGTTTGGATGCCGGTATTGCGGCCAGCTCTGCGGGGATTTGATCCGGTGCATAAGACGGCACATCAAGCGTCACCAGTGGATAGAACGGGACGTCAAATTGGGCGACTCCGTTGGACCGGTCAACAAGCGCTCCGGCAGCGATGACATCTCCCCCGGCTTCCTGAATGGCTTGAATAGCTTCCCGCGAAGAAAGCCCGGTGGTTACGACATCTTCCATCATCAGCACCTTTTGTCCCGGTTCCAGATGAAAGCCCCGGCGCAATTCAAATGTGCCTTCTGGCCGTTCCAGAAAAATGGCTTCGACGCCCAAAGCGCGACCCACTTCATGACCGACAATCACCCCGCCCATTGCAGGTGATACGACGATATCAATATTGCGACGGATATTCTGAGGAACTTTAGCGGTAAATGCTTCCGCCATTTTGGCTGCACGGGCTGGTTGCATTAATAGTCGCGCGCATTGCAAAAACTGCATGCTGTGACGTCCGGACGACAATATGAAATGCCCTTCCAGAAGTGCATCGCAGGACCGGAATTCGTTGAGAATATCTATTTCGTTCAATGCCTTTGCCCCAAATGTCATATTGTTAAGGTGGGAAACACAGATAATGTAGTCCTCGCATCAAATGATAAAAAGGCCAAAATCTGTAAAAATATGCTTAGAGGTGCTTGAGGCTTGCGGCAACCCTGCTTATAAGCCGCTCCCAAAGGGGTTTATCCGAACCGTTGGCATCGACTGCCTTAGACTTAGGCGATATCGACATATGGCTCGGAAAATGACAGAAAAACAGGGTAAGATAGGGTTGAGCAATACATGACTCATTACGTGAAAGCATGGATTTTGGCGCTGGGATTGATTCTCGCACCGACCGCAGCGTTGGCGCAAGAAGCTGGGCCGGAGCCGGCGGCAACTGAGGCGGGGGCCTCTGCTGAAGATACGGCTGGGTCAGATGGTCTCGACCCTGATCTATATACGCCGATGAAGCCGACTCCCGGGATCGGTATGCCTGTCGACGGCGGTATTGATTTTCAACAGCAGTTTAGCGAAACTGGCAAGGATGCCCATTGGATCAATAACGTAATTTTGGTCCCCATGATGTTTGGGGTAAGTCTGTTTGTTCTGGGGTTGTTGTTCTGGGTCATTGTTAAATTTCGTCGCGGTGCCAATCCTGAGCCGTCGAAGACTACGCACAATACTTTTATCGAAGTGGTGTGGACGGTTATTCCCGTACTTATCCTTTTGGTTATCGCGGTTCCGTCGATCAGTTTGCTGGCGAAGCAATTTGAGCCTGCCCCCGAAGATGCGTTGACGGTTAAAGTGACCGGCTACCAATGGTATTGGGGATACAGCTATCCTGACAATGGTGATTTTGAAGTTATCTCGAGCATGCTGCCTGAGGAAGAGGCGGACAAGCGCGGTGAGCCCTATCAACTGGCGGTCGATAATCGTATGGTTATCCCCGTCGGCAAGCCGGTAAAATTGCTGATCACCGCTGCAGATGTGATCCACAGTTTCTCCATTCCAGCGGCTTGGTTCAAGCTGGATGCGGTTCCGGGCCGGATCAACGAGAAGGTCCTCCAGATTGATCGCGAAGGTGTTTATTACGGCCAATGTTCAGAGCTTTGTGGCGCGCGGCACGGATTTATGCCGATTACGGTCGAGGTGCTTTCGGAAGATAAGTTCAACGACTGGGTCCGCGCGAATGGCGGAACGGTGAAAGGTGGGGGAGAGGCTGAGGTTGCCGATGCAGAAGGAGCTCCAGCCGAAACCGCCGCTGATGCAACTGGTGATGAAAACGCGACAGAAACTGCTCCTGCTGAAGAAGCAGTTGCGGCAACGAACTGAGGGTTAAGAGAACATGACAACAATCGCAGCAGATGGTCACTTGGATGATCACGCCCATGACGCTGATCACAAGCCCGCGTTTTTCCAACGCTGGTTCATGTCAACCAACCACAAGGATATTGGTACACTCTATCTGATTTTTGCCATCGTCGCAGGGATCATTGGTGGTGCTATATCTGGGCTTATGCGCCTAGAGCTGGCTGAGCCCGGCATCCAATATCTGCAGGCTTGGGCTAGCATGCATCAGGGCTCTGCTGCCTCGATGGATCAGGCTTACCATCTTTGGAATGTTCTGATTACCGCACACGGTCTCATCATGGTCTTTTTCATGGTGATGCCGGCGATGATTGGCGGCTTTGGTAACTGGTTTGTGCCGTTGATGATCGGCGCGCCGGATATGGCCTTTCCGCGGATGAATAACATCAGTTTTTGGCTGTTGGTTCCTGCGTTTCTTCTGCTGTTGGGTTCGACCTTTGTGCCAGGCGGCACTGGTCTTGGGGCCGGAACTGGTTGGACGGTCTATGCACCGCTCTCGACGAGCGGGTCTATTGGACCAGCGATGGATATGGCGATCCTGTCGCTTCACCTTGCTGGTGCTTCATCAATCCTTGGCGCGATTAACTTCATTACCACGATCTTCAACATGCGTGCGCCGGGCATGACGTTGCACAAAATGCCGCTATTTGTGTGGTCCGTATTGGTGACGGCTTTCTTGTTGTTGCTCGCGCTTCCAGTTCTGGCTGCTGCGATCACAATGCTGCTCACCGATCGTAATTTCGGCACCACTTTCTTTGATGCCGCGGGCGGCGGTGATCCGGTCTTGTACCAGCATCTTTTCTGGTTCTTTGGCCACCCGGAAGTGTACATCATGATCTTGCCTGGCTTTGGCATGGTTAGTCAGATTGTATCGACATTTGCGCGTAAGCCAGTGTTCGGATATCTCGGTATGGCCTATGCGATGGTTGCTATTGGCGTGGTCGGCTTTGTTGTGTGGGCGCACCATATGTTCACCACCGGCATGTCGGTTAATGTGAAAATGTATTTCACTGCTGCGACAATGGTGATTGCGGTGCCAACGGGTATCAAGATATTCTCGTGGATCGCAACTATGTGGGGCGGATCGATGACTTTCAAAACGCCTATGGTTTGGGCGCTTGGTTTCATCTTCATGTTCACCGTCGGCGGCGTGACCGGCGTGGTGCTGGCCAATGGCGGTGTCGATGATAATCTTCATGATACTTATTATGTCGTTGCCCACTTCCACTATGTGTTGTCACTGGGAGCGGTTTTCTCGATCTTTGCAGGTTTCTACTATTGGTTCCCAAAAATGTCGGGACGTCATTATAGTGAGCTTCTCGGCCAACTGCATTTCTGGATTTTCTTCATCGGTGTGAACATCCTGTTCTTCCCTCAGCACTTCCTGGGGCAGCAAGGTATGCCGCGCCGTTATGCGGACTATCCTGAACAGTTTGCCTATTGGAACCAGATCAGCTCGCTGGGCTATGCTGTGATGCTGGTCGGTGTGGTTATCTTCTTCGTCAATATCGGTTGGTCATTAGTGGCCGGGCGTAAAGCAGAGGGTAATTACTGGGGGGAAGGCGCAACGACGCTGGAGTGGACGTTGTCGAGCCCGCCGCCATTCCACCAGTTTGAAACACTGCCGCAGATCAAGTAATCTGCGATTTTCGAAAAGTTATCGCACCAACAATTGAGCAGATTGTTGGTGCAAACTTTTAAGTTATTTGGAACGTGGTTATGACGAGCATATCGACATCATCGGAAGACGGTTTGCAAAATGCAAATATCGGTACGGCCAGCGCGGCAGACCTTTTTGCGCTAACGAAACCGCGTGTGATGACGCTAGTCATTTTTACTGCGCTATGTGGATTGCTGGCAGCTCCCATGTCCATCCATCCGATTCTCGGATTTACTGCGATATTGGCTATCAGTCTTGGTGCGGGGGCTTCGGCAGCGCTAAATCAATGGTATGAAAGTGATATAGACGGTGTCATGAAACGCACCAGAAACCGGCCATTGCCCGCTGGGCGTATGGACCGTGAAACGGCTTTGCATTTCGGCGTCGGTTTATCGTTTTTCTCGGTCATTTTGATGGGCATTGCGACCAACTGGCTTTCAGCGGCGCTACTGGCATTTTCAATCTTTTTCTATGCGGTGGTGTACACCATCTGGTTGAAGCGCAGCACACCGCAAAATATCGTGATTGGCGGCGCGGCAGGGGCCATTCCGCCAGTTATTGGATGGGCTGCTGTTACCGGCGACGTTACCTTGATGCCCATATTGCTATTTGCCATAATCTTCTTCTGGACTCCTCCACATTTTTGGGCGTTGGCGTTATTTGTGAATAGTGATTATTCCAAAGCGGGGGTCCCGATGATGCCTGTTGTGGCAGGCCGTCAATCAACCCGGCGCCAGATTTTCGGATATAGCATCATTCTGGCAGCAACAGCGATTGCACCATTTGCGCTTGGCATGACTGGCATTATTTATGGCCTGTCTGCTATTATTCTGAGCGGCATCTTTTGTCTTTTGTCGGCAAGAGTAGGTTTCAGCAAGACTGAAGAACCCAGCGAAATGGGCGCTGAAAAACGTTTGTTCGGATTTTCCATATTCTATCTGTTCGCGCTCTTTGGTGCGCTGGTAGCCGATCGGGTCATTTTGGCATGAGCGAGATTGACACCAGCAAGTCGCCCATGACACCTGAGCAACAAAAGGCGTATCAAGCACGGCAGAAGCAACGTGCAGTGATTATGGCCGGCATATTGATCTTTCTGGTGATATTATTCTACCTCATCACATTTGTGAAAATTGGATCATCTCTCTGATGGACGCAACGCAAACATCTCTCTCTGAAAAGAACAGGCGTAGCGCGATAGCGGCCGGCATGTTGGTGCTGGGCATGTTGGGTCTCGGCTATGCGTCGGTGCCTCTATACGAGATTTTTTGCCGGGTAACGGGCTATGGCGGTACAACCCAACGTGTGGGCGAAGTACAAGCAGCGACGATCAAAACGACCAGTACAGCGATGTCAGTTCGTTTTGATTCGAACGTGAACTCGGCACTACCATGGACATTCCGGCCGGAGCAGGCCGTTGACAAGGTCAGTGTGGGCGCCCGCGATATGGCGATCTATATTGCAAAAAATGAGAGTAGCGAGCCAGTGGTTGGAACCGCTACGTTCAATGTTACTCCGGTTCAGGCCGGAAAATATTTCAATAAAGTTCAGTGCTTCTGTTTCACCGAACAATCGCTGAAGCCGGGGCAAACCATGCGGATGCCGGTATTATATTATGTGGATCCCGCAATATTGGATGACCCGGAAACAAAAGATATTAAAGAGATTACCCTTAGCTACACATTTTATAGGTCGAAAGACGGCAAAGCGGTGGACCCCGCAATTAGTGGCAGCTAAGGACTAGATAAAGAAAGCCTGAGGGAAGATTATTATGGCTGGAGCCAAAAACCACGATTACCATATTCTGCCGCCGGATATCTGGCCGCTATTTGGTTCTTTTTCGGCCTTTGTTATGGCAATTGGCGGGATCCGCGCGATGCACGGTATGTCGTTTGGCATGCCCATGTTTCTGGCGGGCGTTGCTTTAATCAGCCTCACCTTCTTCGCTTGGTGGCGGAATGTTATTATTGAGGCCCATGCTGGTGATCATACGCCAGTGGTTCAGCTTCACCTGCGCTATGGGATGATCCTGTTCATTGCATCGGAAGTCATGTTTTTCGTGGGCTGGTTCTGGGCATGGTTCGATTTTTCACTCTTCCCACAACCGCTTGAACTCGTCGATGGCATCACCACCAACTATATTGGTCAAGAAGGTGCAGTGGCGCTATTGCAATGGCCGCCAAAAGGTATTGAGGTTCTCGACGCTTTCTCGCTGCCGCTGTTGAATACAATGATTTTGCTTTGTTCCGGCACGACCGTGACATGGGCACATCATTCCTTGATACATGGTAATCGCGACGGCCTGATCACTGGCCTCTGGCTGACCATATTGCTAGGTGTTCTATTTACCGCGATCCAAGCATATGAGTATAGCATTGCACCTTTCCCGTTTGCCGGCATTAACTATTCAAGTGCTTTCTATATGGCGACTGGGTTCCATGGTTTCCACGTCCTAGTCGGCACGATCTTTCTGATGGTCTGTCTGGCACGGGCCTATAAAGGGCATTTCACGCCAAAACAGCATTTCGGCTTTGAAGCGGCAGCTTGGTATTGGCATTTTGTCGATGTCGTCTGGTTGTTCCTGTTCATCGTTGTCTATGTTTGGGGCGGCTGGGGCGCACCTGTTCATTAGGCGGCGTTCTTGAACAATCCAAAACTCTCTAAAGGGCAGCCGGAGCTCATTCCCGCTGCCCTTTTTGGTCTGTGCCCCGAATGTGGTCAGAAAACGTTATTTGCCGGACTCACACGTTTCGCGGATAGCTGCTCTGCCTGCGGGCAGGACTATTCCGACTATAATGTCGGGGACGGGCCTGCTGCGTTTTTGACCCTGATTGTCGGCGGATTGATGCTCGCTCTGGCAATGATCGTCGAGTTGAACATCCGCCCGCCAATTTGGGTACACTTCCTGTTGTGGTTCCCGCTTACGATAGGCGCAGTTATCGGCTCGTTGCGTATTTCGAAAGCTATATTGCTGATATCAGAGCACCGTAATCAGGCTCATGAGGGCCGAATAGATCAGGATTCGCAGTGAAAAAACTTCCAATCCTTGTGACCATTATTGTTGGCGCTGCCGTTGCGACCATGATTGGTCTGGGTGTCTGGCAGCTACAGCGGGCGGAATGGAAGAACGACCTGCTGGCGACGTATGAAGCCGCCGCCGATCAGCCGGCGATTGCTTATCCTATAGTTCCGGTGGAAGAAGGCGCGCCTTATTTCCGTAAGTCATCGGTCAATTGTCTGGAGGTAGTTGGTTGGCGTTCAGTGAGCGGACGAAGCGTGCGCGGCGAATCTGGCTGGGCACATATTGCACAATGCAGAACGGCGGGTGCAGAGGGCCCAGGAGCACAGGTCGTGGTTGGCTGGTCCAAAAGGCCGGACAATCCGAACTGGAACGGCGGGAGCGTCGAGGGAGTAATCGCGCCGGATAGTCAGAATATATTACGTCTGATTGCCAGTACACCTGTTGCCGGTCTGGACAAAAACCAAGAGCCGTCGACGGATGATGTCCCTAATAATCACATGGCTTATGCCGTTCAGTGGTTTCTGTTTGCCGGCATTGCGTTGGCGATCTTCATAATTGCGCTCCGTGGGCGTTTTCGGAACTCCGAAGACTAGGGCTTATCTATAAAATCCTTCCCGCAGATTGACCCCATGTTCAAGCCAGGCTTTGAGGGAACAGAGCATTTGCATCCATCCCTCACAATTGCCGTAGGATGACTTGAGTCCCGCCTCATCCGAACGCCAGCCGCGCTCATTGATCGTTATCAGCGTCCGGCCGTCCTCCAAAGATTCAAATTTCATCGTCATCCGGATGTCATAGCCGGCACCCGGCTCGTCGCAGGCAGTTCCGTCTTCGTTCGTTGCTTCCCAATCGAGAACAATCTTCTCATTGACAACCGCATCAATCACTTTGACCGGAAACTGACCTGGAAAATCATGAAAATCCCACATCACGGTGGATCCCTTTTCCATCCTGCCTTTGGCGCCACCAGTGGTGAAGTAAGCCGAGAGGTGGTCCGGATTGACCACAGCTTCATAGACTTCTTCCACCGGCTTTGCGATCCTTGCTGCGACTTGAAATTTCAGCTCCATCTTGATTCTCCTTGATTACACATCTTATATGTTATAAAAATACAACATGTCAATTGCAGATGAAAATACGCGGATATTCAAGGCACTGGCGTCGCCGGTACGACGCCAAATATTGGATGACCTTAGAGATCAACCGCTGACCACAGGCTCGCTATGTGATCATTTTCCCGATCTGGATCGATGCACGGTGATGCAGCATATCAAGGTGCTGGAGCAGGCAGATTTGATTATCCCGGAGAAACGGGGAAGAGAACGCTGGAATCACCTGAATCCACTGCCGATCCATGCCATTCATGAGCGCTGGATTGGGCCACATGCGGCCATGGCAGTCGACAGGCTCGACAAGCTCAAGAGACAACTGGAAACAGGTCGGAGCAGTCAGTCCCAAGAAGCATAGAACTTGCCCTATGGCGGAGCTAAGGCTAACCCGCTGGCCATCATGGAATATATCTCGACACGCGGCGGTTCGGCGCCCTTGAATTTTGAGCAGGTCACTCTGACGGGACTGGCCGGCGATGGTGGGCTTTATGTGCCTAAAAAATGGCCGAAATTCTCATCGCAAGAAATTGTCGAGATGGCGGGCCTCTCCTATGTCGAAATAGCCGTCAGAGTGATGCTTCCATTTGTCGGCGATACGCTAGATGAAACGGAACTTCGCGATCTGTGTGAACAGGCTTATGGGCGGTTTGCGCATTCCGCCGTGACCCCTTTGGCCCAGTTGGATGGCCAGCACTGGTTGCTTGAATTATTCCATGGCCCGACATTGGCGTTTAAGGATGTAGCGTTGCAATTGCTTGGGCTGTTGTTTGAGAAGTTTCTCGCGCGTCAGGATAAGCATCTCACGGTGGTCGGAGCAACTTCGGGGGACACCGGATCCGCGGCCATCGATGCGCTTGCCGGTCGGGACAAGGTCGACATTTTCATGCTCCATCCCGATGGGCGCATCTCCGACGTACAGCGGCGTCAAATGACCACGGTGCGTGCACCCAATGTTCACAATATTGCTATCGATGGCAGTTTTGATGATGCGCAGGCGATGGTGAAACGGATGTTTGCGGACCGGACGGTGACGGACCAGTTTGCAATCTCCGCCGTCAACTCGATCAATTGGGCGCGGTTGATGGCACAGATCGTCTATTATTTCTTTGCTGCAAGTCAGTTGGGCGCGCCGCATCGCAAGATTGCATTCTCGGTCCCGACCGGCAATTTTGGTGATGTATTTGCTGGCTATGTAGCGGGCAAAATGGGTTTGCCGATTGAGCGATTGATTGTGGCAACCAACGTCAATGACATACTACATCGCGCGCTCAGTTCGGGGGACTATTCAACCGGGACCGTTACTCCCACCGCAGCGCCGTCGATGGATATCCAGATCAGTAGTAATTTTGAACGATTGTTGTTTGATCTGGAAGGCCGCGATGGCGTGAAGACCTCCGGAAGAATGGCCGCGTTTGAAGAAAGTCGGAAAATGCTGATTGATGATGATATGCAGCAAACTGCAGCGGCTATATTTACCAGTCACCGGGTCGATCCGGACGATATGTCGCTGGCTATGCGCTGGGCTCAGGAAGAGGCGGGGCAGGTGATCGATCCGCACACCGCCATTGGCCTGTCAGCGGCGCGCAGTGCCGATATTGATCCATCCGTCCCGATTGTGACATTGGCGACTGCCCATCCGGCCAAATTCC
Organism: uncultured Sphingomonadaceae bacterium; assembly: GCA_938003725.1. Taxonomy (GTDB): domain Bacteria; phylum Pseudomonadota; class Alphaproteobacteria; order Sphingomonadales; family Sphingomonadaceae; genus Parasphingorhabdus. Next base: position 21,108 of record CALKXX010000009.1, on the reverse strand, counting down.
GGGATGCGGTGGAACGGGCATCGGGCGTCCGCCCATCATTACCGCGCAGGATCGGCGACCTGTTTGACCGCGAAGAGGCCTGCGACCAGTTGCCGGGAGATTATGACACGGTAAAAGAATTCGTCACATCCAGGGCCACACCTGCTGATGGTTGAGATAAGCGATCAAGGCGCTGTGATGGTCCGTGATTCGCGGGCTGATTATGCGTTGGTGGATAGCGGCGATGGCCGGAAGCTTGAACGTTATGGCAAGTTCCATTTTATCCGCCCGGAACCGCAAGCGATGTGGTCGCCGGCAAATTCCAACTGGCAGGCAGACGGTGAGTTTATCCCGGCCTCCGATGAAGATGGCGGAGGCCGATGGCATTTCAACCAACCTGTCCCAAAAGAAGGCTGGCCGCTGAACTGGGAAGAGGTAACGTTTACTGCGCAATGTACTCCGTTCAGGCATCTTGCCTACTTCCCTGATATGGACCCGGTATGGCGTTGGATCAGGGGTGAGTTGGAGGGACTGGAATCAACTTCGGGTCAAAATTCCACCGCACCACAGGTGATGAACCTGTTCGGTTATACGGGTGTTGGAACATTGGCGCTGTCGGCAGCGGGTGCAAACTTGGTTCATGTAGATGCTTCCAAGAAATCAGTCATGGCCGCTCGCGAAAATGCCGCTTTGTCGGGTATGAGCGAGCGCCCTATCCGCTGGATCATTGATGATGCCGCCAAATTTGCCGCTCGTGAAGTACGGCGCGAGCGGCGCTATGATGCGATCCTGTTGGATCCGCCAAAATATGGCCGCGGACCGGATGGTGAGATCTGGCGGCTGGAAGAAGACTTGGCTCCGCTGATCGAAAGCTGCGGAAAATTGCTGGATAGCGATAGCAAATGCCTGTTCCTAACGGTCTATGCCGTGCGCATGTCTGCGCTGGCACTAGGCTCGTTATTGCGCGAAAAACTGGCACATCTTGATGGTGTAATCGAGATTGGTGAATTGGCGGTGCGCGAAGAGGCGCGCGGGCTGCTACTCCCCACGGCCATCTATGCGCGCTGGTCCAAACTCCCACAGGCATAGCTTGCCAAGTTCAGCACAACATGGTGAAAGGTTTGCATGACAGATAGTTTGATATTGGAAGTGAACGATCTCGACGTCGATGTCCTGACCGGGATTTATTCCGAAGAAACCCATTTACCGCAACCACTGCGCATATCCATTGCCGCTGAGTTGCAAGTGCAGGAAAGATATGAAGCGGATACACCGCTCGAAAAATCCAAAAACTACATGGATTTGAAGCATGCAGCGAGTGCCGCTTTGCCAGAGGGCGTGCATTTCAAACTGATTGAGGCGGTTGCCGATCATATTATTGAGACCCTGTTTTTGCAGGACCGCAGCATATTGCGGGTTACGGTCAAGATCGTGAAGTTGCTGATCGCCGAAAAGGGCGAGGAAATTGGGATTACACTGAGTCGGAGCCGTAAATGACTGCACCATTGGCGCTGGTTACAGGCGGCGTTCGGCGCGTAGGGGCAGTTATCGCGGGCCGGTTGGCAGAGGCCGGTTATGCGCTGGCTTTGCATGGGCATAGTGATGCAGAGCCGGAGGACGGTCTGCGCGAAACCCTAAAATCAAATGACGCTGACTGGGCTGGTTTTATCGCGGACTTTTGCGATGAAAATGCGGCGACCATGCTGTTGGATGATGTCGTTGCACATTTCGGCCGCGCACCGGACTTGATTGTGAACAATGCATCGATATTCGGCCAAGATGATGCCGCAAATCTAAATGATGACACACTAGCCAAGCACCTCAGAATCAACATGATGGTACCTGTCCAGCTGACGACTGAAATGGGAAAACGCGCGAAAAATAGCGACCGCGCGGCGGTCATTCACATATTGGATCAACGTATCATCAATCCAAACCGTGATCAGCTTAGCTACACGCTTTCCAAACAGGCACTGGCACAAAGCATCCGCTCACTGGCAGTCGCCTGCGCAGATAAGCTGCGCGTTAATGGTGTCGCGCCGGGGCTTACCCTTACTGCAGGCGAATATGGCGAGGAGCAACTTGCCAATATCACCGACATGATGCCGCTGGGACGACTTTCCGATGCACAGGATATTGCCGAAGCTGTGCTATATTTTGCACACGCAAAAGCAGTGACCGGCCAGATCATCTGTGTCGATGGCGGTGCGAACCTGAAAAGTTTTGATCGCGATTTTGTCCATTTGGGCAAATAGTTCCGGTTATCGAGTCCCGTTAACACTTGATTCCACATCGCAGCCTGTTATTTCCGGCCACCCCCAAACTCCAATTATGTTGGATCTAAAAACAAGTGAGACATGTTGTCCACGAAAGGAATATTATGCGTACCCTCTCCAAAATATTTTTAGCGACCGCTGCTCTGGCGACTATTTCCGCATGTTCATCGGAAATGAGTGAGGAGGAGCAGGCCATCTATGACAAGCGTGTGGCAGAAGAACAGTCCAAGCCAACGAATCTGACCGCCGTTGTTCAGGATCAGGAAGAATTGACCACCGCCAGCACGATGGTTGGCCTGTCCGGGATTGCAGAAGAATTGAAAGATGACGGTCCGTTTACGGCCTTCACCGCAACAAATGATGCCTTCAACAAGATGGATGCCGATGAATTGAGCAGCCTGATGTCAGCCGACAATAAAGCCGAGCTGGCAAAAATTGCCAAATATGGATTGGCAGAAGGAACCATGTCGTCTGCTGATCTGGCCAAGGCAATCACCGATGGCGGCGGCGCTGCGAACATAACTACGTTGCAAGGCGGCGTTATCAAGGCATCCATGGACGGTGATAAGATCGTTCTGGAAGATGGTGCCGGCAATAAAGCGATGGTGATTAAGGCCGATATCCCATCGAGCAACGGCGTTCTCCACATCATCGATACCGTATTGATGCCCGGTTAAAAGCTGGATAATATCATGTGAAAGGCCTCGCCGACATTGGCGGGGCCTTTTTTGTTGGCCGCAAGTCAGTTATTCATCGGTCAACATAAAAGGAATTGGATATGCCGCAATATTGGTTGATGAAATCGGAACCCGATGAATATGGCTGGGATGATCTGGTCGCCGAGAAGGAAGGCATCTGGGATGGCGTAAAAAATGCGCAGGCCAGCAATAATATGAAGGCGATGAAAAAAGGCGATCAGGTCTTCTTCTATCACTCACGGCAGGGGCTGGAAGTGGTCGGTATTATGGAAGTAACCGAGGAGCATTTTCCTGATGTCACAACTGACCCGGATCGCTGGGTGGTCGTCAAGGTGAAGCCGGTGCGCAAACTGGACAAAGCGGTTCCGTTAAAGGCAATGAAACTGAATTCCAAGCTGAAAGATCTGGCGATTATCCGGCAGTTCCGGTTGTCAGTTGCTCCCGTAACGGAGAGCGAGTGGAGTGCGATTTTGGAGATGGGTGATGGTTAGCATTCAAAGTCGCCTATTGGCTTATGACCAACATTGAGACTGTTGCGCCTACCAACGAAGCACGACTTGTTCAATTCCTAGATCTGTGCCCATCTGCTCACGCTCAGCGAAATACAACGTCACCTGTGTTGGATTGGGCGCGAGTGGCACCATGTAGAGTTTCATAGTTTCCACCTTTTATGTCTGGTCATGTCTGGGGCCAAATTATGCTATTTTCCAAGCTCGAATTATGTGAGACATGAAATCAATGCGTAAAGGGAGAATGAAACATGGTAGATCGAAAACCGGTTTGTCTAGTGATTGGCGCCGGTGCAGGGATTGGCGGTCATGTTGGCAAGAAATTTGCTGCACAAGGCTATCATTCTGTTCTGTGCAGGCGCAGCGATGAAAAAGGCTTGGCAAAGCTGATTGCAGATATTGAAATCGCAGGCGGCGAGGCAACAGGGCATTTGATCGACGCTACGGAAGATGGATCGCTTGAGGAGCTTGTAGAAGCTGTTGAACGCGACATTGGTCCGATAGAAGTGCTGTTGTTCAATTTGGGGGCACAGATCGGCAATCGCAGTTTGGAAGATACACCGCACCGGTCATTTGAACTGGGCTGGAAGCTTGCTGTATTTGCGTTGTTCCGGCTCGCAAAATGCGTCACTCCCCTCATGGAAAAACGAGGCAAAGGCACTATTCTTGTGACCTCGGCTACGGCCGCTGTGCGTGGCAATGCCGGGCAACACAGCCATGCAGCAGCCATGGGCGGTAGGCGTATGCTGTGTCAGAGTCTGAACGCCGAATTGGGACCAAAAAATATCCATGTGTGCCATATCATTATCGATGGTCCGGTGGAATCCCCCGACACGCTTGGGAAGTTTTTGCTCGGCGATGACGGTTATAAGAAACTGCTCGAAGAAAAAGGGCAGGGCAAGGACGAGTTAATCATTCCAGCCAAGCTTGCGGACACATATTTCCACATGGCAGAGCAGCATCGTTCGGCCTGGACGCATGAGCTCGATTTGCGACCCTTTACGGATCGGCCTTGGTGGAACAGTTAACATCCGTTGCTTAAATCAAACGGTCACTTGCTCCGCATCCCGCTAACCGTCGCCCCCGCAGCTGTCAAAAATTCCACGTCGGTTTTCAGGTGTAACAACCGCAATCCCTTCCGTTTCATCGCGTCCACAAGAGTAAGCGCAAACTGGTCGGTGCTATCTACTGTCGCGCTCCACCCACCATAGGCCTTCGCCAGCGCTGCGAAATCGGGGTTTTTCAACTCCGTCGCCGACACCCGCGCCGGATATTCACGTTCCTGGTGCAGGCGGATCGTGCCAAAGCTGCCATTGTCAATCACCAGCACCAACAGGTTCGCATCATATTGCATCGCGGTGGCGAGTTCCTGGCCGTTCATCATGAAATCGCCGTCTCCCGCCAGAGCGACGACCGTGCGGTCGGGGAAGCGCAGCGCCGCGGCGACCGATGCCGGAACGCCGTATCCCATAGCTCCGGATGTCGGGGCTAGCTGGCTAGGGAAGTCTCCGTAACGCCAATATCTATGCCACCATCCGGAAAAATTACCCGCGCCGTTACAGATAATCGCGTCGGCAGGCAGCTGTTCCTGCATCGCTGTAACACATTGGCCAAGATCGAGTTTGGCCGCTGAAGGCTTTGGTGTGGACCATGCCTGATAGTCCGCATGCGCTGCCTTACCTGCATCAAAGCTAAGCAAGTCATCTTGCCAAAGGGCGGCCTGTTCGGCGAATTCATCCATCTCCGCACAAATTGGCAGGTCGATGCGATAAACATGGTTGAGTTCATCAGGGTCAGGATGGACATGCACAAGAATCTGGTCGGGATGGTCAGGCGTGATTAGCGTATAGCCATCGGTTGTGGCTTCGCCGAGCCGTGCACCAACCGCTAACACCAAATCCGCTGCTTTGATGCGCTCGACCAATTTGGGGTTCGGGCCGTAACCCAGATTACCGGCATAGACCGGGCTGCCATTCGGGAAATTATCCTGTCGCCGGAACGCAACTGCGACGGGCAAACCAATCCGCTCGGCATATTGCGCGAAATAAAGCTTGGCTTTGTCATCCCATCCCGCGCCGCCGATAATCGCGATGGGATCAGTCGCATCGCGCAGCATGTCTGTGAGCGCTGTCATCGCATCGGGGCAGAGCGGCTGGGCCGGGGCGATAACCTTTGGCCGGTCTAGTGCCTCCACCTCATCGCGCAGCATATCCTCGGGCAGGGCGAGCACGACCGGACCGGGCCGGCCGGAGCTTGCGGTATCAAACGCACGTGCAATATATTCAGGGATCCGCGCTGCATTGTCGATCCGAGCTGCCCATTTGGCCAGCGGGGTAAACATGGCGGTGAAGTCCACTTCCTGAAAACCTTCACGGTCACGATCATCGCGGGCGACGTCACCGATAAACATGATCATTGGGGTGCTATCCTGCATCGCGGTGTGGACGCCAATGCTGGCATTGGTTGCACCCGGGCCGCGGGTGACAAAGGCGATACCGGGCGCGCCGGTCATCTTGCCGTCTGCCTCGGCCATAAAGGCGGCGCTGCCATCTTGCCGCGTCGCGATGGTTTCGATTTCCCCGCAATCATGCAGTGCGTCGAGGACAGAGAGAAAACTCTCGCCGGGAACGGTAAAGATGCGGTCGGTGCCTTGGATGACCAATTGATCCACAAGAACCTGCGCGCCAGTGCGTTTTGTCATGATGTGTTCCTCACGCCTGATGAATGGCTTTGGTGACCATATAGGCCTTCAGCCCATCCGGGCCATCTTCGCTGCCATGACCACTTTCCTTCACCCCGCCAAAGGGCGCATCGCCCGGGCTGACCGTCAGATTGTTGATCCCAACCATACCCGCTTCGATCGCATCACCGACCATATTGGCTATGTGTAGATTAGAGGTGAAGGCATAGGCCGCAAGACCCAATGGCAAACGGTTAGCCTGTTCAATGGCTTCGTCAAGCTTGTCAAAAGGTCGCATCACAGCAACCGGACCGAATGGCTCGTCATTCATGATTTTTGCGTCCAGCGGGACATGGGATAGCACGGTAGGGTCAAAGAAAAAGCCGTCCTTGTCCTGACGGTTTCCGCCTAGCTTCACTTCTGCACCTTTGATTTTGGCGTCCTCAATCATCTCACCAACCGAACTTGGTCGCCGCGGATTGGCGAGGGGCCCCATTTCTATGCCATCGCCAAACCCGTCGCCCACCGCGACTTTGGCTGCGCGCTCGGCAAATGCCTCGACAAATTTATCATACACCCCCGATTGGACATAAAATCGTGTCGGCGAAACACACACCTGTCCCGCATTGCGGTATTTTTGCATCGCGGTCAGATTCAGTGTTTTCTCAAGATCACAATCATCAAAGACCAATACCGGTGCATGACCGCCAAGCTCCATCGTGGTGCGTTTCATCCCTTCGGCAGCGAGTTTGGTCAGATGCTTGCCGACCGGAACTGATCCCGTGAAACTGACTTTGCGAATGACATCGGATGCTATCAGATGACTGGATACTTCCCCCGGATCGCCAAACACGATTTGGCAAACACCAGCGGGCAGCCCGGCATCTTGCAGGCAGCGCATCATCTCTATTGCGCTAGCGGGGGTTTCTTCGGCTGGTTTCAGGATGATCGAACAGCCAGCGGCAATGGCGGGGGCAAGCTTGCGGATTGGCGTGAAAACAGGAAAATTCCACGGGCTAAACGCGGCAACCGGACCAACCGGCTGATATTTCACGAAGCTATTCTGTCCGGCGGGGCGCACGAGTACGCGTCCGTAACAACGTTTCGCTTCCTCTGCCATAATATCAAAATGCGCGGCAGATGCGGTGACTTCGCCAGTGGCTTGTCCGACCGGCTTGCCCTGTTCCGCGGTCATCAACTTGCCCATATCACCGGCCCGGTCGCGCATCAAATCAGCCGCTTTGTGGAGGATAGCGGCGCGCTCCGCGACCGGCGTATCACGCCACATTGGAAAGGCTTTCGCGGCAGCATCCAGCGCGCGATCCAAGTCATCTTTGTTCGCCTTGGGCAGGTCGGCAATAGCATTGCCCGTGGCGGGATTGATAACCTGATGCACATCGCGATCGCCGACATCGATCCACTCGCCGTCAATATGCATTTGTAAAGATTGGGGATAGGGATTTGACATGGTTTCTCCAGTAACCGGTTCTTTCTTCACTAGACTCGTCACCGCTTTGCCGCAATGATTGTCACAAAGATTGAGAGGAAAATGAGATGGAAATTGTCACAGAAGGCCTGCGCTTTCCGGAAGGCCCGATCGCGATGCCCGATGGCAGCGTGATCTTGGTCGAAATTGAAGCCCAGCAATTGACGCGCGTTTTTCCGGACGGAACCAAAGAGGTCATCGCGAAAACCGGAGGCGGGCCCAATGGCGCGGCTATGGGGCCAGATGGCAAGATCTATGTCTGTAACAATGGCGGATTTGAATATGCCGAGGCAAATGGATTCCTGACCCCAGCCGGCATCGCAAAGGATTATGTGGGTGGCAGCATCCAACGAGTTGACCCAGACACAGGCGAAGTCGAGACGCTCTACAACGACGGTGATTTCGGCTGCATCCTGCGCGGACCGAATGATATTCAATTTGATGCGCATGGCGGTTTCTGGTTCACCGATCATGGCAAGACGGACTATGAGAAACGCTGTCACGATATTGTCGGGATTTTCTATGCAAAGGCAGACGGTAGTCATTTGGAAGAAGTGGTCTTCCCCTCTAACAATCCCAATGGCGTGGGCATCTCGCCCGATGGAAAAACACTCTATGCGGCGGAAACCTTTACTTGCCGATTGATGAAATTCAACATCACTGAACCCGGTAAAGTCGCCCCCGATGCAGGCCCCGGCGGCCCCGGTATCCCGGTCTACCGGCCAGAGGGTTACAAGTTTTTCGACAGCCTTGCGATGGAAGAATGCGGCAATATCTGCGTCGCAACCATCGGCGAATGCGGGATTAGCGTGATCTCCCCCGAAGGCGAACTGGTCGAATTTGTCGCAACGCCCGATATTTTCACCACCAATATCTGCTTTGGTGGCGAAGATATGATGGATGCGTATATTTGCCTATCCGCGACCGGGAAGCTTGTTAAAACGCGCTGGAAACGGCCGGGATTGAAACTGGAGTATTTGAATAAGTGAAATTCACCACCATAATTTTCGACTTTGGCGGGGTCATTACTTCCTCACCATTTGAAGCCTTCAACCGTCTCGAAGCGGAAAAGGGCGTTCCCAAAGACAGCGTGCGGCGGATCAACACCGCCAACCCCGATGATAATGCATGGGCGAAATTCGAACGGGCGGAACTTGATGGTGCTGGCTTTGATGAAGCTTTTGCAGAGGAAGCGCGTGCAATCGGCGTTGAACTGCGCGGCAGCGATGTGCTGGCTGTCTTGGCGGGTGATGTGCGTCCCAATATGGTCGCAACGCTCGACCGGCTGAAAACTGCAGGCTTCACCATCTCGTGCATCACCAATAATGTTCCGGCTGGCAAAGGCGCGGGCATGGCGATGGATGATGAGAAGGCCGCAGCGGTGAAGGCAATTATGAAACGCTTTGATCATATTATCGAAAGCAGCAAGGCGGGTGTGCGCAAACCCGATCCACGTATTTATCAGATGATGTGTGAGGCGCTGGATGTTCAGCCACAGCATTGCATTTATCTCGATGACTTGGGGATTAACTGCAAACCGGCAGCGCAGCTTGGTATGTCGGCGATCAAGGTCAGTAACGAGGAGCAGGCGCTCGGCGAGCTATCTGCGCTACTTGAAATTGAACTTCCCTGACCCAGAACTGGCCGAAAATGTGAGATCATGATGTTAAATCATCAAGGATTCGCCGATCTGTGATGAAATCGTTATAGCAAAGCCGGGAGACAATTTTGTGGGGATTCGTGGTTAGTATTTCGTCAACTCGTATGTCATCGATATTCGGCGGATTCCGGAATGTGCGCGTCTTTCCCCTTGTGCTGGGATTGGTTGCGGCGCTGCTGCTGGTGCAAACCGTGCGATTGGTCTGGACGATCGTCACGCCGCTTGGTCCCGTTGGTGATTGGCGAGCGAGCGAGGTAAAGGTGTTGCCGCCGCAATCCCGGCTGGCCCTGTTCAAAAGTTTTGACCCGTTTTTCCGCACCGATCCGGTACAATCCGGCAATGTCGTCACGTCTTTGCAGCTTACGCTTTACGGCATTCGGATGAACGCTGGATCAGGATTGGGTTCGGCGATTTTGGCAGGGCAGGACGGAGTGCAGGAAAGCTATGCGGTGGGCGAGGACATAAGGCCCGGCGTGTCTCTGGCCTCTGTACAATTTGACCATATTACAATTGATCGCGGCGGCGTGATGGAGAGCCTTTATCTTGATCAGTCGGTTCCAGCAGAGACTGTTGGTACGCGGGCGCCCGTTCCGTCAAATATTGGATTGGCGCCCTCTGGCGCTTTGGCCGCGCCATTTGCGGAGAGCATATCCAGCGCGATTGGTTTTCAGCCGCGCAGCGCCGATGGCAAGATTACCGGGATCATTCTTTCGCCGCAAGGTGACGGCGCAATGTTCAGGAGCGCCGGTTTTCGTGACGGCGATATTATTACCGCCGTTGAAGGTAAGCCAGTTTCGTCGGCCGCCGATATCGCTGCGCTAAAAAGTCAGATTGTGCCGGGCACACGGATTTCCGTCGAGGTTGAGCGCGGGGCGAAAACGGTGCCCATATCCATAAACCTGCCGGGACAATGATGCGCTATTTTCTTGTCATATTGATGCTTTTCGCGGGGGCGATCTCTCCGCCAGTACAGGCGCAACACACGCTTAATGTGCGGGATGCCGATATTCGTGCCTTTGTACAGGACGCTGCGCGCGTAACCGGGCGCACCTTCATTCTGGATGCGCGGGTACAGGGTAAGGTTTCAGTGGTCACGGACCGTCCATTAAGCCGCTCCGAATATTTTGAAGTATTCCTGTCGACGTTGCGCGCCAACGGACTGGTCGCGGTACCGACGCGCGGTGGATATCGGATTCAACCAGCCGAGGGTGCAGCGACCCAGCCGACACGTGTCGGTAGCCGAGGGTCGGAGGCCAATCAGTTTGTGACCGAGGTTGTTCGCCTAAAGTCCATTGTCGCCACCGAGGCGCTGGAAACGCTTCGTCCTTTGGTCAGCAAGCAGGGGTCCATTACCGCTAATCGTAACGCCAACTCGCTCGTCGTGGTGGATTATGCGGACAATATTCGGCGGATCAGGGAATTGGTGCGCCAAATTGACCGGGACAGCGCGGCATCCACTATCATCAATCTGAAAAATGCCGGTGCACGAGAAATTTCGACTTCGCTGCAGGCGCTCGCGACGCAGGGCGGCGGTGAAGGCGTGCGCGCTCCTGTGACTATTGTTCCGATAGATAGCAGCAACTCTATCGCTTTGCGCGGTGACCCCGGTGCAGTGGCCAAATTTGCCAGCATGGCGCGGGAATTGGACAGCCGCGCTGAACTGGGCACAGAGATCCGGGTGCACCGCCTTGGCTATGCCAGCGCTGAAGCTCTGTTACCGGTGATCGAGCAGCTGTTGGGACAGGGCGACGCGTCTGGCGCGAGGGTGACGGCAACTGGCGGCGATGGACCGGGCAATAGCGCAACAACCGCTGCAGCTTCATCATCCGGTAGCGGAATATCCCGGCGCGGCCCTGCCATTGTGACCCGTCTGGAAGGTACCAATGCGTTGATCGTGGCAGCTAATCCGGAAGTCCAGCGGATGGTTGGCGAATTAATTCGTCAACTCGATACCCGGCAGGAGCAAGTGGTGGTTGAGGCTATCATTGTCGAAATCTCTGAAAGCTTGGCCCGGGAGTTGGGCGTACAATGGCTCGTCGGCGGCGAAGATGTGCCTTTTGCGGTGACGAACTTCTCTAATGCGTCTCCCAATATCGTGGATGTTGCTGGCGGCTTGCTTGCAAATCAATTTGACACGACCACAACTACGACCACTAACACCGCGACCACAACATCGACGAATAGCGCTGTGGGAGACGGTTTACGCCAAAATGCAGCGGATGCGGTACTTGGGGCGCGGGGCGGCTTTGCTGGTTTTGCAACGTCGCTGGGCGGCAATGCGGTGCTTGGTGCTATTATCAATGCGGTGCAATCTGACACGGACAGCAATGTGCTCTCCACTCCGTCGCTGACCGTGAACAATAATCTGAAGGGCAGCATTCTTTTCGGTCAGGAGATTCCGGTATCCACCGGGGAAGCGCTGTCGAACAATTTTGATAATGCGTTTCGGACGATCCAGAGGCAGAATGTCGGGATCGAACTAGAAGTCACACCGCAAATCAACGCCGGCAATGAAGTACGTATGGAATTGCGCCAGCAGGTTAGCTCGATTGCCGGTCCAGTGTCCGACGATTTCAACGAACTTATCATCAACAAGCGCGAGATTAACACCACGGTGACCGTGGGCGATGGCGAAATAATCGCACTGGGCGGCCTGCTAGACGACAATGAACGCCGCACTATTCAGAAAATCCCGTTTCTGGGGGACATTCCTATCATCGGTGAGCTGTTCAAATCGCGCGGGCGCAGCAGGGTAAAGACCAATTTGATGGTTTTCATCCGGCCGACGATCTTGAAGGATCCAAAAGATGCGAGAGCCTTTTCCGGGCAACGCTATGGATATATTCGGGGGCGTCAGTTGATGCAGAACCCGGATCAGGAGCCGTCACTAGACGCGTTGGTGCGCGACTATTTGGGAACAGTGCCGCCCAGGGCGACGCCAAGACCAGATGACCGAATAATCTATGCTCCCGGCGCGCAAGCCCGTCCGGCACCCGCTTCTGCTGACGTGACGGAGACGGCGGTGCCGCCAAGCGCAGCCGGGGACCAATAGGGATTGCACGGTGCCGAATTTCTCTTACACCGCGATTGACCCAAATGGGCGGCAAAAGACAGGTGAATTGACAGCGGTCAATGATGATGAGGCCCGCGCCAAACTGGCCGAACGTAACTTCTATGTGGTGAGAATGGATGCCGCGACAGTGAAGTCGGAGAGCACCGGGAAGGGCCTGTTCCGGCGGCGGAAGCTGGGGACGAAAGAATTGACACTGTTTACCCGCCAGATATCTTCGCTTGTGCAGGTCACACCGCTCGAAGAAGCATTGCGGACCATTGGTGCGCAAAATGAGAAGCCGCATGTCCGTGAACGGATTGGTTCGGTGCATGCGGGCCTTGTCGAGGGACAACGTCTTTCGGAAGCGATGCGGCGTGAACCGGACAGTTTCCCGCCGCTCTATCGTGCGATGATTTCCGCCGGTGAGAGTTCCGGCACCTTGCCGGATATTACCGAACGGTTGGCGATGCTGATGGAGCGACAGGCGGAGATGCGCGGGAAATTAATCAGCGCACTGGCCTATCCCATTATCTTGGCGCTTGTGTCGGTGTTGGTCGTGGCTTTGTTGATGATCGCCGTCGTACCAAAAGTCGTCGAGCAGTTTGATGATGTGAACCAGCAATTGCCAACGGTGACGCGCATAGTGATCGCACTATCGGAGTTTCTCGCAAATTGGTGGTGGGCGATTGCCGCAATCTTCGCCCTGCTTATGCTTCTGGGCTGGCGGGCGCTCAAGGAAGAGAAAATCAAATACCGCTTCGATGGATTTCTGTTGCGCATTCCCTTTGTTGGTCGCTTGATCCGTGATTTGCATGCTGCCAGACTCGCCAGAACGCTGTCGACTATGGTGTCGAGCCGTTTGCCAATTATCGAAGGATTGCGCCTGACCAAAGACACAATCAGCAACGCAGTGCTGCGCAGGGCATCGGAAGACATGATCGAGGCAATTCGCAGTGGCGGAAATTTGTCGAGAGCGTTGAAAGACACCGGGGTATTTCCGCCGATGCTGGTTTATCTGGCATCCAGTGGTGAAGCGTCCGGGCAGTTAGACGAAATGCTGGCCCGCGCCGCCGATTATCTGGAGCGGGAATTTGATAATTTCAGGTCTACGGCACTGTCATTGTTGGAGCCGCTGATCATCGTTGCTCTTGGTGGTTTGGTTGCCATCGTGATACTGGCCATATTGTTACCCATTTTGCAGCTCCAGAATCTTGCTGGTTTATAGGAAAAGTGATGACGGAACTTTCTGAGAACGGGATGGATGATAGTCCTGAAAAGCCCAAAAAAAATGGCTTTACGCTGGTCGAGTTAATGGTCGTGATATTCATTCTGGGGTTGCTTACCACGATTGTAGTGATCAATGTGCTGCCCAGTCAGGACCGTGCGATGGTCGAAAAAGCGCGGGCGGATATTGCGACACTGGGACAAGCGCTGGAATTATACCGGCTCGACAATCTCAGCTACCCATCCTCTAGTGATGGCTTGCAGGCGCTTATTGCGGCACCGGGTGGATCGGCCTCAACGTCGCGATATCGTCAGGGCGGATATATCAAAAAATTGCCACAAGATCCGTGGGGCCGACCCTATCAATATGACAATCCCGGGCGGCGGGGACCAGGATATGATCTATATTCACTGGGGGCAGATAGCGCTCCGGGCGGGGAAGATGATGCTGCGGATATTTATGCCGAATAAACGTCCCTTAGCCAATATCATAGATCCAGCAATTTCCGCCGCGGTTCAATGACTGACGACAGGTTGTTCATTGTTGAATTTCCGGAGGAGGCGGGGGCATCGCTCTATTGGTGGGTGGTGGAGGATGCCTCTGTCATTCAGCATGGTCATGGCCCAGATCCTCTTTCAGAAGCGGGCTTCTCAATTGATCCATCGTTACCCGAACCAACGACAATCATCGCGCTGGCGGCTAGCACTGTCACGCATGTACGATGGCATGCACTAGAGCAAAAACTGACTGACAAGCAACGAACGGCCGCCGCGATTGCGGAGGCTCAGCAAGCTAGCTTAGATCAGGATCAACTCCATATTTGCGCCCTTCCGTTGGAGGGGGATCAAGTGGCCACTGTGGCTATTGATCCGGCAAAATTGTCACAGGGTCTCGTACATTTGCAGTCTTTGGGCATTGATCCAGACATTGTAACACCCGCGGGTTGGCTAATTCCAGCCGGTGAAGATCAAGCCGTTGTCGCAGACTTTGGTTTTGACATATTGGTGCGCGGCGAGCGTTGGATATCACCTGACGAACCGGCATTGCGTGCTCATATTCCCGGTGCTGACCAGGCAGTCAGGCTGTCCAATCCAGATTTGGAAAACACGCTAGGTTTATTAAACCCGGATCAAGTGTTGAATTTGCGTGCTGGACATTTTGTAAAGAAAACAAAGCGCGATGCACTGCCGCCGATACAAAAAAAGATGGTAACAGCAATGATTGCCGCATTGCTGGTCATCTCGCTGTTGATTCCAATTATCCCATTGTCCAAATATCATTTTGCGGCAAGCGATGCAGACGCCGCTGCGCTTTCGGCGGCGCGGTCTGTCTTGGGGCCGGAAGCTCAATTGCGAACGGCGGCAACACAATTGGACCAACGATTGATCGCCGAAAGCCGCGGCAACGCCATTTTCACGGTTCCGGCGTCAGCGATATTCGCCGTCCTACAGAAGCATCCTAATGTTTCGCTCGGTTCCATCGAGTATCAAAGCAATGGGGTGATTTTGGCTTCGCTATCGGCGGTACGCAATGAAGACATAGACCCGGTTTTAACTGGGTTGCAGGAGCTCGGTTTCCTGATTACCGCTAAGGCGCGCCAAGACGCAACGGGGACATCCCTGGCGGATGTAACGGTGCGTGCGCCATGACACTCTCGATCAAAAAATGGTTTCAGGCACTCAGCCAGAGAGAGAAGATATTGGTCAGCATGGCGGGCGTTCTGCTGGCACTCACCATATTGGTCTATGCGATTATCCTGCCGTTTCTATCAGCGTTGGAGCAAGCGGCAGACCGCTACGAAGAATCGATCACTCGGCAAATTGTCATTGAACATAAGGTAGCGTTGATAAATGCACCATTGACGGATGGGCAGTCTTTGGTGCGCGGCGCTCCCGACATTGTGGTGGGCCAGAGTGCCGGCGAGGCCGGGTTCGCGGTTAGCCGGATAGACCCGCAAACCGGTGGGCGGGTCAATATTGTCATTAGCTCGGCGAAATCGACGGCACTATTTTCGTGGCTGGCCGGTTTGGAATCGCGCGCGATAGTTACGGAATCGCTCTCGATCCAACCAAGCGACGGTGGTACCATAGGGGCGACCATAACGTTGAGGGCAAAAACCGGAAAATGAACTTCCCGGTTTAGGAGCACCAGCTTTCACGCGACCCCGTCCATTGTCGTGCTAGCTTTTGCTCAATCAGAATTTTTCCAATGGATTGCCCGGCTCGGTATATGACGCGCAATTGCCGGCCGTAGTGATCAATATCCTTTTTTCCGCTGACCAGCCTGAATGAACCCTTGTTGAGCAGCGTCAGCAGTCTATTCTTTGCGAGATGCCCCAGCCTTCGTTCCGCCTCGCATCTAGGTGAGAATATCTCCGGCGTATCAATATCTGCGATACGAATCTTTTGTGCCCGGAACCAGAGCGTATCGCCATCGACGACACAGTTAATGCGTTTCGCATTTGTGCAGATATTGAATTGTGCCGTGACGGGATCCGATATGCCCGCTCTACAATGCGCGGGATGAGCCGCGAAAGCCAAGGCCAGTGCCGCGGATATGGAGAAAGAACAGAATAGCTTTTGCGTCATGCCTGCGGCCTAGCCGCGGGTCGATCATATGTCCGATGAGGACGTCTCCAATCCGGATATGTCGGGAATTTGACGCGATCGCGTGCGGTATCTTGACCGTAAAACACCCAAATCGGAGGGACTCGACAGACCAAGATATGGGGAAAATATGTGACAGGGCCATTGTCCCAAAGCCGGATTGATCGCTCTCTCGGTGCAGTCTACCGCAACATTCCGTGCATTCACCACAGGGAAAGCTGATGCCGAACACTTTGCCCGGGTCGAAAATCATGAGGAGACCAATATGACTATCTCACCCAAAATAACTGCGACTATGATGACGTCCGCTATTCTGACGACCGGTTTGTTTGCGGGATATCCTGCCTTCGCGCATCCCTCTCATGATGTCGATCACGAGCCAATCCGCACACAGCCAATTGGCAATGTAAGAAATAATTTCTGGTTTGATTATATTTCTGACGTGCAAGAGGCCGAGCATGAATTGCGAAAGGATTTACGGCGCGCCACCGATGACGAGGATCGCAATGATGCTCGTTCGGAATATCGTGCCGAGATTGCCGATGCCAATAAGGACTATGTGAAGGAAATGCGTGAACGCGGGTATCGCGTGGGCCGCGTCACAATTGGTCAGTAACTCCCGAAAATACGCGAGGTTGGACGTTAGTCCGGCCTCGCCTAAGCTTTAGTCGTCATTGACATTGCTGCGATCGACGCGCGGTGCTCTGGGCGATACGCGCGGGGCTTGTCTAGCTGCGCGAGGTGGTCGCGATGCAGCACGAACAGCCGGCGCACGATTTGGTCTTGCCTGTGCTGCTGGACGGCGCGAGACAGCGCCGCGACTTTGTGCTTGCCCTCTGCCTTGAACGGCACGTCCCTGACTAGCTCGGTTCCCGGTTGCCCGGTTCCCGGCACTGCGCCGTCCACCGTTTCCGCGAACGGTTTCCCCGCGGACGCCGCGATTGCGGACATCTTGACCAGATCCCCGACCACCGCGGCCTCTGACCGCGCCATCCCCGCGCCTTTCGTTGCCACGGGCGCGTCGTTCATTCCTTCGCTGCTCGCGAATTTCCGCACGTTCTTCTGGTGAGGCGTCGCGCCATTCTTCGCGTTGTTCCGCCGTCCAGTTGCGGCGATGATGGCCTCTGCGGCCATGGCGCGATCCGTAATCGGCTCTTTGCCGTGCCCAATGGCGCCGGTGATGGTTGCGCATCACATGTCGGTGACCGCCCCGATCAAACAGATAGCGCCCATAGCCGGGATAGTAATAATTATCATACCAGCCGCCGCCAAAGCCGATATTCACATATCCATAGCTGTTGTCGCAAGCATAATAGTCGTCAAATGGGGCATAGGGATCGCATTGATAGTCAGCGCCGTTTACATAGCCGTCGCCATAATATCCACCTCCGCCAGGGCCATATATGCAGCCGCTTAGACCAAGAGCCGCACTGGCCATGATCGCAGGCTTCCAAATCCTAGAAAATGCAGATTTCCCCATATCATATCCCCTGTAATGTCATCTTTCAGACCTGTGTAGCGGTGCCAAACCCGCTGAGTCTCAACATCTTTTGATTTGCCCCATTTTATAACGACTATCCTTTGAATAGGTAATGAACGGGAGTCCTTGCTGACATTCATGAAAGTAGTTATATTGTTACTATTCCCTTGATAAGCAGGAGCATTACGCCTTGGCGACAGTTGTAGATCAGCCCCACGGACATCCCTATACGGAAACGGCGAACCCGCATTGGATAAAGCCACCAAGTAAGGACCAATTGGCGCATATTCCCGGAGAAGAAGGGATCCCTGTCCTGGGCACCACCTTGCAGGTGATCAAGGATCCGATCGGATTCGGCCGCAAGATGTTTGAGAAACATGGCTCGGTCTATCGTACCTATAGCTTTGGCAAGGACAATGTGATGCTGCTAGGGGCGGATGCCACCGAACTGGTCATGTTCAACAAGGATAAGATTTTCTCTAGTGAGCAAGGCTGGGGACCGGTGCTCAACAACCTGTTCCCGCGCGGATTGATGCTGATGGATTTTGAGCGCCACAGAGCGGATCGCAAAGCTCTGTCGGTCGCGTTCAAGCAGGGTCCGATGAAGCATCATTGCGAGGTGCTCAATCAGGGTATCTCCGACCGCGTCAATCAGTGGAACGGTACGTCCTTTGACTTTTACCCCGCAATCAAGTCCTTGTCTCTGGACATTGCGGCAAGCTCCATTCTGGGTATCCCTTGGGGGCCAGAAGCAGACAAGATCAATAAAGCTTTCGTTGATGAGGTGCAGGCGTCCGTTGGTGTGGCACGGTCCCCCATCCCTTTCACAAAGATGTGGAAAGGGGTCAAAGCACGCGAATATCTGTTGAGTTATTTCACCCCGCAGGTGAAAGAACGCCGGGAAAAGCGCGGCGAGGATATTTTTACTCAAATTTGCCTCGCGACCCATGAAAATGGCGAGTTGCTGACCGAGGATGAGGTCATCGATCACATGAACTTCCTGATGATGGCCGCGCATGACACGATCACGTCATCGGCGACCAGCTTTATCTATTTGCTTGCGAAACACCCTGAGTGGCAGGACAAATTGCGGGAGGAGTGTCTCAAGATTGCGCCCGCCGGTGAACCATTGGCCTATGCTGATCTGGGGAAACTGGAACTTACTGAGATGGCCTTTAAGGAAGCACTGCGCCTAGTGCCGCCCGTGCCGAGCATCCCCAGGCGAGCGGTCAAAAAGTTTACGTTCCGCAACTATGTCATCCCGGCTGGAACCAATGTAGGGATCAGCCCGCAATTCGTCCATAAGATGGAAAAGCATTGGCCCGAACCCGATAAATTTGATCCGCTACGTTTTACACCGGAAAATAGCGCAGGGCGTCACAAATATGCCTGGGTTCCATTTGGCGGCGGTGCGCATATGTGTCTTGGATTGCACTTTGCCTATATGCAGATCAAAATCCTGGTGCACAGCCTGTTGACACAAAACCGCATCACTTTGCAGGGTGGCCCGGATTACACGCCGGATTGGCAGGTGTTCCCGATACCGCAACCCAAGGATGGTTTGCCAATAAGGTTGGAAGCAATTTAAGGTTTTCGGTGACACACCACGGGCATCCACGTATAACCATGTACAAAGGCGCTTGAGGTTCGGCTGGGTTCGTCAACTACCTCAACATGGTCGAAACGCTTCAGAATTTCTTCCCATAAAATCCGCAGCTGTAGCTCCGCGAGGCGATTGCCATAGCAGCGGTGGATACCAAAGCCGAAAGAGATATGGTCCTTTGCTTGTTTGCGATCGATGATCAGTCTTTTCGGATCCTCTTCCCAGAAGTCTTCGTCACGATTGGCCGAAATGTACCACATCGCAACTTGCTCACCCTTGCGGATGGTTTTGTCGCGTATCACCACATCTTCGAGCGCCGTACGCCGCATATAGGCCAGCGGCGTCTGCCAACGGATCATTTCGGAAACCATATTGGGAATAAGGCTGGGACCTGCCTTAAGTTTGGTAAATTCGCCTGGAAATTTATTCAATGCATAAAGTCCGCCGGTCATCGTATTGCGCGTCGTGTCATTGCCGCCAATGATCAGCAAGATGACATTTCCCAATAATTCTTGCGGGGTCAGGTTTTTGGTCGCTGGTCCATGCGCCAACAGGCTCATTAGGTCGTCGGCAGGTGATGCCGATTTGCGCTCGGCATAAATAGCCGAAAAGGTGGTCAGACACTCATTAAGCTCTCGCAACCATTGTTCCCGTCCCCCCGGGCAAATATCCGGGTCAAAAGGATTTGTGGTAACGTCCGACCAGCGGGTCAGTTCGCGCCTCCGTTCCTGCGGATAGTTGAGCAATGTCGCCAACATCATGGCGGTCAGCTCTGTTGAGACTTTCTCCACCCAATCGAATGGCTCATTATCTGGCAAGGAATCAAGCAATGCCTGTGTCCGCTTTCTGATCAGTGGCTCAAATTCAAGGCGCAGCAAAGCGGGAGCGACGGCGGGTTGCATCGGTTTGCGCTGTGCCCAGTGATTTGGGTCATCCGCTGCGATAAAACTTTCACCGGTAAACGCTTCAATCGGCGGGCCCAGCGTGATTCCGCCATATTTAGAGTCCGACGAAAAGCGCTCATTGTCAACATCGACCGCCTTCACATCTGCATATCGGGTTAGCGACCAATAGGGTCCGACCGGGCTATCGGGTGTGTAATGAATCGGGTCTTCGCGGCGTAGTCGATCAAAGCGGTCCCACATCTTATGCTGTCGCCACGGTTCAACATCGACAAAATCAATTCTATCCAGTTCAAGCTCACTGGCCGGCGTTACCGCATCACCGCGCTCCAGATAATGATCACGTGCCGGTTTACGGTAGCTAATCTTGGGGCGTTTCAATTGCGATGAAGGATCGGCTTCGGCCATGACGTAGTCCTATCTGGTTAGCCAGTGCAGTTTAACTGATCAGTTAAGAGTATCAAATTACCAGCGGCCAAGCAATAACAGAACGGGATCGGCTAGTCCGTTGCACGCCCGGGAAATACCGATCCATGATCACCCATCAATTGGCGACGGTGCGCGAAGTTATTCGGCTCGCCGGTTGGTATAGTGTATTCAAAGCCGGGTTACATCTGCTTAACCGCTATTCCTGAGCGCTGTGGCAATCGCATTAAGTGAGAGTTGTATGCCTTCGCCGATGCGCGGATCATCTTCGCCCGCCCGCAGTCGTTTCATGAGTTCAATTTGCAAATGGTTCAGTGGTTCTATGTAAGGCAGGCGTAGTTCTATGCTGTTGAAAAGCGATGGGTTTTTGGCAAGCAAATGCGGTTGATCCGTAATTTCCAGCAAGATGTCACGCGTCTGTTCCCAACTGGATTTGATCCGGCCAAATAGGACCCGGCGCATATCTGCATCCTCGACCAGTTCGGCATAGCGTGCCGCAATACCCATGTCTGATTTCGCCAGAACC
>CALKXX010000008.1 GCA_938003725.1 uncultured Sphingomonadaceae bacterium | reverse complement strand
GGCGCATACCCTCTGACTCTAACTGGAACACACCAACTGTATCGCCGCGTTGGAGCAGTTCGAAGACCTGTGGATCGTCCCATGTAAGCGTCGACAGATCTACCTCGATATCGCGTTCAGCGAGCAATTCGACGGCTTTTTTCAAAACCGAAAGCGTTTTCAAACCGAGAAAATCAAATTTTACCAGACCGGCTTGTTCAACAAATTTCATGTCAAACTGCGTGACCGGCAAATCGGACCGTGGATCGCGGTAAAGTGGAACCAATTCATCAAGCTGGCGGTCACCAATGACCACACCGGCAGCGTGGGTAGAGCTATGGCGCGGCAAGCCTTCCAAGCGCATCGCCAGATCAAACAGTTTCTTCACATCCGCCTGCTTGTACTCCTGCGCGAGTTCCGAAACACCATTTAACGCGCGCTGTAAATCCCAAGGATCGGTCGGATGATTAGGTACTAACTTGGTCAGCCGATCAACCTGACCATAGGGCATTTGTAGCACTCGGCCAACGTCCCGGAGGACCGCACGTGCCTTCAACTTACCAAAAGTAATAATCTGAGCGACCTGGCCAGCACCATATTTTTCCTGGACGTAACGGATCACTTCTCCGCGGCGCGTCTCACAAAAGTCGATATCGAAATCCGGCATCGACACACGTTCCGGGTTCAGGAACCGTTCGAACAGCAAGCCCAGTTTGATGGGATCCAAATCTGTAATTGTAAGGGCCCACGCAACTACCGAACCTGCCCCGGAACCACGCCCCGGGCCAACTGGAATATCTTGATCCTTCGCCCATTTGATGAAGTCCGCGACAATCAGGAAATAGCCGGGGAATCCCATATTCACAATGACGTCAATTTCGAAATCCAAACGCTCAAAATACGCCTTACGTTCGGATTCGGACACTATCTTTGCATCATTTAGTCGATGCTCTAATCCGTTCAATGAATCCTTGCGCAATTGCTCTGCTTCACCGGACAAATCCCCTGCGAGACTAGGCAATATGGGGTCGCGCCGGGGCGGGGAATAGGCACAGCGCTGAGCGACTACCAGCGTGTTTTCCAGCGCCTCGGGAATATCGGAAAACAAATCCTCCATAACCAGTGAACTTTTCATCCACAGGTGCGGCGATGGTTTGTTTCGGTCGTCGCTTTCAATATAGGCAGATTGTGCGATACATTTCATCGCGTCATGTGCCTCATGAAACTCAGGATCAGCAAAACAGCTCGGGTTGGTTGCGACCATCGGAATATCGCGCTCCATCGCGAGTTTGACGAGGCCAGCTTCCGCTGCTTCTTCCACCGGATCATCGCGGCGCGACAATTCAATATATAACCGATCAGGAAAATATTCCTGCAAGGTCGATAGATAAGCCTCTGCTTCCGATTGTTGTTCTTCGGCAAGCAACCGTGTCACGGCGCCTTCACCTCCGCCTGTAAGGGCCAAAAGCCCCTCACTATGATTTGCCAGTAAAGAAAGGGGTACATGCGCGTCTAGCTCCACCGGACGCCCAAGATGCGAGGCAGAAACGAGCCGGCAAATATTCTGATAACCCGCTTCATTCTGCGCGTATACCGCAAGCCAGTCGAGCGTTGGCTTTTCGGCATCTCCAGGTCTCGCAACCCTCAAAAAACAGGCGGTAACGGGCTGGACCCCGTTGGCACGGCACCCGTCATCAAATGCCATTGCTGCAAAAAGGCCGATGCGATCACATAATGCAACCGCCGGAAACCCTCGCTCATTCGCGGTTTTCCCAATTGCCTTGGGCTCCATCGCCCCATCCAAAATGGTATAGGCTGAAAAAGCGCGCAGATGAACGAACGGAGTTTGTGTCATGCGGAAATCCTAGCGCGCGCCAAATAGAATTGACAATGCTCGAACCGATATATCGACCGGATATCCACAGATGTTTCGCGTTATTACAGCAATGCTTCAATATCTGCTTTCAATTGCTCTGGTTTCACAGCAGGTCCATGCCGCGCCACCACTTCGCCTTCACGGTCTACCAAGAATTTGGTAAAATTCCATTTGATGCGAGATCCCAATAGACCTGATTTTTCAGATTTGAGGAATTTCCACAGTGGATCTGCATCACCACCATTAACGTTAATCTTTCCCATCAAAGGAAAACTGACATCATAGTTCAACGTGCAAAAATTCTTGATTTCATCGGCATCTCCAGGCTCCTGATTGCCGAATTGGTTGCAAGGAAAGGCTAATATTTTTAGCCCCTTTTCTCCATATTCCTGATGCAATTTTTCAAGTCCCTCATATTGAGGCGTGAACCCGCATTTCGAAGCGGTATTGACGATGAGCAGCACATTACCCTTATATTTCTCCAAGCTTTCATTGGACCCATCCGCCTGTTCAATCTCAAAATCGGTGATTTGCATTGTTACGTCCCGTATATTTATATAAATTTGTCTGGATCGCCTTCAAATCGGCACTCGCTGCTGAAAAGTCAAAATCAAAATTTGCTTCTCGCTGAAATTGCTAGCTTAATATCCCGTCATGCAACCGAACGACCCGGTCCATCTTGGCTGCGAGACGCTCGTTATGAGTCGCAATAAGAGCCGCACTTCCTTCGTTGCGTACCAATAACAATAACTCGCCAAGCACAACATCTGCTGTGGCCTCGTCAAGGTTTCCGGTCGGTTCGTCAGCAAGAACCAGTTTCGGCGCATTGGCCAAGGCTCTCGCGACGGCTACGCGCTGTTGTTCACCGCCTGACAATTTACTTGGTTTATGGTCAAGCCGGTCCTCCAGACCCAGACTAGTCAACAGCGATCGTGCTCGGATCTTTGCATCAGCTTGCGATACGCCCGCAATTAATTGCGGCATTACGACATTTTCTTCAGCATTAAAATCTGGCAACAAATGATGGAATTGATAGACGAAGCCGAGCAGATCACGCCGTACCCGGGTATGTCCGCTTGCTGACATTTGCGCGGTTTCTTCGCCGCCGA
>CALKXX010000007.1 GCA_938003725.1 uncultured Sphingomonadaceae bacterium | reverse complement strand
GCGCTCTAAAATAGCGCGTGCAACTAGGCGACCAATGCGACCAAATCCGTTAATTGCTACTTTTGTCATGGAAATTGCTCCTTATGATTCAAACAATGCGGCTTTTTCGCCGATTTTTTCTAATATTTGTGGGGTGATCTTTTCCGATGTTAGTCCGAAATGATCATATAGATCGTTGATAGGGGCTGAGGCACCAAAACTATCGACACCGAAATTCAGACCGTTCAGACCAGTATACCGTTCCCAACCAAATGTCGTACCCGCTTCGATGGAAACTCTCATGATCCCGTCGCCGCCAAGAAGCTCATTTTTATAAGCCACTGATTGACGATCAAATAGTTCGGTACAAGGCATGGAAACTACATCCACACCCGTGCCTTGAGCCTCTAGTTTTTCGGCTACCTCAATCGCTAAACATACTTCTGAGCCAGTTGCTATGATAACCAACCGCTTTTCCGCTTCAGCGGACTTCACCAGATAAGCCCCTTTTTCACAAAGGTTTGCGCTGACGTCATGGCGGATTGGTGGCAGTCCTTGACGCGTCAATGCCAAGGTTGAAGGGCCGTCGTCATTTTGCAGCGCCAACGCCCAGCATTCAGCTGTTTCTATGGCATCACAGGGCCGGAAGGTCAGCATGTTTGGCATAGCGCGCAGGCCCTGCAGGTGCTCGATTGGTTGGTGGGTGGGTCCATCTTCGCCCAGGCCAATGCTATCGTGCGTCATCACATAAATGCTACGTGCATTCTGAATCGCTGAAAGTCGCATCGCTCCGCGACAGTAATCCGTAAATACCAAGAATGTTCCGCCATAAGGAATGATACCGCCATGTAGCGCCATTCCGTTCATCGCGGCGGCCATTCCGAACTCGCGGATACCATAATAGATGTACCGCCCGGAATAATCATCTTTGGTCAGCGGGTTGGTCGAGGGGGTTTTGGTATTGTTTGAGCCCGTCAGGTCCGCACTACCCCCCAGCATATCAGGGATGGCAGCGGTCAATGCACCCAAAGTCATTTCGGAAGCTTTGCGTGTTGCGACCTTTGGAGGATCTTTTGCCAACTCTTCAAGATATGCCTGAATACCTGTGTCCGCCGGAAGTTCGCCCGACATCCGCCGTATAAACTCTTCAGAAAGACTATGAGCTTTCAAACGCTCTCGCCATGCAGCGTTTTCAGCGGCTCCTTTTGCGCCAATTTGACGCCATGACGCCAATATATCTTCTTGAATTTCAAACGGTTTATCGTGCCAACCCAATTGCTTCCGGGTTGCCGCAACTTCGTCCTCACCAAGCGCCGCCCCATGGGTTGCAGACGTCCCTTGCTTGTTCGGTGAGCCATATCCGATAATCGTCTTGCACGCGACCAAAGATGGACGTGGATCAGCCTGCGCTTCACTCAATGCTTTACGAATATCATCGAAGTCATGACCATCGCAGGAAACGACGTGCCATCCGGACGCGCGATATCGTGCAGGAATATCTTCGCTAGTCGATAATTCTGTTCCACCATCGATAGTTATGTCATTATCATCCCAAAGAACATTAAGTCGGCCGAGACCTAAATGCCCCGCCAGTCCAACGGCTTCGTGATTGATCGCCTCCATCAAGCATCCATCGCCCGCGATCACCCAAGTTTTATGATCCACAATATCATCGCCGAATTGCGAATTGAGATGCCTTTCTGCAATCGCCATCCCGACGGCCATCGCGAACCCTTGACCAAGCGGTCCAGTGGTTGCCTCAACACCTTCGAGTTTGAAATTTTCAGGGTGGCCAGCGCAAGGAGAGGTAATTTGACGGAAATCCTTGATATCCTGCATAGTCGGACGCGCATAGCCGGTCAGATGTAGTAGCGAGTATATAAGCATCGATCCATGACCTGCCGACAAAACAAAGCGGTCACGATCGGCCCATTTCGGGGCTTTCGGATCATATTTCAAAAAGTCGCTAAACAAAACCGTGGCGACATCCGCCATACCCATTGGCATCCCTGGATGCCCGCTATTTGCCGCCTGAACCGCATCCATGGACAACGCTCGGATGGCGTTCGCCATGTCTTTTTCGGAAACGGTCATCGCTTTTGGGTCCCCCGCACTGAGTTTGACGATGATAAAGAGCTTATCGATTCGCCATTTTGACACATCCTTTGGTGGCCTAAGGCCGCATCGTCAAGGCCGGGTTTTATCGATCACCTGTTTACGCCGCACCGTTAGCCCGTTATCCTGATCCTACTACCAAAAAACAACAACTTACATCCCGGAACAAAGTCATGGAAAACGAACGCGTGATCATAGCCATAGGCCGTATAGAACGAGCCTTGAGTAGAATCGAGGCCGCCAAAGCAACGAGCCCCGCAATCGCAGCTGACGCGGCGCTTGAAGAGCGACACAGCGCGCTAAAAGAAGAGATGAAACAGGCAATCGAAACAATTGACGGCCTAATTGCGCGACAGGAGGCATAGGACATGGGACAGGTTAAATTGGACATAGGCGGCCGTTCATTCATGGTCACATGCCAGGATGGCGAAGAAGCGCATTTGGAAAAACTGGGAGCGATGGTTGACAAAAAGGCTGGCGAAGCTGGAGATCCTGCGGGTTTGACCGAAAGTCGCATGTTGCTGTTTACGTCGCTTTTGTTGGCAGACGAGCTTGAAGGGGCAAAATCCACAACCAGCGATCCATCGAGTGCCGGAGCAAAAGTTCCATCGCCAACCACCGCTGCTGCCGACGAAAAAGCTATTGCCGCACTGGAAAAACTGGCCGATCGTGCAGAAGCTTTTGCAGACGGCCTTGAGTAGTCGCACCATCACGCCTAAATAGCTAGTGACGGGTTCTGTCTGGTACGAGCTAGAAAGCGAACATCCCTGAGGCGATATAACAACATAGGGAGCTGTCCCTGCCCGAATTGCGGACTTTTTGGAAGTCGGGTTCGATGCATATGGCGCCCACCTGACGTAATAGGCGTCAGAGGATTTTCCGGCAAACGACCGAGATGGTCCCGTCACCAATTTTCAAGAAAGTAATTATTTTTGAATAACTTATTGGATGATAAGAAGGATATTCGCAAAGAGTATCGGCGGTTGCGTGATGCTTTCGTACTCCAGCTAGATCGCGCGACGCTGACGCTGGCATTTCGGATACCTCCAACACCAATGGCAGAATTGATCGAGCAAGCCGAATCAATCGCTTTGTACAGCGCGACTGGCTCCGAAGTTGGTACGAAGAAATTGGCAGAATATCTTGCAGATCGACAGAAAAGCATTCTATTCCCAAAAGTTACAGGATCTGGCTCACTTGATTTTCGAGCTGTTTCCAATATCGACCTTTTACAACCCGGCTTCAAAGATATTCTAGAGCCACCATCGGATTGCGCCGTGGTAGAACCCGATCTTATTATTGCGCCACTGCTGGCATTTGACCGATCCATGAATCGACTTGGCCAAGGTGGTGGGCATTACGACCGAACGTTTGAAAAATACCCCGAAGCCGTCCGGATCGGACTTGCCTGGTCTGTGCAGGAATCCAGTCAGCTACCAACCGAACCACATGATGTCGACTTACACATGATTGTCACCGAAAGTGAGATAATTCAAAGAGATAACTTGACGTCATGACGACAGAGCCAGACCTTCCCGAACCTGATGAACCCAATTGGCGAATGCCGGTTGGTATATTGCTCATCCTGTTTCTGATTCTGATTTGGTCTGGCGTAGTTGTCAGCTTGATTGATCAGATTGGCATGGTGAATTTCTGGCTGCAGATTTTGATATATATCATCGCAGGCATCGCCTGGATATTTCCGGTTCGGCCAATCATGATTTGGATGAATACCGGAAAATTTCGCCAATAAGCCCCGAAATGGGCAAATGGCGCGAGTGACGAGA
>CALKXX010000006.1 GCA_938003725.1 uncultured Sphingomonadaceae bacterium | reverse complement strand
GGAGCATGTCGAAGTTATGGGAGGCAGTGTTTCAACCGACGAACTGACGGACGTAGTGCTTCCTCTTGAGGATGTGCTTTGGCGTCTGTTCAGCGAAAGCGACGAAGTGAGGGTTACGAGCGGTAAACCGTGCGTTAAGGGTTGCCGATGTAATGAGGATCATATCCGCGGTGTCATCGCTCGTTTTCCAAAAGAGGACAAGCTTGAGATGGCGGCCAAAGATGGAACCATTTCGATTGATTGCGCGTTTTGCAGCAAAAAATTCACGATTTCGAGCGCGAGTTTGAACAACTAGAAATAGCGGAAAACAGGGATTGAGAACATATTTTGTCTTAAACATCCTATCCGCTGCCGCATTCTATCACAATAATGCCCATAATTGTGGGGCATATCGTCAGGATATCGAATCGGTTTAGTAAAGGAGTAGGCACGTGAAAGGGATTAAGTTGATCAAATATGCTGGCGCTTCCACCGCTGCATTTTTTGCTTTCACCGTCGCGGCACCGGCGCAGGCGCCAACAATGACGGCGATTGATGATCTGCAAAAAGGATCATGGACGCTGAAGGCTCGTGGTTCTATTCAAAATGGCCGGGAACTATGTTTGGGCGATGTCGTAAAACTGACGCAAATCCAGCACGGAGATGCCGACTGTTCACGCTATGTGATCGAAGATAGTCCAAAAAAACTGCGGGTCAGTTACAAATGTGGCAACTTAGGTCATGGGGTCACTGAAATTCGGCGTGAATCCAGCGACTTGGTGCAAATTTATTCACAGGGAATCGCGAACGGCGCCCCATTTTCGTTCAGCGCAGAAGGCCGTCATACCGGCGCTTGCTGACGCAAAAACTGTGGCAGGCCTTGCGAAAGAGGTCGGAGGCGACTAGCGCGTCCGGATCATGGCTCAATCACCTAAAAAAGCGATCATTCTTCTTTCAGGCGGATTGGATTCTATGGTTTCCGCAGCTTTTGCAAAAGAGCAGGGCTATGAAATTGTCGCGCTGACCGTTGACTATAATCAACGGCACAAAATTGAACTACAATCTGCCAATCAAATCGCCAACAAGATTGGTGTTATCGAGCATATCACTCTGCCCCTTGATCTGAGCAAATTCGGGGGATCGGCGTTGACCGATGATATTGATGTGCCCAAAACCGGAGTGGCAAACGACATTCCGGTAACTTATGTGCCCGCCCGAAACCTGATTTTTCTCTCTTTGACGCTTGGACTAGCAGAGGCAAGAGGCGCACGAGATATCTTCATCGGGGTGAACGCGCTCGATTATTCAGGTTACCCTGACTGCCGGCCTGAGTTTATCCAGGGATTTGAAAGACTAGCGGATCTTGCAACGAAGGCTGGCGATCAAGGAAGCGGGTTCACGATATGCGCGCCGCTGCAACATATGACCAAGTCGGACATTGTCAAAGAAGCTCAACGACTGGATATTGATCCGGCTCTCAGTTGGTCCTGTTACGATCCCGTCGAGGGGAATGTCCATTGCGGCCTTTGTGACAGCTGCCGCCTGCGTCAAAAGGGTTTTGAAGAAGCGGGGATTGCCGATCCAACCGTGTACGCGGTGCGAACATGAGTTATGCGATAAAAGAAATGTTCCTGACATTGCAGGGGGAAGGCGTTCATGCCGGCCGCCGTGCCGTATTTTGCCGGTTTACTGGATGCAATCTTTGGTCGGGTTTGGAAAAGGATCGGGCCTCTGCCATCTGTCAATTTTGCGACACGGATTTTGTCGGGATGAACGGCGATGGTGGCGGCCGTTTCAGCGATGCAACTGCTCTGGTATCAGCAGCGGAATCTGTTTGGGGTGCACCAACGGATCGGCGTTTCATTGTCCTGACCGGCGGAGAACCGATGCTTCAGGTCGACGGCAAACTGATCACCGCTCTGCACGAGGCAGGCTTCGAAATTGCAATCGAATCCAATGGTACTCTTGAAGTTCCGCGCACGATCGATTGGATTTGCATCAGCCCAAAGGCCGGTAGCGAGACAATTCAGCGCTCTGGGGACGAGTTGAAGCTCGTATGGCCACAGTCCGATAGTGACTGGAACGCTATGCAGGATTGGGATTTTCCCAACCTGTTGGTTCAGCCCATGGATGCTCGCGGCGATGACGCGCTCAGTCAAGCCAATCTGACGTCAGCAATAGCGTTTGTGCAGGCAAACCCGAAATGGCGCCTGTCTCTCCAGACTCATAAAATATTGGGGCTTGCCTAAACGTTACTCGGCCGGTGTTTCGGCATCTTCGTCGGACGCTTCTGCCGCGGACCCGTTTCCGGCACCATTTTCATCGGCGGCCGCATCTGATGTTTCGCCGTCACCTTCGGCCATTGAATCACCGGATGATTGGGCATCCACGTCGACCATGTCGTCGCTGATCGTTCCGTCGATTACATCGACCTCATCCATCATTGTTTCGGTACTTGTCTCTGCTTCAGGGGCTTCTTCGCCGCCAGAACATGCTGCCGTTGCCACTGCAAGAATAGCGATTGCGGAATGTTTAAAATGTTTGATCATGGTTTCACCTCTTCGTTGCCAAAGAAGATAAGCATCCTACGCATCTATTCAATTGCATTCAGGAAACCGCCAACTGTTTTTTCCAACGCTTCATCAAACTCCTGAAGCTTTATCGGGATATTCAGTTGGGTCATGCTGGTCACCGGATATTCGCTGATGCCGCAGGGGACAATTCCGCCAAAATGAGTCAGATCCGGATCGATGTTCACCGAAAACCCGTGCATCGTGACCCATTTGCGGACACGAATACCGATTGCGCCGATTTTTGCTTCTTCCACAATCCCTTGCGCATTGGGAAGTGTATCACACCAAATCCCAACTCGTCCTTCCGCTGGCCGGGCATCTACCCCGAATTCAGATAGCGCAGCGATAACCCAATCCTCCAAAGCATGGACAAAGCCACGCACATCGGAGCCGCGTTTTTTTAGATCGAGAATCAGATATCCAATGCGCTGCCCCGGTCCGTGATAGGTATGTCGGCCACCGCGCCCCGTTTGATAAACAGGGAACTGATCGGTTAACAATTCTTTGGGATCTGAACTGGTACCGGCACTGTAGAGTGGGGGATGTTCCAACAGCCATATAAGTTCTCGCGCATTTCCAGCTTGAACCGCCGCGTTGCGCCGCTCCATCTCCTCCACCGCATCGGGGTAGGCGACCAATTGATCGCTGACCCGCCATTCAATATCACGAAGTTCATTCATAGAATTTTCGTGCACTCTGCCAGCGCAAGTGGCAAGACCCTTGCAACCAAATTATCTCCTGAAAGTGCCGAATATGAAATTAAACTATATGGAATGCTGGAACGAAGCCATGCGCTTACTGGGTGAGCACAAAGAGGCTTTGGTGGCGATAACGGGCGTTTTTATCTTTCTGCCTCCGATATTTACCGCACAATTTGTTGGTGTCCCAGCAATTGAAGGACTGACCGATGCTGCTGCAATTCAGGCGGCACAGTGGGCTTTCTTTCTGGACCATTGGCCGGTGCTGGTCATCTCAAACCTTGTCACGGTTTTTGGCGGTGCGGCGCTGTACATTTTGTTGTCGCCTTCCAACCACGGAACCGTGGCGGATGTGTTATCCATGACAATGAAACTATTCGTTATATTCTTTCTGACCAATCTACTTAGCGGAATAGCATCGGTTTTGGGTCTTCTGTTGTTAATCGTGCCCGGATTGTACATCATCAGCCGCTTGTCCATCGCTGCTATGTTCGTCGCAGACCAGCGTGAGAGGAACCCGGTCGAGGCGTTGCGGAAAAGCTGGGACGCGACCAGAGATAACGGTTTTTCGATATTGTTGTTCCTGTTCATCATCATATTGATGGGCTTGATCACGTTGCTCGTGGCGCAGTTGGTTGTCGGGCTAGCTGTAGGCCTAGCGACAGGCGGGGCAGGCTGGTCTCTGATTGAGAATATTTTCAATTCCCTGTTCAGCAGCATTTTCCAAATCGTCTTTATCGCTGTGATTGCGGCGCTTTACCGCATGCTCACCGGGCATTTCGATACAGCTGATGTTGAGGATATTTTCAAATAATGATCGGGATATGCGGCGCTGCATCAGGCGGCAAATGACCGGTAATGCGGGGGTCGGGGAAAGTTTCTATCTCGCGTTTATAGGCTTTGAAACCTGACTTTTGATAGAAGCCCAGTGCGCGGGGCGAATCTAGCGTGCAGGTATGTAGCCAGACCCTCTTTATACCTTCGCGCCAAGCCAGTTTCAACGCTTCGCTCATAAGCCACCTGCCATGGCCTTTGCCGTTAGCCGCAGGCACCAGTCCGAAAAAACCGATTTCGCAGGCGTTTTTTTGACGAAAATCAAGTTCTAAAAGGCCGATATATCTGTCGACTTCCTGCACACGGTATATCTCAACACACGGATCATGAATGATGGAAACCAGTTTTTCTTCTTTCATGATCAGGCGGGTGAGCCACAGCCAATTCTCACCAACTTTGCGAAACAGATCACGATATTCATCGGGCCCGGGTTGAAGCCAAGGGACAATTTTTAGGGCGCTTGTGATATCAGCAATCTTTGGGCGCGCAGTCATTTCCAGATGCGTCACAATCGCAGGTAACTCTCCATCTGCAACATTAATCATTCCCATGGGCTCGGCCTAGTCCCATTTCGCTTCGGGGGGCAGGCTCATCAAAATGGCATCTACGTTGCCGCCGGTTTTGAGGCCAAAGGTCGTGCCGCGATCATAGACCAAATTAAACTCGGCATAGCGCCCGCGCCAGATCAGTTGCTGTTCTTTTTCTTCGGGCGTCCATTCCTGGGCCATGCGGCGGCGCACCAATTTGGGGAAAATGTCGAGAAAAGCGCGTCCCACATCCTGCGTGAATGCGAAATGCCGGTCAAAGTCGACCTCGTGTTCCAGTTCCAGGTGGTCATAAAATATTCCGCCAACCCCGCGATGGCATTGCCGGTGCGGGATATAGAAATAGTCATCGGCCCATTTTTTGAATTTCGGATGATATTCCGGATTATGGGCTGCGCAGGCCGACCGCATTCTGGCATGAAAATCTTCGGTATCATCTTCATAGGGGATGGGTGGGTTCAAATCAGCGCCCCCGCCAAACCATCTTTTGGTGGTACATAAAAACCGTGTGTTCATATGGACCGCCGGAACATGCGGGTTTGACATATGAGCGACGAGACTGATCCCAGTGGCGAAAAATTGCGGATTATCGCCGGCACCGTGGATCGATTTCGCAAATTCTTCGCTAAATGTTCCATCGACAGTAGAGATATTCACACCGACTTTTTCGAATATCTTTCCCGTCATCAGGCCGCGAACGCCGCCGCCACCCGGCGTACCATCTGGATTTTTTCTATCCCACGGAAGGTAATCAAACTTGGAATCGCTGCCCGACTCTCTTTCAATCGCCTCAAACTCGCCGCAGATCAGATCGCGCAATTCGGCGAACCAGGTTTGTGCAGCTAGTTGTTGGTCATCCAGTGTTTCACTTGTCATGTCGGAAATTGTCCTGTCTGTCTAAGGGCTTCACCTAGTGCCATGCCTGCCGAGACCGCAAGATTCAATGAGCGCATACCGCTTTTCATTCCTATTGTGATTCGATGATCCACGCTTTGATGTACGTCAATCGGTACGCCGGACCCTTCGGATCCGAAAAGCAATATGTCATCGGTTTGATAGGTGAATGCGTGATATTCTGTTTCTGCTTTGCTGCTCAACAAAACGGTTCTTGCGATTTTTGAATCGGCAAATGCACAAAATGCATCCCAGTCTACGTGGCGCGTGAAATCAACATGGTCAAAATAGTCCATTCCAGCACGTTTCAAACTGCGATCACTGAACGGAAAGCCGCAAGGTTCAATGATATCTACAGGGACGTCTAGACAGGCGCATGTTCTTAATATTGTTCCTAAATTTCCTGCAATATCGGGTTGGTAAACGGCTACTCTCATGGTGGGTTGAACATGGGCCAAAAGATAATGTGCGGTCAATCGAAAATTGACTGTTGGCAAACCCACGGTTTGGAGGCTATCAGGCGCCGCATCACTGCCTGACGAAACTGCTATTGAGGGATAGCACGCGGTCTGGCAGACAGGGGAAATAACAACTTTTAAGGGCGTGTTTGCATGGCAACTGTTGAAACAGCCGATTCGGCGACACTAGATGATGAAGCTGGCGGTGTGCGTCGCCGGGATTTCATAAATATTGCAGCGGTTAGTTTCGCCGGCGCAGGCGCTGTCGCCACGGTTTTTCCGCTGGTTAATCAGATGAACCCCAGCGCAGACGTTCTGGCACTGGCATCTATTGAAGTCGATATCTCGGCAATTGAAACCGGACAGGCGATCAAGACCAGTTGGCGTAAACAGCCAATTTTCATTCGAAACTTGACCGAGGCTGAGATTACCGAGGCCAATAGCGTCAGTTTGACCGAATTGCGCGATCCTGAGTCGCTGGCTGATCGGACAACGCCGGGTAAAGAAAACTGGTTGATTACTTTGGGCGTTTGCACCCACTTGGGTTGCGTTCCGCTAGGCGCGGCACAGGGCGAGGTCAAAGGCGAGTATGACGGGTATTTCTGTCCGTGCCACGGTTCGCACTATGATACTGCAGCGCGTATTCGCAAGGGGCCGGCACCAACCAACCTGGAAGTGCCAGAGCATGAATTCCTATCAGATACCGTCGTGAAAATCGGTTAAGGGGCAACAATATTATGAGTTTTCCTTGGGCAAAAGAATATAAGCCGGCCACCGAATTTGGTCAGTGGATGGATGAAAAACTCCCGCTGCCTCGATTTATCTACAATAGCCTCGGTGCTGGATATCCGGCTCCGCGCAACCTGAACTACATGTGGAACTTTGGTTCGCTGGCGGGTATATTTCTGGTTGTTCAGATCGTAACCGGCATCATCTTGGCGATGCATTATGCCGCCAATGCAAATATTGCGTTCGACTCTGTCGAGCACATCATGCGCGATGTGAATAGCGGCTGGATGTTTCGTTATGCACATGCCAACGGCGCCAGTTTTTTCTTCATCGCAATTTACCTCCATATTGGCCGGGGTCTCTATTACGGCTCCTATAAAGCGCCGCGAGAGATGATCTGGCTGCTTGGTGTCGTGATCTACCTTCTGGCGATGGCGACGGCGTTTATGGGCTATGTATTGCCTTGGGGACAAATGAGTTTCTGGGGTGCGAAGGTGATTACGGGACTGTTTGAAGCAATCCCGCTGGTCGGAAAACCCATTCAAGAGTTGTTGCTTGGCGGATTTGCTCCGGACAATGCAGCGCTGAACCGGTTTTTCTCACTGCACTATCTGCTGCCATTTGTGATGGCCGGAGTTATCATCCTTCATATCTGGTCGCTTCATATTCCTGGGTCGAACAACCCAACTGGTGTGGATGTGAAAGGCCCTCAAGATACTGTGCCTTTCCACCCCTATTATACAGCTAAAGATGGCTGGACGCTGGGTCTCGCACTGATATTCTTCTCGATCATGTTGTTTTTCCTCCCCAATTTCCTTGGGCATGCGGAAAACTATATTCCGGCAAATCCATTGTCGACGCCGGCTAATATCGTTCCGGAATGGTATTTCTGGCCATGGTACGCCATTCTGCGCGCCTTTACGGTGGATTTCCTGTTCATCCCTGCAAAGCTGCTTGGTGTGTTGGCGATGTTCTCAGCCATATTGGTTTGGTTCTTCCTGCCATGGCTGGATAGATCACCGGTACGTTCCGGGGACTATCGTCCACGGTTCAAGAAATTCTTCTGGTTCGGTCTGATCCCTTGCATCTTGGTGCTTGGCTATTGCGGTGGAGCCCATGCGGAAGAGCCTTTCGTCATGATGAGCCAGATTGCGACTGCCTATTATTTCGCACATTTCTTGATCATTCTGCCACTGCTCTCCAGAATTGAAAAACCCGAACCATTGCCGAACAGTATCACCGAGGCGGTGACCGGCAAACCACTTGAACAAGCTAGCTAAGCATTAGGGACCTGAAGCAATGGTAAGAATTATTGGAATGTTGGTTGGTCTGTTTTTCTCAGGCTGGATGCTGGTCACTTTCGTATTGGGAGCGACGGAGTTTGTAACAAACCCGCCGGCCGAGACGGCGGAGCACAAGTTTCATTTGAAGCCTAAGAAAGTCGCGTTTCCCAGCGACGGACCACTTGGTAAGTTTGACAATCAGCAGCTGCAACGTGGTTTTCAGGTCTACAAAGAAGTGTGTGCCGCTTGCCACTCGCTGCGTCTGGTGGCGTTCCGCAATCTGCAAGATATTGGTTATAACGAAGATGAAGTAAAGGCGATTGCGGCAAGCTGGGTCATCGAAACACCATCAGTTGATCCTGCAACTGGTGAGGCCAGCTCGCGTCCGTCACTGCCAGCCGATAAGTTTCCAAAACCGTTCGCAAACGACATTGCCGCTGCCGCTGCAAATAACAATGCAATTCCGCCGGACTTGTCGTTGATCACAAAGGCGCGGAAGGGCGGCGCTCCCTATATTTACTCGCTGCTGACCGGTTATCAGGATACGCCTGAAGACCTACCGGAAGCGAATCAACCAGGGCCTGGATTGCACTATAACCCTTATTTCCCGAACTTGAATCTGGCGATGGCCTCTCCCTTGGCTTCCGAAGACATGGTTAGCTATTCGGATGGAACACAGGCATCTATCGATCAGATGGCCAAAGATGTTTCGGCTTTCTTGGTATGGAGCGCGGAACCGAAATTGGTTGAGCGTCATCAAACGGGGTGGGCAGTGATCGCATTCCTGTTGATCGCAACCATTCTTGCCTATCTTTCCTTCCGGACCATCTGGGCGGATGTGAAAGCCGAAAAGAAGAAAAAAGGCGCTGAAGGCTAGAGCAGCGCGTCAACGCTATCAAAAAGCCCGCGTAGATCGCGGGCTTTTTTATGCCTGTTCGGATAACACGGAACCAATTGCGCTATTCCAGCCAGCAAGGCGCGCAGCGCGTTCTTTGGGATCAATGCTTGGTTGATGGGATTCCAGGTCTGAAATCATCGCGCTGGCTTCTTTCAGGTTTTGATATATCCCGCAACCAACGGCTGCCAGCATTGCCGCCCCCAGAGCAGT
This sequence comes from uncultured Sphingomonadaceae bacterium, assembly GCA_938003725.1. GTDB lineage: Bacteria > Pseudomonadota > Alphaproteobacteria > Sphingomonadales > Sphingomonadaceae > Parasphingorhabdus. Next base: position 3,001 of record CALKXX010000006.1, on the reverse strand, counting down.
CGTCTCGAAAAATTCAGGACGTTCCACGGGAATATCCAGAATATCAGCCAAGTCCTGCACCATCCAGTCATTCGCAACCATGCCGCCATCAACGCGGAGGCTTTGCCAATCCGTCCCATCAGCCGAAAAGGCGGTTTTCAAATCATGACATTGATACGCCATCGCTTCCAAGGCGGCGCGGACGATATGCGCCTTTTTGGCTGAAAAACTGAGGCCAGAGATCACCGCGCTCGCATCAGCGCGCCAGTGCGGCGCACCCAGTCCGGACAAGGCTGGAACCAGATATACGCCGCCATTGTCATTTACCGAGTTAGCCAGTTCCTCGCTCTCGCCCGCAAATTTGATCAATTCTACGTCGTCGCGCAGCCATTGCATCAGGCTACCGGCAACAAACACAGAGCCTTCAAGCGCATATGTCCGTTCGCCATCCAATTGGTAAAGCACTGTGGAAAGCAGCCTATTTTCGGATTTTGGCGCTGTTTGACCCGCATTGGTTAGTATGAACGCGCCCGTGCCGAATGTCGCTTTGGTTTGACCTATTTCAAAACAGGCCTGACCAATAGTGGCTGCCTGTTGGTCGCCAGCAGAGCCGCAGATCGCGATCTCGGCACCAAATAGATTAGCTGTGGTTTTGCCGAGATTTCCCGCACAGTCGACGATATTGGGAAGTGCTTTGTCCGGGATCTCAAACAGGTGCAGGATATCCTTATCCCAATCCTGTTCGCCGAGCGCCATCAACATTGTTCTGCTGGCGTTGGAAGCGTCGGTTATGTGGAGACCGCCCGAGCCATTGCCCGCACTATTTAACGTCAGCCGATAGATGAGGTAGCATTCAATCGTACCGAGTGCAAGATTATCTCCCGCAGCTTTTACCTCTGGCCAATGTTTCAACATCCAGCTCATTTTGCTGCCCGAGAAATATGGATCAAGCAACAATCCTGTTTTTGATTGTATTTCGCTTTCCAGACCGTCTTTTTTCAGTGCGGTGCACATTTCATCTGTCCGGCGGTCTTGCCACACTATGGCCTTGCATAGCGGCTCTCCGGTTCGTTTGTCCCATGCGACGACTGTTTCGCGCTGGTTCGTGATGCCAATTGCAGCGATTTTTTCGGCACCGCCTGCCTGTTCAACCATTTTTTGACAGCAACGGAGGGTTTTTTCCCATATTTCGGCCGCGTCATGTTCAACCAAGCCCGGTGCAGGATAATATTGTTGTAATTCTTCCTGTTGTGACCCCAGCAATTTGCCGTCTGCGCGGAACAGCATTGCTCTGGTCGACGTAGTCCCTTCGTCAATCACCAATATTTGCCGTGTGGCCACTTTTACCGCTCCTTGAAGTTCGGTCACACGCTAATTTGTTGCTCTAAAAAGGCAAGGTCCATTGCAAAGGCGGCGAATTTCTATATTGCGCTGCAGCATGTATGATTTGGCAATCATTGGTGGCGGTATAAACGGCGTTGGTATTGCAAGAGATGCCGCGGGCAGGGGATTGAAGGTGCTTCTGGTCGAACGGGATGACCTTGCGTCCCATACGAGTTCAGCCAGCACAAAACTGGTGCACGGCGGATTGCGCTATCTGGAGCATTACGAGTTTAATCTGGTACGCAAGGCACTGAAAGAACGGGAAGTCCTGCTTCGTAATGCCCCGCACATCATATGGCCAATGCGATTTGTTTTGCCGGTAGACGAAGGCATGCGTCCTGCATGGTTTCTCAGGCTAGGGTTGTTTCTGTACGATCACATCGGTTCCCGGAAAATTTTACCCGGCACGAACAGTCTCAATCTTCATGAGGACCATCGCGGAAAAACTCTGCAAAAACGTCTGCGTAAAGGGTTCGCCTATTCCGACTGTTGGGTTGAGGATGCCCGCTTGGTGTCACTGACCGCACGGGATGCGCGCGAGCGCGGTGCGGATATTCGAACACGGGCCGAATGTGTGGATTTGCGCCGTGAAACTGACCATTGGTCTATGGATGTGGTCTGTGAAGGCACTGCCACCACAGAAAAGGCGAAGGTTTTGGTCAACGCTGCTGGTCCCTGGGTCGATCCTGTCACGGCGCTATATGACCAAAGCGCGGATGCAGCAAAATTGCGTCTGGTAAAGGGTAGCCACATAGTGGTGTCGCGCAAATTTGATGGTGATCATAGTTACATCTTCCAGAATAAGGACGGGCGGATCATTTTTGCCATTCCTTATGAAGGAAAACATACACTGATTGGAACGACGGATCAGCCTTGGAGCTATGGCGAAGGCCCGGCAACAATCTCGGATAGTGAAATCGATTATCTATGCTCGGCAGCGAGCGAGTATTTTACCGAAGAGGTCAAACGTGAAGATGTGCTGTGGACCTATTCCGGCGTCCGCCCCTTGTTCGATGACAAAAGTCAGTCTGCTTCGACCGTCACGCGGGACTACGTGTTTGATTTCGATGACAAAGGTGGAGCGCCTGTATTATCCATATTTGGCGGCAAAATAACGACGTATCGCGTGTTAGCGCTTCAGGCGATCAAGACGCTCAAACATGCGTTGGGCGTGGATGTTGAAGATTGGACATCGCAAGCGCCGCTACCCGGTGGGGATTTCGCTGTCGACAATTTTGAGATGCTGATCGCCAAATATCATGGGCGATGGGAATTTCTGGACCGCAGCGTGATTGTCAGACTGGTTCGTGCATATGGGACGGACACTGCGAAAATCCTGGCGCTGGTGACCGAAGCTAAAGACTTGGGCCAAAGCTTTGGCGCGGGTTTTTATGAGATTGAACTCGAATGGTTGATCGCCCACGAATTTGTGCGAACGGCAGAGGATGCCCTGTGGCGTCGTTCCAAACTGGGTTTGCATATGAGCGATGCCGAAAAGGCAGCGGTTTCCGATTGGTTTATCAAACGAGCGGCACAGCCAAAAGACAAAATCACGATTTCTTGATCGACTTCTTGATTGACGAGGGCTTTAGTGAGTGGCAATAGCGCGCTGGATATGCGGGTGTAGCTCAATGGTAGA
>CALKXX010000005.1 GCA_938003725.1 uncultured Sphingomonadaceae bacterium | reverse complement strand
TTCAAGGAAAAACAGGCTTTCTTGGAAAGCCCTATATTGATCCGCCAAAGGATGGGAAGGCGGACTATCGAGGTTATCCGATGATAACTGCCGAAATCTATCGAGATAATCTGACGCCTTATATTCGGCGCGGTGTTCCTGTGTTGATTCACAGCAATGGCGATGCCGCTATTGATATGATGCTCGATGGTCTTGAAAAGGCGCTGGAGGGAACAGGGATCAAAGATCATCGATCGGTCATTATTCACGCGCAAATGATGCGAGAAGATCAGTTGGACCGGACAAAAAAACTTGGCGCGGTGCCGTCCTATTTCTCTGCGCATCCTTTTTACTGGGGCGATTGGCATCGCAAAATTCTGGGGGAGGAAAGAGCGGCAAGGATCAGCCCGATCCGTTCGACGATCGATAAAGGTATCCCCTATACGATCCACAATGATGCACCGGTCGTTCCTCCTGACGCGATGCGGTTAATATGGGCGACCGTGAACCGTAAAACGCGCAGCGGCTTTGTGCTGGGGCCAGATCAAAAAGCTACTGTTATGGAAGCATTATATGCCACCACGATGGGCGCGGCCTATCAGGCGTTTGAGGAAGGCAGCAAAGGATCGATCACGGCTGGAAAACAGGCAGATCTCGTTATTTTGGAGAAAAGTCCGCTGGTGGTCGATGCAGACGCGATTAAAGATATTAAAGTGCTGGAAACAATCTCACGTGGCCGATCAGTCTACAAGTCCAGCGAAGCCGATGCGCCTTCGACAATGTTTATCTCGCAATAGACCGGTGTTGGTCTGGCCGGCTTTCAAGCAGCTTTTGCAAGGACCTTATCTTCGATAATCTGAGCGAAGACGTCACTATCCTGTGCGCCCGGCACCATGAATTTCTTGTTGAAGATAAACGCCGGAACGCCGGTGATGAAACGGTCTTGCCACTGTTCCTCGATTTCTCGCACTTCTGCCGCAAACATATCGCCGCTCAATATATCCTTGGCACGTGCTTCGTTCAGCCCGGCCTGTGTCGCAATTGCGACTAGCGTCTCATGGTCGCTTACATTTTTGCCATCGGTAAAATGTGCTTTGAATAATGCCAGTTTTAAAGCCGTCTGATGACCTGTTTCCCCGGCCCAGTGGAGTAGGCGATGTGCGTCAAACGTATTTACCATCCGCATATTTTCACGATAGTGAAAGTCGAAATCTAGGCCTTCACCAGCACTACGCAGGCGTTCGCGATTGGCTTTGCTTTGTTCAGCCGTCGCGCCATATTTTTGCGCCATATGCTCGTTAATATCTTGTCCCTCAGCTGGCATTGACGGGTTCAATTCGAAAGCATGCCAGGCCAGTTCAAACCGCGCCTTTCCTTCAAAACGCTGCATCGCCTTTTCCAATTTTTTATATCCGATGATGCACCACGGGCAAACAACATCAGAGACAATATCAACGGTAATAACGGGCGTCTCTGGCATATATAAATCCTCGTGATTGTCGCTTAGGCCTTTTCAAGCGTACATTGTAGCGGGTGTTCGTTTTTCCGCGCAAAGTCCATAACCTGCGTAACTTTGGTTTCGGCGACTTCATAACTGAACGTGCCGCAGATCCCGACGCCTTTTTGATGTACGTGCAACATGACGCGCGTTGCCTCATCAATATCCATTTTGAAAAAGCGCTTTAGCACCAGAACAACAAACTCCATCGGTGTGTAGTCGTCATTGAGAAGCAGCACTTTATATGGGTTTGGTTTTTTGGTCGCCGTCCGGGTTTTGGTAGCAACGCCAAGATTGCTGTCGTCCTCATCACCTCCGTCTTTTCCGGCATCGTCATCGTCGCCGGTCATCAATATCGCAACGGGCGTCACAGCAGATGCGGACAGGGCCACCAGAAAGGGGGAATCGGGGGAGAGAATCTCTACTTTACTCATAAGTTGCAAGATATGGTATTTTTGACCCCAAGGGCAAGAGGCGCATTGATATTCCGCGTAACTATCGCGGTGAATCTATGCTGCTGTCCCATAGAAAAAAGGCCGTTCCCAAGGGAACGGCCTTTTTGCGTGATGAAGAAAAAGCTGCTTAAGCCGCTTTTTTCAATTCCTTACGAACTTCGGCCATGCGATCAGCAATCGGCTGATAGGCTTTGCCGGCCAGCTTCACAACCGCATCCGCGTTGTCGGAAGTCTGGTCCATGATCCGATCCAAACCGCTACGTGCATAGTCGGCTTGTTTTTCGAAAAAGTCGCGCGGCGTTGCTACGCTGAATACACCTTGAAGAGCGCGGCTAGCTTCTACGAAGTTTTCGCGGGTGTATTTCAGGTTGGTCTTGCCAATTTCCTGCGCGCCTTTGGCGGTGATTTTTCCGCTTTCGATCAATGTTTCAACATTTTCACGGTTGAATTCAACAGCGGTTTTGGAAACTTCTACCGCACGATCAGCAGCTTGTTTAACGCGCTTCTGTGCTTCAGCAGTCATTTTCTCAAAACGCTCACCGAGGTTTTCAGCGGTGTTCTTTGCAGTGTTAGCAGCTTTGGTATTTGCTGCTTTGGTGTTCTTCACAACACGCTTCGTTGCGGTGGTTTTCGTTTTAGCCATGGTGGTAGTTCCTTTCGTTACAGTCTTTTTCGCGGTCCGTTTTGTTGCGGCTTTGCGCTTCGATACGGCCTTTTTAGGTGCAGCTTTTTTGGCTGCTCGTTTGGTTGTTTTCTTTGCGGCAGAGGTGACGGGCTTTTTGGTAGCTATCGTCGCTGCGGCATCAGTTTTTGCGGCAACAGCGTTGACCGGAGTCTTTTCTGTTGGCTCTGTCGGTACCGGCTTGGCTGACGCAGCTGCAGCATATGCTGATTCTGCAGAGAGCGATCCCGGGTTAACTGCTGCGTGAACAGCCTTGGTATCTGTGGTTTTTGTGTCAGCCATTGGGTCTTCCATTTGTTTGTTGCAGTGCACAATTAGCAATGAGCTGACCCAATGTCAAGAATTATGTTGCAGTGCACAATAAATGCTATTTGGAACAAATCTAACGATATGTCAGTGACACAAAAAATAACCCGTGCAGATGATGCGACATACTGCACGGGTTGATGTTCAGGCGTTCTTCGATCTCTTATGCGATAGTAACAGCGTTGATCACGATCAGGATAGAGAATGCTGCGATGCTGGCATTGGCGGCGGCGCTGACGGAGATCCGTATTGGCTGGGCCACAGCGTCAAAGCGTTCTTGATATTGGGGATGCTCCGTTCCCATCATGCGATCCCACCATGTGAAGTAGAGGCCGAAGTTTGAGCTGCCCTGACTATGATGCAGATCATGATGGGTCGTCGTGGTAATCCATCCGAAAATGCCTTTGGTCCATCCGGCAGGGAATATTTCGACGCCGGCATGGCCGATGACATTCCGCAAGATCATATGCGCAAGGAAGATGAAGATCGCGAAGCCATAAACCGGTGCACTGATTGCGGATACCAAGAGCAGATAGGCGGGTACGAATGCTGCTTCACTTGCTGCCTCGAATGTGGCGAAGCTATAGGCGGCCCAAGGTGTCGGTGTGCGTGACTTGTGATGATGTAGGTGCGCCATCCTGAACAATGACTTGTGGTGCAAGCCGCGATGCATCCAATAGAAATAGGCATCATGGGCAACAATCATAGCGATCACTTGTACGGAAAAGACGGCCCAGTTAATATCGCCTTCCAAGATGGTGACCCAGCCGCTTTCAACGAATAACACTGTGCTGATTGTCGTGAGCGCAAATATGACGACGGTGCGCATCGAGGATAGAAATTCACGCTTATAATCTTCGAAACTTGCTTTCCGATTTTGGATGCGGCGCGCCTCTGTCCATTTGCTTGCCAACCAAAGTAGTAACGAGATGGCCCCCGCTGCGATCAGGTATCGACCAAGGTCAAAAGTCATCGCATTGATCATATGCTGGCCAATGCGGTCGATCAGGGCCGGCGTTTCGGTTGTCATTATCTTCTCCATCGCTTGTGTTTTGTTCGATGAAAGAGTGATGCAGGATATCAGAGCTTTATTCGCTGCGATCCCGAAAAATTCACATCAATTCCGAAAAGGATCAGGGTTTTTCAGTTTTGATCAATCGCTGATCGCCGAAAGTCGCTAGGAGTTTTACCGGTTTCGGCCCGAAAAGCCCGGTTGAATGGGGCGAGGCTATTATATCCCAGATCCATAGCGATTGTCAGGATAGGAAGGTCGACAAGCTCTCGGTCCGCCAGTTTCTCTTTTGCTTCACTGATTCGATGTCCATTGAGGAAAGAGGAAAAATTTCGATGCCCCAGCTTTTGATTGATGAGCGCGCGCAGGCGGTGCTCCGGCGTCGCCAGATGTTTGGCCAACTTCTGGATGGTCAATCCTGTCTCACGATACTGGCCATTTTCCATTGCGATCATGAGCTTGTCATTCAAAACAGTTTCAGACGCTGACAGGTCTGAGGTTTTTTCAGGTGCCGAGCTATTCTCCGCGTTTTTGATCAAGATACTGGTATCGGTTTTCAGAAAAGCCAGTCCACCGAACAACACCAAAGCAAAGATTAAAGAGCCATTGACTATTTGGACGGTAAGATTGTTCGTAGTCGTCCCGAACCACAGTTCATAAATTAGGATGCCCCCGGCTTGAAGTCCCACCAATATCGGCAGGTATATGCGGACCATTCGGCGCCTGTGAACCAGATCATCTGCCAATCCCGAGACAGATAAGTAAATCAAGTCCGCAACAAGCAGAAGAGAAGTGATATGTATCAGATAGAAGCCGACCCCCTTGGGTGGGTCGATGAAATTCGCCAGATACCAACCCACTATGTACACCAATGCTAGGAAGCCAATAAACCAATTGGGCGTTAATCGTTCGAATAAAATGCGCGCAAATAGCCAGGTCCAAAACGGCGTGCTGAGCGATATTAGATCCAACGCCAATTCAATCGCCCGGTCCAACTTCAAGAATGTTGAACTGTTGATCTGATAGGCCGCCCCGCCGATGAGCAAGCCGGTTACCACAATTTTTAGCGACCTTCGGACATTGCCGACCAAGATCATCATTAAGAGCAATGCGCTTGCGCCGACCGACATAAGGCGGATTACAGTATCAAGATGGATTTCCATGAGCGACTCATACCGCTTTTTGGGCAATGTGCTATATTTCAATAGCTTCAATGGGCCACTGGTGTAACTAGAACGTGATGATCTGCGAATATCAGCTATGCCTCAACTAATATCCATCGGAACCGCGGTTCCCGACCATCGGATCAGTCAAACCGATGTGCTCGCCATATTGGCAAAGGCGCGCGGCGCGGCGCTGCCGGTCCGGCTTGAACAGATATTGGGGAATAGCGGTATCGACCAGCGATACCTTGCCTGCGACCCTGATTACTATCTGGAGCAGCGCAGTTGGCCGGAACGTGCAACGGTCTATGAACAGGTCGGATTGGAACTGAGCGAAAAAGCAGCTCGTGATGCGATGGATAGAGCTGGTGTTAAACCCGCCGACATCGATACTATTATTTTGATCTCTACCACTGGCACGGCAACACCATCCATACCCAGCCGCTTAATTGAGACAATGGGGTTCCGGCAATCGGTACAGACCATCCCTGTATTTGGCTATGGCTGTGCGGGAGGTGTATTGGGGCTGGGGCTAGCAAATGATCTGGCGCACGGGGGTGAGCAGGGAGAGGGCGGCAAGAACGTGTTGCTGGTCTCGCTGGAGCTATGCAGCCTGTCCTATGATTATAGCCAGTTTGACAAGAAAAATATGATTGCCACTGCGCTGTTTGCGGATGGCTGCGCAGCAGCGGTTATCTCGGGAAGGATGAGGCAAAGCAGCGGACCGTCCTTTCGTGCCTTCGACCAAAAAACATGGCCCGCTACCCGCGACATGATGGGTTGGGATATCGGAGAGACTGGCTTTGACCTTGTTTTGGCCCGCGATATCCCGACCTTTGTCGCACAGGATTTTGCGCCCTTCTGCGACGCATTTCTGGCGGAACAGGGGCTTTCCAAGTCCGATCTCTCGGAACCTGCCTGTCATCCCGGTGGCGGACGTGTTGTGGACGCGCTGGAAGATTATCTGGTGCCGGAAATCGATGGTATTCCAGTGACAAGAGAGGTTTTGAAATCTCATGGCAATATGTCTTCTCCGACGGTTTTGTTCGTGCTCGAACGCTTGCTAAGCGATGTACCAAGCAAGCCAGTTCTAATGACAGCTTTGGGCCCAGGCTTTACCTCTGCACTGGGGATATTGGACTCATGACCAAAGAGCTTGGAGATATTTTCACCGCTGCGCCAACGCTGGTAACATGGGTGCTGATATATATCATCGTCCAGCGGCTGACCGAGCTGATCTATGCGAACCGCAATACAAAATGTCTGTTGGCGGAAGGCGGCGAAGAATTTGGTGCGGATCACTATCAATATTTCATCTTTCTACACAGCGCCTGGCTTGGAATCATCTTGCTAATGGTCGATCCACTGCATGCCATTCATCCTGCGATGCTTGGTTTGTTCATCGGGACTCAATTGCTGCGGATATGGACGCTGGCTAGCATTGGCCGCTGGTGGACGACGCGGATTATCAGCGCCCCACATTTCGATCGGGTGAAACGGGGCCCCTACCGGTTTCTTAGTCATCCCAATTATACGGTTGTGGTGCTCGAGATCGCGATTGTTCCGCTGATGCTGGGCCTGCCAGCCGTGGCGCTGATATTCTCGATCCTCAACGCGATATTATTGCGGCATCGGATCGGTGTTGAAAATAGGGTATTGAAACAGCGCGGCGTTGACGGATCATAATTGTGGTCCGGCATCCTGTTGCTTGGGCATATCCGTTTCAGCGGCTTTGTCTTGAACAACCGGCTCTTCGATTTTTACTGGATCGGAATTGACAATATCTGATGTATCTTCAGTGCCGCCGACCATATTGTTTTCCGGCGCAATCGATCCCGGAGCAATCGATCCCGGCGCAACCGGTTCGGGCGCAACCGGTCCCGGCGCTGCGGAGGCGTCGGATGGGCTCTCGATCGTTTCAGTCACGATATTGTCACCGACACTATCGCCAGAAGAAACCACAGGCGTGTTTTTCCGGCTGAGTGGGTCCGGGGCTCGTCCACGTAAAATATCAATCTCCAACTGTCGCTGCTTGAGATAGAGATCCCGCGTTTCGGCATAAGGATCGGCACTTTCATTCCGTATTCTGGTTATTTGATCATCTCTATCGATCCGGTCGTTTAGAGAACGGATTGCACCGGATGAGATGGCATAGGCCGGCTCACTAAACGGCCGGCCAAGAGCAGGGAGGAAGGACAGGTCCAGACCCCTGCCAATAAGATCGCGGACGCTGGTCGATCCGATGAGCGGCAGATAGAGATAAGCGCCCGATTTGACCCCATAAAAACCCAGTGTGTTGGCGAAGCCATTTTGGCGATAGGGCAGATTAATACCCTCCCCTTTCGCAACGTCAAAAACACCGCCAACGCCGATGGTTGTATTAATGGTAAAGCGGCCAAGCGTTTCCAACGCCTTACCCGGCTTCAACTGCAATAAATAGTTGAGGAAATTAACGGGCTCGCTGAGATTTCTTAGGAAATTGCGCAAGCCGCTGCGGATGGGTCGCGGGACGGTGTCTTCATAGGCACCGGTAATAGGCGCGACCAAGGCTTCATCGACATCTTGGGTGAGTTTGAATGTTTCCGTATTGATTCGCGCAATCGGATCACCGGGAACGGCGCCAGCGGGCGCGGTGACGACGATCATATTTTCGTCGTCCGGCAAATCGGATGAGACATCCTGTGTATCGGCCTGTGTGTCAGTTTGTTCGGTTGGTGGCGCGTTGGGATCAACGGAGTCTGTAACATCCTCTTGCGCTGCATCGTCAGGTTTATCGGTCGCGGTATTCACTGTTTGTTGCGAACCATTTACCGTCACCGGAACGCTGACATTGTCGGCCGGGTTTCCGCTCGGATTGTTGATGGGACTTTCAATAATCTGTACGTCGGCCAATAGAATATTGGAATTGATCGGCAGCAACGGGGCTTTTACGGGATCTGTGATATTCCCTGCAAGCCCGTGCATATCGGCAATGCCGTTTAGCGTTGAACCTGCCAATAGGGTATTAGGTGCCGGCACGCCGAGGGAAGAGGAGCCGAGGGAAGTGGGGCCGGGGGAAGTGGAGGTTGTCGCCATTATCATGGCAATGGTCAATTCGGAAAAGCTCAATTATTTAGCCCTGTAACTGGATACAACTGAAATTTGGAATATTACTACGCTTTAGGCCGCAAAATCCCATTGTCTGCAACATTATTATGATGGCATGGCATTTACGATAGATGAATTGACAGTTTTTAGGCCCGTTTTCCAGACCCTAGCTCCTGCTTTCGGCACTTTGCGGCGAACGATAGAACTCT
>CALKXX010000004.1 GCA_938003725.1 uncultured Sphingomonadaceae bacterium | reverse complement strand
ATTCGGCAAGTGCCAAGGGCAAGACCAAGGGCAGAATATTATTGGTTGAGGACCATGACGTAAACCAGATGCTGATCCGCGCCATGACCGAAAGACTGGGTTACGAAACGGAACTTGCCGTCGATGGTGCAGAAGCCGTGCAAATGGTCGATGACGCGGCAAATAGTGATAGGCCGTTCGACCTGGTACTCATGGATATTCAAATGCCGGTTATGGATGGATATCAGGCAACACAAATGATCCGTGCCAGCGGTGTGACCGAACAAACGCTGCCAATCATTGCCATCACCGCCAATGCATATAGCGATGATATTGAAAGTTGTATTGCCGTTGGCATGCAGGCCCATATTTCAAAACCGGTCATGATTGGAAAGTTACAATCCGCGTTAGATGACTGGATCAAGAAAGACGGCAGCGAACATAAACAGCCGAAGAATAGGGAGACCGAGTCCTTTCTGACCGGCGAACTGGCGCAGAAATACGAACAGCGAAAAGAAGAAGTTCTATATTGCCTGACCAGCCTTGTTCGATCCGCGACCTATTCTGATCGCGAGTTGAGAGAGGCAGCCGATCATCTCCATAAACTAGCCGGCACAGCAGCGCTTTTTGGTGATGCCGATTTAGGAATACAGGCAAAACTTATCGAAAATGGACTAATATTATGGAAAGTCGATGACCGGCCAGCGAACATAAAGCGCGCAGTCAGTGAGTTTCTAAAAGCAGCATAATCACAGGGAAAAAGAGAAGAACATGGCATATCCGCCCTGCACGCAATTCAGGTGAAGCGACCTGACCTCGTCATACTGGATTGTTCGATACCCAGCCTGTCGGAGATTGAGGTGCTTCGTGAAATGCGGCTTAATCGCACCTTATATGACATGCCGGTAATGATGCTCACCGGAAGGCAAAGCGAGAAGGATGTTAATCTAGCCGCTTATGCGGGAGCCGATGGTTATGTGAAAAAACCGTTTGATCCCGACTATCTGATATATGTCGCAGACTCCTTGCTGAAGGATGGGCGATCAGCGGGACAGATGGCGCACTGATCTGCGTTAGACTATTTGATGGTATATTCCGACAGTTCTACACGGCTAACGCGCTTAACCTCTTCCATAACCGGAAAGGTAGTTGTCTGATGAACCCCCGGCAGGTCGTTGATGGAATCCGTTAGGATCAACCGATATTCTTCCATGTTGCGGCACCGCACTTTTAACAGATAATCAAATCCGCCGGCCATCATATGACAGCTCTGAACGGCATCCATTTTTTTCACGGCCGCATTGAACTTTTCCAAATGTCGGCGACTGGTCGCCTCCAATTTTATCTGAATGAAGACGACATAGTTTTTTCGCACTTTATGCATATTCAACCGGGCGTGATACCCGGTGATATAGCCGTCCTCTTCCAGTCGCTTCAATCTTATCTGGCACGGTGTCTTGGAGAGTCCAACAAGTTCGGATAATTCTGCCAGTGACAGTTTTCCATCTTGTTGTACCGCATCCAAAATGCGCCAATCAAATTGGTCCAGAGGTTTTTCCATTTTCCGCCCTTAGTACAAATGGACCATTGGTTTCAAATAATAAGCATATTTATCCTACAATCCTGAGAATTTCAGAATGATGAAATCGTAAAACATGCTAGTTTGAAAAAATGAACTACCCAGCATATCGTGATGATTTGAACTTGCAACGCGTGAAAGTGGCGCAAGCAACATGGCAGAGTGAAGCCGAACTTTATCCCATTCTTAAAGCTGCACTGGATATGCCGCCCGAGAGTTGGGATCGTATTGAACGACATAGCACGCAGCTTATTTCTGCATTGAGGGCAGAACAACGCCCACCTTTGATCGACCGGTTTTTGACCGAATATGGCTTGTCCAGCGATGAAGGTGTGCAACTCATGCGGTTAGCCGAAGCATTGTCCCGAACGACAGATTCAGAAACGGCGAACCAGCTAATTCACGACAAAATTGCCGGGGGCAATTGGTTGTCCCACGTTGGCGGCGGTCGCGGCATGATCATGAATATGTCGGGCCGGGTACTCCATCTGGTTGGGAAATGGCTACAATGGTCCGACCGACATAGCGGGGACTCCATAAGACCCATTTCGTCTCTCGGGGACAGCGTCGTCCGTCAGGCAACCCGTACAGCCATCCGCACTTTGTCATCCCAATTCGTATTCGCCGAAACACTGAGCGGAGCGATGAAACGCGCCAAAGGATATCAGCGTGATGGGTATCTATTTTCCTTTGATATGCTTGGTGAAGCGGCCCGCACGCACGATGATGCCGCAAAATACTACAAAGCCTATAACGACGCGCTGGACATAGTAGCGCTCCATGCCAAGTCGGACGATCCGCGACATAATCACGGCATATCCGTGAAATTATCTGCCCTTCATCCACGTTATGAATATGGGCACGCTGCTCGGGTTGTTCCAGAGATTGCCGAACTTCTCAAACCGCTAGCACTTCGCGCTCGGGCCGCGAATGTACAATTGACGATCGATGCGGAGGAAGCGGAGCGTTTAGACATTTCGATGGATGTCCTGGCTAGCCTGGTCGCGATGCCCGAGTTGAAGGGATGGCATGGATTGGGATTTGTGGTGCAAGCCTATCAACGACGCGCGCTGCCGCTGCTGCGATGGTTGCAAGAACAATCCAGGCAATTGGGCGCGCGGCTGTTCATTCGATTAGTGAAGGGTGCATATTGGGATAGTGAGATAAAGCGGGCGCAGGAAATGGGCCTAAAGAGTTATCCGGTATATACGCGCAAGGACATGACGGACCTAAGCTATCTGGCCTGCGCGCGCACATTGCTGGATCACCCTGATTGCTTCACCCCCCAATTCGCGACGCATAATGCCTCTACTATCGCTGCCATTCAGGAAATGGCATCAAAAGGCATGCGTGTGGAATTTCAAAGGCTGTTCGGAATGGGTCAACAGTTGCATGACATGATATTGAAAGGCCCCAATGTTATCAGCCGGGTCTATGCACCCGTTGGCACCCAGCGAGATTTGCTGTCTTATTTGATCCGGCGGCTATTGGAAAATGGAGCGAACAGCTCATTTGTTCACAAATTGGTCGACCATGATACGCCCATCTCGAACCTGACCCAGAGTCCGATCGAAGCGCTTCAGCAAGAAGGCGATATTGAGAATTCTTCCATTTCAGCACCCCGAGATATATTCGGTGGAGTAAGGCAAAGCGCACAAGGGTGGGATCTGTCCCATCCCTTAGTTCAACAGGAATTCCAGAGCGGTTTAGAGAAACATTCAAACATAAACTGGTCCGCCGCTCCGGTCGTCGATGGGACGATTGCCCCGGGGGATAGTTGTCCCATCCAAAATCCAGCCAATCTAGAGGACATTGTTGGCCATTGGACATCGGCTGACGAAGCCACGGCAAATAGTGCGATGGAGGCTGCTTCAAACGCGTTTCGCACGGCACCTAACCTATCCCCAAAAGAACGAGCCGAAAAATTACGTAAAGCG
>CALKXX010000003.1 GCA_938003725.1 uncultured Sphingomonadaceae bacterium | reverse complement strand
AATGACCATGTTCATCGCTTATGCTGCCGCTCATAATGTAGGTTTCGCTCTACCTTCTCCGGCAGGAGGACGGCACCCACTCCATATCTTCCGGGCGCATGACAACGGGTTTTTCAAAAGCGGCATATATTCTCATGACTGAAATTCATGTATCGCTCCATCTAAATGCATTGCAAAGCTATTCCGGGCGTTGTCAAATTTCACCAATGCGGTACACGGTCCCATGCCTTCTTTCTATGTCATCCCTCTGGCCTTCATTCTCGGCTTCTCGCTTGGCCGAGTAGCGACATGTACCGTGGCCGCCACGGACCGTTGGATCAATCAGGGGAAAATGGACTGGTTGTTCGGCCTGTTGGTTGTCGCGAGTTGGGCTGCGGTCTTGCTTTATGTGTTGGTGGAATATACCGGACGCGCGCACCTGCCACTCGATATCCCGCTAAATGGCCAATTGTTCTTTGGCGCTGCGCTTATGGGGGTTGGCGCGATGATCAACCGGGGCTGTTTTGTCGGCACTGTTGGCTATATCGGGACCGGTAAGTTCAGCTATATTTTAAGCTTTGTAGGGCTGGCATTTGCTCTTTGGCTTGTTCGAAGCGATGTCCTTGATCTATTTGATCCCGTTGAATTCCTTCCACGCATCACCGTCGAGCAAAGCCTCACCAAACAGGCGGCGTTGGGCGCTTTTGGAATCGTCTGTTTGATAAGCCTTTGGTTGATATTGGTGAAGCGCAATTGGGCTTATCTGGCGCTCATGGCAATCGGCCTTTGTGCAGCAACAATCTATGGGACACGACCGGAATGGGCCTATGCCGCGCTACTGAACAGCTTTCTTCAGGGGCAAGGGTTGTCCGTCGGAAAGACAATCGAATTTGCGGTCGCGGCGTTGTTCGCCGGAGCGATTTTTTCAAGCTGGCTAAAGGACCGGTTCAAGCCGCAATTGGGTAGCTGGAAACTCGCCCTCGCCAATCTGGCCGGCGGGTTCCTGATGGGCTTTGGTGCCTCTGCAGTACCCGGCGGAAATGATGTTCTACTTATGTGGACGATACCCGGACTGACCTTATACGGGGCGGTGGCATATCTGGTCATGATTGCAACAATTGCCGTCTCGATGAAAATCGAGCCTTTATTAGCGGCCAAGATCAAATCATAGATTCACTTATGTACAAAGCGATGCGCAGCACGGTCTTTGACAGTTTTTGTCGGGTCAAAAACCTCACCGTTCATTGCAATATAGATGCCGGGGGCGAGCGTTTGAGTGGCGGCAAGGGCAAAACCAACGTTAAATTCTGCATCGCTATTGCGCAGCGTCGCGGGCTGCATCGCACCCGTCAATATAATCGTTTTGCCTTTGATATCTGCCAGAACACGACCGGTTTGTACCATTGTATCCGTACCGTGCGTAACGAGCACCATAGGCGCATCGCTAGCGGCCACCGCGTCACGGATGATATTGCGATCTTCGTCGGTTAGTTCCAGGCTATCTTTACGCATCAATTGCGTGACCCGGTGCGGCACATAGACATTATTTTCCGCCAGCATATCAGGCAAAGCGGTTGCGCCGATTTTATATTCGGACAAGGCATCGAAATACACCTTGTCGATTGTCCCGCCGGTGGTAAAAATCTCTATCATCGCGAAACTCTATGCCAGTGCTTCTGCGATCAGCTTGCGGCTGTTCTCAAGGCCATAAAGCGCGATGAAACTCCCCATCCGCGGGCCTTGTGATGAGCCCAATAGCGTTTCGTACAAAGCTTTGAACCAGTCGCGCAAATTGTCGAACCCACCTTCTTTGCCAATAGTATAAATGATGGTTTGAATATCTTCAGCCGCAGCATCATGGGTCAATGCCGCAAGCTCTGTATCCAGCCGCTCCAACGCAGCGACCTCTATACCTTCCGGCTTTCTGCGTTGCAGTGTCGGTGCCACAAAATCTCGGTGATAGGCCATCGCATTGCCGATCAACTCGCCCAGATCAGGATATTTTTCCGGGGTGGCATCTGGCGCATATTGACGCAAATATCCCCAAATCTGCTCTTGGTCG
This sequence comes from uncultured Sphingomonadaceae bacterium, assembly GCA_938003725.1. GTDB lineage: Bacteria > Pseudomonadota > Alphaproteobacteria > Sphingomonadales > Sphingomonadaceae > Parasphingorhabdus. The sequence goes on along the minus strand of CALKXX010000003.1, from coordinate 5,163 downwards.
GCATCACCCATGACACCAACCAAATTAAGCAATAGGCCAAACGTGACCGGGATAACATCTGTGGGCACATCGCCATTGTGAATATGGTGTACCGCATTGCCCAGTCTTTTGTCCGGGGCTTGCTCATGCCAGTTTGTGCGGAACTGAAAATATTCATCGACCGCCTTGGGAATGACCCCCATATGCAGCTGTTTTGCGGATTTGGGTTCCCGAAAAATATAGAAAGCAAGGCTATTTTCAGACCCATAGCGCAGCCACTCATCCAGCGACAGGCCATTGCCTTTCGACTTGGAAATCTTCTCACCCTTTTCGTCGAGAAACATCTCATAGATCAGGCTTTCCGGCTTGCGGGCTCCCAGAACCTTTGCGATCTTGCCGGATAGGATACCGCTGTCAGTCAGATCCTTGCCATACATTTCATAGTCGACGCCAAGTGCGACCCAGCGCATTGCCCAGTCAACTTTCCATTGCAGCTTTGCCCCACCGGTTAGGGCATTATGCTCCACCATTTCGCCGTCATCTTCAAAACGTACGATTCCGGTATCCGCATCGACAATTTCAACGGGTACTTGCAAAACATGTCCGGTTTTCGGACTGATAGGGAGGATCGGTGAATAGGTTGCCTGTCGTTCTTTGCCCAGGGTCGGTAGCATGATGTCGAGAATCTGTTGATTGCGCGCCAACACCAGCTTCAACGTTTCATCAAATGCGCCGCTTTGATATTGCTCGGTCGATGACAGAAACTCATATTCAAAACCAAAACGGTCCAGAAATTCCCGGAGCATCGCATTGTTATGGCCGGCGAAGCTTTCATATTCCGTGTCAAAAGGATTGGGCACCTGCGTCAACGGCTTGTGCAAATGGTCCGCCAGCATATCCTGATTAGGGACATTGGTAGGCACTTTGCGAAAACCGTCCATATCATCGGAAAAGGCAATCAGGCGCGTGCGATTTCCGGTCAGCGTTTCATAGGCGCGGCGCACCATGGTCGTCCGCAAAACTTCGTTAAACGTGCCAATATGCGGCAGGCCGGATGGACCATAGCCGGTTTCAAACAACATCGGTTCGCCGCCTGGCTTTGAAGCAGGAGCGCCGCGCTCACCGCGATAGCGTTTGAGCAGCTTGCGTGCTTCCTCAAATGGCCATGCTTTAGAATTTTGTGCGGCGTCTTGATAATCGGTCACTTTGTGGTCCTGCTATTATTTTCATGCGAGATGCGCTGAAATAGTGGCCTTAGCCTGTATAGCAAGATAGAACAGTACAAAAGCAGGAGTTTAGGCATGGGTATGTTAATCGCGGGCGTGTTGCTGTGGAGCGTCGTCCATCTAATGAAGTCAGTTGCACCCGGATTGCGGTCTGCCATCATCGCCAGAACCGGAGCAGGGCCGCATAAGTTATTGGTAGCGCTCTCTATTGTCGCCTCTATCGCCTTGATGGTTTTCGGCTGGCGATCTGCGACACCCGAATTTGTTTATGACGCGCCTAGCTGGGGTCGCCATTTGAACATGTTTTCGATGCTGTTCGCCATCCTGCTCCTCGGCGCTGCGCAGGGTAAATCCCGCGTCAAACAATGGCTACGGCACCCGATGTTGACCGGTGTGTTTATCTGGGCCGCCGGGCATTTGCTCGCCAACGGCGACAGCCGCTCGCTCGTCCTATTTGGCGGACTGGGGCTTTGGGCGCTAATTTCGATTTTCACCATTTCGCGCAATGAAGGCGCGTGGATAAAGCCTGCGGAAATATCGAGCATCGGCCGCGAGCTATTGCTCGTCGTGATTTCTATCATTCTCTATGCCGTTCTGTTTGGGGGTCATCGCTGGTTCGCGGGCGTTCCCCTTGTCGGTTGATCGGTGACTAGCGGCCTACTCTATCCTGCGCTGCACGCCAGTCACAGCGGGATCTGGATTTGCGGGAATGACGGTGTATCACGCGCTATTGGCAAAGGCGACGCGATCGGTGCTGTGGCTGAAACGCCGCATATCCTGCTCAATGCGCCGTTGATGGGCCAGCGTCTTGGCTATCCCGATCTCTCCGGACTTGATCTGCTCGAACTATTTGCCTTCATCCATCCGGCCCGCTTCATGGTTCCAACACCGTCTGGCCTTGCAAAGATATTGGGCCTTCCCGTGCCAAGCGACGAGGCGCAGGTTGGAACGCTTTACCGGGATGCCGCGGCCAAATTGCTGGAACAGCTGGAATCTCAAAACTGGCAGCAACGCGAAGGGGCCTGGAACAGTGCGCAGGCACTCTATCGGCTGCGCTGGCCATGGGCTGGTGAGATATCACAAAGGTTGGAAAAACCCACCGAACCGGAACGCTGGCTATTTTCAAAACTGCCCGAATGGGAGGAAGAAGCCCCGCGCCCTGCCCCCAAACCGGTTACGCTGAAAACAGGCGAGACACTGGCAAGGTTGGATGTCCTGACTGGACCCAGCGCAGAGAAACGGGAAGGGCAGCAAAGTTACGCCGCGGCCGTCGCCGAGATATTCGGTCCCCGCACGGCCAAAAATATGCCGAATATGCTGTTGGCGGAAGCCGGCACCGGCATTGGCAAGACTCTTGGCTATCTGGCATCCGCATCCTTATGGTCACAGCAAGCAGACGGACCGGTATGGATATCAACCTTCACCAAAGCATTGCAGCGACAACTGGATCGCGAAACCCGCAGAATTTATGCGGATGAAGAGAGTTTTCGCAAGAAAGTGGTGGTCCGCAAAGGCCGTGAAAATTACCTTTGCCTGCTCAATCTGGAAGATGCTTTACAGGGCGGTTTTGCGGGGCGTGCCGCCATATTGGCCCATCTGGTGGCACGATGGGCGGCCTATACCAAAGACGGCGATATGGTCGGCGGGGATTTGCCCGGGTGGCTTACTACCTTGTTCCGCCGCAACGGGGCAACCGCCCTTACCGACCGGCGCGGTGAATGCGTTTATGCCGGATGTCCGCACTACCGGAAATGTTTCATTGAGCGATCGGCACGGGCAAGCCAGCAAGCGGATATAGTGATCGCCAATCACGCGCTGGTGATGGTCAATGCCGCAAGGGGCCGCGAACAGCATAGCCGCCCGACGAGGCTGATCTTCGACGAAGGGCATCATCTGTTTGACGCTGCCGATTCCATGTTTGCTGCTCGGCTTTCCGGACAAGAAGCGATAGAGATACGCCGCTGGGTGATCGGACCGGAGTCGAAATCCCGCGGCCGGAGGCGCGGCTTGGCCGCACGGCTGGCTGACCTCGCATCCTATGACGAAGAAGGTGGCCGTGCGATTGAAAGCGCGCGCCATGCCGCCGAAGCGTTGCCCGGAGACGGATGGCTGCAGAGACTCCTCGAAAATGAGCCTTTTGGGCCTATTGAGACCTTGCTCGGCGAAGTCCGCAAAATGGTCTTCGCTCGTGACGAGAACCAGAATGCAGATGCCGGCTATGGTCTGGAAACAGAATTAAGTGATGTTGAAGGACCGATGATTGATGCGGTGGCAAAAGCGGCGGAGGCGATGGACGCCATCTTGCGGCCACTGATCCATCTGGGCCAGCGCATCGAACATCTGATGGAAGAAGGCCCGGACTGGATGGATGCGCAGGCGCGGGCGCGAATGGAAGGCGCTTTGTCTAGCCTCGGCTGGCGCTGCGACACATTATCCGGATGGCTTTCATTGCTCGCGCGCATCGGTGGCCCCGCCGATCCGGATTTCGTCGATTGGTTGATGGTCGACCGGTTCGAGGGCCGGGAATATGATATCGGCATTTGCCGCCACTGGCTTGACCCCACTATTCCGGTAACGGAAGTCGTTACCAAGCAAGCCCACGGCCTGATGGTCACATCGGCAACACTAAAAGGCGGCGGTGAGTGGGAAACCGCAAGAGCGCGCAGCGGTGCGGTGCATCTCGATCATCCGGTAAAGGAATTTGAGGTCAAAAGCCCGTTCAACTACCCGGAACAAGCCAAAGTCATCATTGTTACCGATGTTAAACGAGGGGATATGGCCGGGCTAGCCGGAGCTTACGCGCAGCTTATCGAAGCGTCCGGCGGGGGGACATTGGGGCTATTCACGGCAATTAGGCGCCTGCGCACGGTATATGCCCGTATTGCCGACCGGATGGCGGAAAGCGGACTGCCCATTTATGCCCAACATGTTGATCCGATAGATACCGGAACATTGGTTGATATTTTTCGTGACGATCCGAAGGCCAGTCTTCTCGGCACGGATGCCCTGCGTGACGGTGTGGATGTTCCGGGGCAAAGCCTGCGGCTTGTCGTTATGGAATCGGTACCTTGGCCGCGACCCGACATATTGCACCGCGCACGCCGGCTAGCTGGTGGCGGCAGCGCCTATGACGACCGCATTATCCGGGCACGCCTTGCACAAGCCTTTGGCCGGATCATCCGGCAGCGGAGCGATCATGGCCATTTTGTGATTTTATCGCCAGCCTTCCCCTCGCGCCTGTTCTCAGCCTTTCCGGAAGGAACGCCGATTGAGCGAATGCCGCTGGAATATGCATTGGCGGAAATCAAAGACGCAAAAACCAAAAGCGCGCAATCCGGTCTTTCAACTGAAACATCTTTAGGGCATGAGCATCAGCAATGAAAAAGCTAACCTTATTGCGGCACGCAAAGTCAAGCTGGGACGACAGTGTTTCCCGCGACTTTGACCGCCCCCTGAATGACAAGGGGAAACGCGCCTGTGCGGCTGTTGGCAAATTCATTGCCGAGAATGCGATCACCTTTGACCAAATCCTTGCCTCCCCCGCTGTCCGGGTGATCGAGACTTTGGAACATATCGAGGAAGAAAGCGGTGCGTCATTTGAGCCGGAATGGGATCGGCGTATCTATCTTGCGTCATCGGCGACTTTGCTGGACGTCCTGCGCGGGGCTAATGCGGATGCGGATCATGTATTGATGGCCGGACATAATCCTGGCCTCGAAGATTTAATTTTCGATCTGGTGCCGGATGATGGCTCGTCGGACGCCCGTGCTGCGGCCGAAGAAAAATATCCTACCGCCGCTCTCGCAGAGATGAGCCTGAATATTTCGGAATGGGCGGATATTGCCGAAAGCTGCGGAACACTGGACCGGTTCACGCGCCCGCGGGACCTGGATACGGAATTAGGGCCGGACTACGTGTAAAAGCGTTTTTCCGCGCTCAAATTTTAAGCGTCGTTCAG
>CALKXX010000002.1 GCA_938003725.1 uncultured Sphingomonadaceae bacterium | reverse complement strand
TGCTTGACGTTTCACATCTTCTGCACCCATGAAAACAACACATTCAAGACCTAAACGTGCTGCAATGGTTGCCGTTGCAACGCCATGTTGCCCCGCACCGGTCTCCGCGATAATCCGCGTCTTGCCCATGCGTTTGGCGAGCAATATCTGGCCGATGCAATTGTTGATCTTATGCGCACCGGTATGGTTGAGCTCGTCACGCTTGAACCAGATTTGCGCGCCTTTACCTTCCTGCGCATCCTTGCGGACGTCTTCTGTCAAGCTTTCGGCATAATAGAGTGGGGATGGGCGACCAACATAATTGGCCAGCAGATCGTCAAATTCTTCGGCAAAAGCTGGATCGTTCTGTGCTGCGCGGTAGTGCTTTTCCAGATCAAGGATCAGCGGCATCAGCGTTTCGGCAACATAACGCCCGCCAAACTCACCAAAATGGCCACGCTCGTCTGGCTCGTTGCGGAAGCTGTTTGGTGTGGTTTTGTTCATGGGTGCAATCATATCCGTTCGTGCTGAGCTTGTCGAAGTACGAACCCTTGCAGCCATGACCCTTTGACAGGCTCAGGGTGAACGGGTTTTACTTGGAAGCGTCAAATTCCCGAACCGCTTGGCAAAAGGCGGCGATTCTGTCCACATCTTTGACACCGGGAGCGGATTCCACGCTGGATGAAACATCAACCAAAGGCGCATGGGTAACGGCTAGCGCATCTTGCACATTGCCCGGGTCGAGGCCGCCAGCGAGACCCCATTCGATCTTGTGATCATATTCGGCGAGCAACGACCAATCAAAACTGGTTCCTGTCCCGCCGGGCAGCGCTTTCGCCGGCGCATCGAACAATAATCGATCCGCGGCACCCAAATAGCGATCTGATTTCTTCAGCGTCGGCGCGTCTTTAACCCCCAGCGCCTTCCAGATTTCCAGACCGGTATTGTCGGCGATGAGCTTCAACCACTCCGGCGTCTCATTGCCATGAAACTGCACAACATCCGGCTTCACATCGCCAATCGCCTTGCCAGTAAGTTTGGGATCGGCATTGACGAGCAGGAGAACGGACTTGATCCGGTCCCCCGCATATTCCCGCAACGTTGCCGCGCGTTCCAGCGAGATATGGCGCGGGCTTTTCTCAAAATGAGTCAGGCCGAAATAGTCGGCGCCACTGTCGATGGCGGCGTCAACCGTGGCTTCGGTAGAGAGGCCGCAGATTTTGATTTGGGTGGTCATGTGCTTCTTTCAATTCTTCACAGCAGTTAAAGAACCAAAGCAGCTGGTCAGATTTTCTAGATCGCCGAATAAAGCGCCACGGGGGAAACAAGTCATCACTGTTCCAGCGCTAGAAACAATGATCAGTGTCTTCACTTCTCTATCATCAACTGTGACGGAACGAACTTTTCCAAAACAGTCGGGTTTTCCATTGCCCGACTTTTTCTTCGTAATTAGTAATGTCCCGGAATCTGAAGTTTCAGTACGAAAATCGTGCCTTACAATTTGCTGTCCACTGTAGACATGGTGTGTACTGTTGGTCTCGAACGTCCATGTTTCTTTGCAAACAGAGCGACCATTTCTTTGTGCATTTGCTTCAAACAGGTAATTGCTCTTCGGAATCCAGTTTAGGTCAGCAGTTTGCGATCTCGATGAAATGTTAGCGTCGGTTGATTGATTGATCGCACAGCCTGTCAACGTCAAAGCAGCCAGAACTATTCTCACAACGTCCCCTCAATCGCCCGCGCTGCCTCTCCCGGATTTTCAGCGCCGGTAATCGGCCGTCCAATCACCAGTACACTCGCGCCATTGTCGCGTGCCTGCCTTGGCGTTACTGCGCGTTTTTGGTCGCCCATCGCGCCGCCTTTGGGGCGCAGGCCCGGTACCACAAAAAACCCATGTTTCCATGCTTTGTGCGCCGCCGCGACTTCATTTCCGGAGCAGACGATACCATCGAGGCCAGATTCCTGTGCCAGTCCGGCGAGCCGTTCCACCTGATCATGCGGTGTGCCTTGATAGCCAATCTTGCCCATATCACGTTCGTCCAAGGACGTTAGCAACGTCACGCCGACAACTTTGGTATGTTCATTCGCGGCTGCTTTGGCATCCTCCATCATCGCGCGGCCACCGCTGGCGTGGATGGTGACAATGGCGGGCTCCAGCACATTAATCGCCTGCATCGCTTTGGCCACCGTATTGGGAATATCGTGAAGCTTCAGATCTAGAAAAATGGGTAGATCCAGCTTGTGGATTTCATGCACGCCGTGATGACCATGGGCACAGAAAAATTCGAGGCCTAGTTTTAACCCGCCGACATGCCCTTTTACAGACTTGGCGATGCCGATGGCCCGGTCGAGGTCAGGGGTATCAAGCGCGACATAAATCGGGTTGCTCATGAAGTTTTTGCTCCATCATTTGGCGTATCATCACCGGATAACGGAGAAACCGCAGGTGTGTCTGTTTCCGTTTTCTTGGCCGACACATCTTTAACAGAAACGGGGGCCGGGCTTTGTGCCGGGCTCTGCACAGGTGCCGGAAGGGCAGCTGCTTCAAGTGTCTTGATCCGCCTGGTTAACCGCCACTTTGTTGCCCTGTGAATTAGCCACAGTGGTAAAAATCCTATGATGAAGGCGCCAAGGGTGAATGTGGAAACCCGGCTTTCGACAACCGCTGCACCCAAATCCAGAGATGAGCGCGTTTCATTCGTCCACCAGAAAATAAAACTCGCGACCAACAAGAGTACCCATAGAAGAATTTTGATAAATTGCATGCCGAGCCTTTGTGTAATGCGCGGTCAGTCTAGGCGTAAATTGACCGAGTGACCAGAGAGGATCAAATTTCGAATGGAAACCTAAAATCAGTCACCAAAAACACGCTCAAATATCGTATCGACATGCTTGAAATGATAATCCAGATTGAAGCGTTCTTCGAGCTCTTCGTGCGAGAGTTTAGCAGTTACATCCGGATCGGCCTTTAACAGGTCAAGCAAGGCTATCTCGCCATCGGATTCCCAAACCTTCATCGCGTTGCGTTGCACAATCCGGTAACTGTCTTCACGGCTAATCCCAGCTTGTGTCAGCGCCAGTAAAACACGCTGAGAGTGCACCAGACCACCCATTCGGTCGAGGTTTTTCTGCATGCGTTCTGGATAGATTAACAGCTTTTCGATGACCCCGGTGAGCCGACCAAGTGCGAAGTCCAATGTGATAGTTGCATCCGGTCCGATCATCCGTTCGACCGAGCTGTGGGAAATGTCCCGCTCATGCCACAGCGCGACATTTTCCATGGCCGGCATTGCATAAGTGCGAACCATACGTGCGAGGCCCGTCAGGTTTTCGGTCAGAATCGGATTGCGCTTGTGCGGCATTGCGCTGCTACCCTTTTGTCCGGGAGAGAAATATTCTTCGGCTTCCAAAACTTCCGTACGTTGCAGATGACGTATTTCAACGGAAAGACGTTCTACAGAGGACGCGATGACACCGAGCGTGGCGAAATACTGGGCATGACGATCCCGCGGAATAACCTGTGTCGAAACGGGCTCGACTTCCAGGCCTAATTTCGCTGCAACATGTTCTTCGACTTTGGGGTCAATATTGGCGAAGGTCCCGACTGCTCCGGAAATGGCACAGGTTGCGATTTCCTTGCGTGCCGCAACCAGACGTTCGCGGTTGCGCTCAAATTCGGCATAGGCCTGTGCAAGTTTTAAACCGAACGTCACCGGCTCCCCATGAATGCCGTGGCTCCGCCCGATTGTGGGTGTGAGCTTATGTTCAAACGCGCGTTTCTTGATCGCGGTGAGCAAAGCATCGATATCCGCCAGCAAAATATCCGACGCTCGGGCAAGTTGCACCGCCAGGCAGGTGTCCAGCACATCGCTAGAGGTCATGCCTTGATGCATGAAACGCGCTTCGTCACCGACATTTTCCGCGACGTTGGTCAGGAACGCGATGACATCATGCTTTACTTCGCGCTCAATCTCATCAATCCGGCCCACATCAAACGCGCCTTTATCCCAGATAGCCTTCGCGGCCTCCTTTGGTACCACGCCCAATTCGGCCAACGCATCCGTTGCGTGGGCCTCTATCTCAAACCAGATTTGAAACTTGGATTCCGGCTCCCAGAGGGCAACCATTTCGGGACGGGAATAGCGCGGGATCATTTTTTCTTTCCTTGAAACTGAAAAAGCTGGTTTAAACGGCGCGAGTTTAGCCGTGTATTCGCGGCCCCGCTAGCACCATGAACATGAGTCGGCAATGCGCTGCTCTATATGGATCAAAGAAGGAGATGGATATGCGATTGGCAGTGTTGACGGGTGGCGGAGATGTTCCGGGACTGAACCCCTGTATCCGGTCCATTGCCATGTCCGCTTCACAACATGGATGGGATGTCATCGGGCTGAAACGCGGATGGGAAGGCGTTTTGGAGGTTGATCCAACCGATCCTTGGTCACTGGAAAATTGCGCGATGGTGCTTGATAAAGAAGCGGTGCGCGGAATTGACCGGCAAGGCGGTACGATCCTGCACAGTTCGCGCTGCGATCCGCGTGTAACGCCTGACGGCGACCAAACACAAAAAGTGCTGGATATTCTTGATGCGCTGAAGATTGACGCGCTGATTACAATGGGTGGTGATGGAACGCTGCGTTTCTCTGCTCATCTGGCAAGTCTAGGGCGGAACGTAATTTCCATTCCAAAGACGATGGACAATGATGTTTTTGGCACGGACTATTGCATCGGATTTTCGACTGCCGTCACCCGTTCTGTTGAGGCCATAAACTCTTTGAGGACGACGGCTGCCAGCCATGAACGGATTGCGGTTATTGAGTTATTTGGCCGGCGGTCAGGGGAAACAGCTTTGCTGTCCGGTTTTCTTTCCCAGGCAGATCGGACGGTGATCGCAGAAGTCCCTGCGGATATGGATGTCCTATTGCCATTATTGTTGAAAGACAAAGAGTCCAATCCGGAATCTTATGCTCTTTGCATCGTGTCGGAAGGTGCAAAGCTGTCGGGAAGTGTGGCATTTGAGGATGAGATCAACAAATCGAACACCAGCCGGGAGGGATTGAACATCGGGACCCAGTTGGCCCGGGAAATCGAGGCGCGGTCGTCGGAGCGAACGATCATCCAGGAATTGGCCTATCTAATGCGTGCCGGAGAACCTGATGCGATGGACCGTATGGTTGGATTTGCATTTGGTGCAATGGCGGTTCAGTTGATCGAAGCAGGGCGCACGTCCAATATGCTTTGCCTAACCGACGGTAATTATGGAGTGGTTCCTATTGATAGTTTGTTGAAAGACAGCAAGGGTGTGAATGTATCCGGACTTTATGATGCCAATCAATATCGTGCCAATCTATTGCAGGTCGAAGGCATGCCGATGTTTCTCTATTAAAAAGGCCGTGTAACAAATTGTCCATAATACCGAACAAACTGATCAAAGGAGTTAGCAAATGACAACCGCTGCATCAGTTCTGCAGG
>CALKXX010000001.1 GCA_938003725.1 uncultured Sphingomonadaceae bacterium | reverse complement strand
ATTATCCGGCGGGGTGCTGGGAACGCATGCCGGCGGGTTCGCAGTATAGCCCCTTTTTTGAAGATGGATGTCTGGCCTGGCTTAAAACCGGGCAGCTGACCAAAGCAAAGCTCGGAAAATTTGCTTAGGCTGTGATAGGGCGCGTAACCGTTCGGACCACCTCACCATAGCTTTTGGCCAACGTCATTTTCGGCCCAAAACCTTTTTCGATCAGCAACATGTTGGCCTTGGGCAGGTTATAGCAGGGTATTCCCATGAACAGATGATGCTCGCTATGATAGTTCACCCAATAGGGAGCCAGTGTCATCCGTTCCCACCAATTGGCATATGTCGTCCGGGCATGACTGAACGGATCATCCCCGCCAGTCACCGTACATGCATGTTCGGCGATGTTACGAATGCGTAAAATTAGCTGGAAGGATGTGGCCAATGCAACAATCCAGATCAGAAACGGAATAATGCCCAGTGTCGCAAGACTGACGACGAGCACAGCAAGGTGAACGAAAAGAAAGCGTCCGACAGTTTTTGCGGTGATAATTGCGCCATCAACCGACGCCGGTTCCGCCCCGACCCCCGCGCGCGAAGAATTGTTCAGGGCCCGTCCGGCGCTGGTGTCACGCTTGCTACCCGGCTCGTCACGTGCGCCGCTAAGAATTGCTTTCAACCCAATCCATGCTTTAGCAAACTGGCTACTGCGCTGTTTGAAAAATGTCTGTCCGGTCAGGTCTCGCATGATCTTGCGTTTCATGCTCGCCTTATTGGTCGGGAATGGTGCCGACAGACTTAGATCGGGGTCCTCATCTTGCTGTGTGTAACGGTGGTGCGTCAGGTGATAGGTGCGATAGGCTTGCAAATCACTTCCCGTTGCAGCGCCGCCAAACCATTCTCCCACAAAATTGTTGATCCTGCGATTGGGGTGCAACAGGCCATGTGCTGCTTCATGCATCAGGATAGAGAGACCCAATTGGCGACTGCCGACCAATAAGATCGCGATCGGCGATGCAATCAACCCGGCCAGCCAATTCCATTGCCACAAAAGTGCCGCCGCGCCGCTAACAATTGCCACTACCATCCAGCCATGAAATGCCAGCCAAATTCCCCGCCAGCGCGAGATATTTGTTAGCTTGATCCACTCCTCCCGGGAAAAGATATCCAATGGCTTGGCAGCCTTTACGGCGGACATGATTTTCCTTTCGTTGACTTCAACATATCGAAACGCGGACGTTTTTCATAATGTTCGGCATATCCTAACGTCATTCTAAAGCTCTACAAGGCCCTCCGCTATATTTGAACTCCTTTCGTTCATGACCTTTGCCGTTTCGCCGCTATCGGTTGCACAGGTTAGCGTTCCCCCGCCGCCTAGAATGACTTTCTCGATATAGGGCCACATCACATCGGGCGTTTGCGCATCGCGCCACATAGTTGCAATTTTTGGGTCCATTCTTCGTTCTCCGCCGAACCGCTCGGGGCGGGCCTTGGCGCCGTCCCATATCTCGGTGTTGAGCAAACCGGGACACAGGATCGTGCTTTCGATATTTTTTACGGTGAGTTCTCCCCGCAGTGCCTCTGCCACCGCCATCGTTCCATGTTTGGTCGCTGCATAGAGCGGGAAATTACCCTCGGGCGCACGCAGGGCCGCTGTTGATGCTGTAATGCCTACATGACAGCGATTGCCTTCCAGCAACGGTACGAAACATTGCGCGGTCCAGATTGCGCCTAGCACATTAACGTCATAGGCCCAGCGCACCTGATCGGGCCTACCGTCCAACATGGAGGCACCAACCCCGACCCCTGCATTGATCCACAGCATTGCGAGCGGGCCATGTTGGGCGTGAAAATCGTTGGCCGCCTTTTCAACAGCGTCTCGGTCACTAATGTCAAAGATCATCGTCGGCACATCCCCGCCGATTTCCTGTGCGACGGCCTCAGCTGCTTCTGGCCGGATATCCTGCACGCAAACACGCATGCCGGCCTTCGCAAGTTGAAGGGCCAGCATTTTTCCTATTCCATCGCCGGACCCGGTCACCATGGCCATGCGCCCTGCGTAGGAAGTCCAATCAGGCATGGCTCATATTCATTTCAATTCTTCTGCCAATTTGATCATGAATGTAGCGCCGCGTTCAAACTGTTCCACTGATACATATTCATTGGGTTGATGTGCCTGTTCAATTGAACCCGGACCGCAAATCACGGTTGGGAAGCCGGCTTGTTGAAACTGACCGCCCTCAGTCGCATAGGCGACTGCGCCGGCCGGACTGTTATCGCCCGTCAACTTGCGGATAAAGGCTTCTGCTGCTTCGGAGCCTTCGTCTGTCATGGACGGTGCATTGGACTGCTGGGTAACCGCAACACCGGTGCCGGGAAAGGCAGCCTTTAACTCAGCATCCAAATTTGCGCATTCTTCCTTGAAGGGCGCAAGGATTTTTTCGGGATCAGAACCCGGCGGACATCTTAGATCGAATGTGAAATGCGCGCGGCGCGCCAATATATTTGCTGCAGTCCCACCATGCATCTTTCCTATGGTGAGGGTCGCATGCGGCGGTGTAAATGGGGAGGCGGGGTCGGCCTTTTCCCAAAGTGCGCGCGCGAGTACCGCCAGGTCATGCATCAGTTCAACCGCAACCATATTGGCGGATATGCCCAAATGGGTCAGGCTGGAATGGGCTTCATGGCCATGCACCTCCACCTCGTGCACACAGATGCCTTTGTGACCGGTGACCGGCTTCATCATCGTCGGTTCACCGATAACTGCGAGTGCCGGGCGAGGTAGGGTGGCGGCGATCTCTTCGATCATGGCAGGTGCGCCCAGGCAGCCGATTTCCTCATCGTAACTGATCGCAAGATGCACCGGTCGCCCGCCACCTTTGAACAGCGGAACGGCGGCCAGCGCAAGTGCAATGAAGCCTTTCATATCACATGTGCCGCGGCCGTGCAGAAGCCCTTTGCGTTCCGTCACGATCCACGGATCAGTGGTCCAGTCCTGTCCGTCAATCGGAACCACATCACTATGCCCGGACAATATGATCCCGCCTTCGACATTGGGACCAACGGTGGCGTAAAGATTGGCTTTGGATGCATCGGCATTCGCGACGCGTGTTGATGAGACGCCATGCTGGGCAAGATAACCCTCAACCCAGGCGATTAGATCCAAATTGCTATTACGCGACGTGGTGTCGAACGCAATCAGAGTGGACAATATTTCGCGTGCTGTGCTGGTGAAGTGATCGGACATAATATCAACTTAGGCATATCATGCCGATATTTCCATTTTTCCTTCAACCTGCTTATGAATATTTGACCGCGTCAACTTTATAGGGGCCATCATGCCAGCAAAAAAATCAAAAAACAAACAGGCGGTGGTCATTATTCACGGCATTGGTGAGCAAGTGCCAATGGAAACATTACAGGATTTCGTCGATGCGGCTTGGTCAAAGGATGACACGCTCATTCGCCGTGATCGCCGGGATGGGAACACTGGTCACAAGCCGCGTACTTCCAATCCGGTATGGACGAAACCGGATAAACGCAATCGCAGTTTTGAGCTGCGCCGGATTACGACGGAAACCGATGATCACGGCAAAAGAACGGACTTCTACGAATATTATTGGGCCCACCTGATGCACGGGACAACATGGGAGCAGGTTAAAGCATGGGTTACTGAGATTATTTTTCGCTGGCCGCGGGATGTACCTCGGCCTGTGTTCGCGGCTTGGTGCCTGATTTGGTTGGTGCTTATCGTTTTGGGTCTAGCCTTCATCACGCCGGTAAGGGAGTGGGTTCTGTCCTGCCCGCCAATAGCCAGTTTTCGTATCTGGATGGCGGCACATATTGCATGGATATTGCCCGTCGCCGGACTGGTGGGATCGGCGCTGCTGGTGAAGCTGCGCCAATTGGCCAAAGGATATATTGGAGATGTTGCGCGTTATGTGAAGGCAAGTCCGGTTAACGTTGCCCGGCGTCAGGAAATCCGGGAAAAAGGTGTCCAGCTTCTGGAAACGTTAATGGGTGTCGACGAGGCAGCAATGGCGGCGCGCAATGCGGCCATCGCCAATGATGAAATACCCGATTGGGATACCGAATATGACCGGATCATCATCGCTGGTCACTCGCTGGGATCAATCGTGGGCTATGATATATTGAAGCACTGTTTTGCGCGGGTGAACAAAATCAAGCGGCCCGGCTTCGCAAAAATGGATGATCAACCAGAGCGCTTTGCTTTGGAGGAATATTTGCAAAACGGGCTTTTGCCAAAAGACCATCCAGACCATGAACCATTTGATCTGGATGAATATCGGAAAAAGCAGCGGGCTAGCCTTAAAGAGCTACAAGCTGCTGGTAACCCATGGATAGTCAGCGACTTTGTAACGCTCGGATCACCATTGACACATGCTGAATTTCTGATGGGGAAAGATGCCGACGATATCGATGCGCAGAAATGCAAACGTATTTTGCCAACTTGCCCACCGATTCTGGAATGGGACAGCCAGACGGACAAGGACCATTTCACCTATTTGCCGGAAAGTGAACACGGTTCAAAAAAGAAGGAACTGAAGGCTAAGAATTTCGACTATTTTCGCTATCCGCACCATGCGGCCCATTTCGCCTATACGCGCTGGACCAATATCTACTCCAGAAGTTCGGCTGTGGTTATCGGAGATCTGGTTTCCGGCCCGCTGGGTGACAAATTTCCGCTTACCAAGGATGGTATTTCATTGGCAGGGATAAAGGACGTTGCTGTCCTTCCCAAATGGGAAAATGGCAAACGGGCTGGGCCGCTGCGCTTGCTGACCCATACGAAATACTGGAAAATCAAAGGCAATGCGAAGGCACCTTACCATGTGCAAGAGCTTCGCAATGCGCTTGACTTGCTGGATCAGCGAGATCGATAGATTTTTTTGATGGCCGATAGGCAGGCGTTATTTTGCTTTTTGCGCGTTTGCGGTGGCCGTTTCGTCCCCTGTAACCTGATCATCAGCGGCAGCAGCGGCGGCTGTCTCAGCTAGGTTCAACAGCTTTTCCGCCGCTTGGGCTGCCCCGCCTCGATGCGGGTTAAAGGCCAAAGGACGCAACGTGATCGCCGCTTCGCCAAAGCGCTCATCTTCCATATATTGTGTTGCAACCGTCAATCGTAATCCATGGTCAAAACGGGCGAGTTCTAGGGCGCGTTGCAGACCATCTTTGGCGATCTGCGTCGGTGTTACTCCTGCCGACCGATAACTCCGGTAATATTCCATCAATGGTATTGGATGGTTATTTTCAATTCGGTTTGCCGACACGACCTGTTTGCGAGTTTCTTTCCAAGCCGCATCGATATTGTCGTCTTCTGCCGATTCCGCTCGGCGCGCGTAAGCATAGATCTTTTGTATCTGCGCACGCACGCGGGCGGGATCGAGTTGTAATGCCCGATCGGCAGCCGCAATTGCGGCGGCGTCATAGCCTGCGTCAAATTCAGCTTCGGCAAGTGCCTCTTGAACGGCGGCGCTGTCAGGATATTTGGTCGCTAGACGCCGTGCATCCACAACGACCTGCTTTGCTTCTTCTTCATTCACTCCAGTGCGGGACTCCATAATTATCGGCATGGCATCGCCCTCTGCTTTGGACATTTGCCGGACAGTAATTGCGCCAATGTTTAGGCGATCTGGCGGAATACCGATGGCCGTTATGCGCTTTTTTCGCGCATATTGGTCGAGATCTCTGTCCAGTTGATCCAAATCCCCAAAAGCCTGTTCAGCTGCCTTTGGTTCGCTGATACCTTCGGCCAGGAGCATCAGAAACTTGGTCATTTGACCCTTTCGGGCGTCGTCAAACGTAAGATAGTGATATAACAACCAACTGCGTCCGTAAAACTGATCATACTGGCCAGTTTTGTTTTTTAGATATGCTGCCGTATCCAGCAACAGTCGTATGGGAATTTTACGGGAAATCGCAAGTTCGTAAGCACGATGATTTGCTGCGCCGCCCAATATGATGGTGCCGTCGCGTTGGAATTTGCCAGACGCGTAAAACTCGGCAAACCCCTCCTGAAACCATAGCGGGAAGGTTTTGTTGCTTATGTTGAAGAGAAAGTGATGTGCATATTCATGGCGTAAAATTGTCTCTGACGACAAATTGAACTTGCCGTTCGAAGAACGCAATTTGGGAACGATCGTGACAATATTTCCCGCTCGCGGCAAATATATCCCTGCTGTATATCTACTTTTGGCATTGGCCAGTTTGCGGACATTTGATTTGTTGCTGACAACAAATACGGTGACCCGGTTTGACGGACTTGGCGTTTCAGGCTCTTTCTTCAATAGAAAGGCCATGGCCGCGTGATATTTCTCAAGCCGCTGTGCGAATCGCTTTACGCTGCTCGCTTTTTGATCGGCATAAATGACGAAATGGTCGCTACTTGCCTCATGCCATGCGGCCCTCGCCGGCGCTGATAGCAACGATACACATACAAAGAAAAAACCAAAAAAACGCAACATCAAATTGCCCCTACATCCGACCATATCCTAATATGGATCAAATATAGAGGCAAGTTTTGGGATCAGAGGCTGTTTAGGTCCTGACCCTAGCTTTGTGATGCAATCCAGTCGTCGATTTTTTTCTCCAATACCGTCATCGGCAGCGCCCCGGTATTGAGCACTTGATCGTGGAATTCACGTGGGTCGAAGTTATCGCCCAATATATCCTCGGCTTTTTTCTTTAAACGCTGGATGGTCAGTGCGCCGATTTTATAGGCAAGCGCCTGTGATGGGATAGCGATATAGCGCTCCACTTCCGCAGTCGCGTCGGTCTCACCCATGCTGCTATTGTCCAGCATGAATTTAATCGCCTGTCCCCGGGTCCAACCTTTGCTGTGGAGGCCGGTATCGACGACCAGCCGCATCGCGCGGAGCATTTCGTCATCCAGGTGTCCAAAGCGTTGATAAGGATCATCAAACAAACCCATTGGGAAGCCAAGTTTCTCTGAGTAGAGTGCCCAGCCTTCTACAAAAGCGGTGTTGCCGCCAAAACGCATGAAATTCGGCAGATCGGCATTTTCCTGTGCCAGTGAAATCTGGAAATGGTGTCCTGGTGCGCCTTCGTGCAAATACAAGGTGGTTATGCCTGACGTGTTGCGTGATGGTAGATCATAGGCGTTGAAATAGAATACGCCGGGCCGCGAACCATCCGGGGTTCCGCTTTGGTAGGAGCCGCCCGCCTGGAATTTCTCGATAGACTCGTCATAGGGGCGAATTTCGAGAGGGGATTTTGGCAGGACTTTGAATTGTTCGCTAATTTTAGTGTCGACCAGTTTGCCCATGTCATAATAGCGTTGGGTCAGGCTTTCCCGGGACTTGGGGTGGAATTTTGGGTCGGTGCGCAAATGGGTGAAAAATTCAGAAAGCGTGCCTTTAAATCCAACCTCGTCTTTAATGTCTTCCATCTCGGTTTTGATCCGCGCAACCTCGCTGACGCCCAGATTGTGGATATAGTCCGCTTCAAGCGGCAATGTCGTCGTGTTCTCGATCAGGTTTTTGTAAAGAACCTCTCCGCCCTTCATATAGGAAAGGCCGACCCCTTCGCGTGCAACCGGTAAATATTCGTTTTTCAGAAAATCAAGCATCCCTTGGTAAGAAGCAAAGATTTTTTTCGTCATGGCTTCATATTCTGAGGTCAGGCGCGTCTTGTCCGCTTCGCTGAAATCATCGGGGAAGGCTTTTGTCGGTGCCATGAAGGGGCTGCCGTCCAGCCCAAGGCCAATTTGGGTCGCCAATTGCTCGACCACATTGCCAATCGTCAACTTGGTTTCGACGACGCCGGATTCCATACCCTCACGAAAGCGCACTTCGCCTTTGTCGATCAGGGTGATGAACTGCGCGTGGCGTTTCAGATTGTCTTCATAGTTTTTCACGGTCTTGAAAGGTGCCGCGCCTTTGCCCGATGCAAAATTTGGATAGAATGTGTGGAAGCCGCTAAAGTGGTTCAACGGACGAACCACGGTCAGATCCATGATTTCCTTGGAATATCCTTTCAGCGCCTGTTTCTTGTTACGTTCAAACACATCATAAGCGATTTTGTCGGTCGCGCTTAACTTGTCACGGTCGATTTGCATCAACGCAGCAAGCTCGGCTTCTTCGGCTGCTTTTTCGGCCGCAAAATATTCATCGGAAATATAATCACCCAGCTGGTCTGCATAGCGTTGATCACCGCGAAACAGTGCACCGATGGGATTGCGCCGAAGACTGTCTTCATCGCTTTTCGCGAACAGCGCCTTCATCTTCTGGCCCTCGGTCATTTCTTTCTCTTCTTGTTGCTCCATCGCAGCTGCACTGGCACCAACTTCGGCAAAGGCCGGCACGGATATGGAAAGCAGGCTGGCCCCTGCCAGCAGGGTGAGAGATTTCTTGATCATGATATTTCCCTATTTTTCTATACTGTTATGTTCAGCTAACACAGCCTGGTTGCCGCTGCAACGATTCCGCCAATGCGCATATGTCGTTCGTCGAAGCATATCGGCTGTTGGTGGCAGGAGACCGTTTAATCCACCCATTCGCCGCGCCATGCGTTCAGGCGAAACCATTTTGTGATAATATATTTCGTGCCCTTCACGACCGGTGTTCCAGCGTGCAGGGTATGAAGATTGGGCGTCCCGTCCAGCCCCATATTATTCCACATCAGCAGCATGCCTCTGCGCGGCGCGACGTCATATTGTAATTGCGGAAAGGCGGTGGCGCCGCCTTCCTCCGGTTCGTTGAGATAGGCCATGGCCGTCCATGATCGCTGTCCGCCGTTAAGCGCTTCCATCTTCCAGTAGTCCTCGGACTGATGAAAGAAATCATGATGATCCCTAAATTGCTGCCCCGGCTCATATCGCTGGCCTTGCAATATCTCGCTATGCGTGCCGGCAATGCCCATCAAGTCGCAAATGGACTGGTCGATGCGTCGGATATCGGCGTCTGCATCGTTCACATTACAGCTATAGCTGGTCCGATACCCGTCGCGCTCCGTGCCCTTGTAAAGTGTGGAGGGCTGCGAATTGTCGTCGATCATCCGGATCAACAGATCACAATCCGCGTCGGATATGAACTGCTGACACGCATAAAGTTGGACAAATGGACTTTCCAGCCATTGCACGCGCGGATTGGCATTCAACCTATCGGTTACCTTTACCCCCAATTCCGCCATACGCTTGGGGTTGGTATATTTCAGTGTTTCTTTTTTGGAAAAATGCGTCGCCACGTCCTGTATATTCCTATTTGATCACACGGCCACGGGCCATGACCCAATCGACATTTTCAAGTATGGTGACATCGTCCAGAGGGTTTCCAGAGACCGCGATCAGGTCGGCGGAAAAGCCAATGGCGATCCGGCCAATCTGGTTTTCCATATTCAGTGTCTTTGCAGCGACAGTGGTCGCGCTGGCAATAGCCTCCTGCGCCGTCAGCCCCGCATTCATCATGAGCTGAAATTCTTCGGCATTGCGGCCATGGTTAAAAACGCCAGCATCGGTTCCAAACGCAATCGCTACGCCCATATTTTTAGCCATGGTCACGGCTTTGCCAACCTCGCCCAGCGTCATGCGAATCTTGTCTTCAACCACAGGGGTATAGACGCCTTTGCCGAGGCCTTCGCTGACCCCTTTAAAGGCGAGCAATGTTGGCACCAGCACCGTGCCGTTGGCTTTCATTACCCTCAACGCGGCCTCATCGGCGAATGTCCCATGATCGATAGTGTCGATGCCGGCTTTGGCCGCCGCTTCAATCCCACGTGCTCCGTGAGCATGGGCCATGACTTTCAGGCCCAGGGAATGCGCGGTATCGGCAATGGACTTCATTTCCGCATCGGTGAAATGCGCTTCCAGGCCGCGGCCTTGTTGAGAAAGTACACCGCCGGTTGCAGTGATTTTGATGATGTCAGAACCCGCGCGAGAGGCCTTGCGAACTTTCATCGCACATTCGTTCGCTCCGGTGCAGCTATATCCGCTGGCAAGAGCATCGTTAATATCTTCGTTGAACCCTGTCGTGTCGCCGTGCCCGCCGACAATCGCCAGTGCCGGTCCAGCGGCAATGATCCGGGGACCGGGTATCTTGCCCTCTGCTGTACCTCGTCGCAGCGAGAACGCGCTATATTGTGAAGAACCTGCTTCGCGAACGGTTGTGAACCCGGCTTTCGCCGTGATATGCGCATTTTTGGCGCCGACAACGACGCCCCACTCGGCTGGTTCGGTAGCTTGTTTCCAGAAATCACCACCGGGATCACCGGTCAGGTGAACGTGCAGATCGATCAGGCCGGGCATGACGGTTTTGTCTTTCAGATCGATGACCGTCACATGATCTTCGGACGCGGATGGCGCTATCCAGCCGTCAGCGATATCGGTAATGCGTCCCTCACTAGTGGTAATGGTTGCACGGCCACTGGGGTTAGAAGCTGCATCGGTTAGCAAATTGCCTACGAGAATGATCTGAACCTTCGGCATGTCTTCGGCAGCTGACAATGGAATGGCGAAAATCAGTGCGGCGAAAGTCAATATATATCGGATCATCGTGGTGCCTCTCTCTATCTGCCGGAGACTTTGATTTAGATGCCTCCTGCTTTCAAGTAAAAAGGCCCGCAGTCATTGCTGACCACGGGCTTTTTTTCGAATATATTGGACTGGTTTGCTTTAGTAAAAGAAGTCGTGGATGACGTCGATCACTTCACCATTATAGGTATCGACCAGCAAAACATCGTCATAGTAGCGAACCCAGCGGGTGCCATTATACGCGGCTGGCAAACGGTAGCGCCACGGATCATTGATCCAGTAGCGGGACCCGTAGAAGCCCGAGTTCAGGAAGATACCCACATTCCAACGCCGGTAGCTATGACCGCGATAGGGCGAGTAATAGCGGCCCAGGCGATAGTGACTACGGTATTTATTCCGGTAACTGCGCCAGTTATAGCGCCGATCATTTCGCCAGCTGCGGTTCCAACGACGCTGATCCCTGCGAATATCACGGCGTGCTTCGCGGCGGTTATAATTATAGTTACGGCGGTTATAGTTGCGCCGATCATTGCGATAGGAACGACGGTTATCATAGCGACGCTCGCTGCGATAACGTCTATTATCTACTCTGCGCTGATCGCGGCGACCATCCCGATAAGAACGGCGATTTTGTGCGCGATCCTGGCGGCGGTCGACACGGCGATCTACACGCCGTTGATCCCGGCGGCCTTCCCGGTAGCTTTGCCGATTGTTGTTCACGACATTGCGGGCCTGATTACGAACTCCGCCAAAACCGCGATCGACGTTGCGTACACGCCTGTTCTGACGGGCCTCTGCACGATCACCGCGCGTCTCGAAACGTCTGTTCTGACGATTGACGCGCGCCTGTTGGCGATTGCCATTTTGGCCGCGAGCAGCGGGTCTTTGTCCGCGATTGCGGTTGACCGCGCGTTGACCGCCATTGCCGCCGCGCCGCGCTTCCCGGTTCCCGCCATCATTACCGCGGCGTGCTTCCCGGTTTCCACCGCGATTGCCGCGATTGGCTTGACGATTTCCGCTACGATTTCCGCGATTGGCTTGTCGGTTTCCGCGATTGCCACGATTGGCACGGCGCTCTCCGCGCCCATCGCGTTGCAGGGCAGCGCTGCCGGTCAGATCAATGTTGATCAGGTTAGTTGGTTGCGCTGGATTGGGTGCGATCTCTGCGGCGGATGCGGCGGCTGGCGTCAACATCGTGGCAGCCATTAGTCCCGTAATATAGAATATACGCATGGCCTTACTCCTCGTTCCACTTGTTCGGACGCGACTCCGTTTGCCGCATCAATGACACAGGTTATAGTTTATTAACCCTGTCAGACTCCTGAACTTGGTTGTTATATTCAGGAAAGAATCGACTTTTATGAACAAGTTTAATCCAGGCCGCCCTTTTCTAGCCATTCTTCAAGCCATTTGATGGTATATTCTCCAGACTGAAACTCCTCATCATAGACGAGTTTTTGGTGAAGCGGGATCGTCGTCTGCACGCCCTCAATAACAAATTCGTCTAGCGCCCGGGCAAGCCGCATCATCGCGCCATCGCGCGTCCGGCCATATACAATCAGCTTGGCAATCATGCTGTCATAGTAAGGCGGAATGGAATATCCGGCATAGAGACCGCTATCCACGCGGACATGCATGCCGCCCGGTGGGTGGTATCCAGTGACCTTTCCAGGTGACGGTGCCCATGTCCTTGGGTTCTCCGCATTGATCCGGCACTCGATTGCATGACCGACAAATTCCAGCTCGTCCTGTGTCACCGATAGCTCTCGGCCATCGGCGATGCGTATTTGCTCGCGGACCAAATCAAAGCCCGTGATCATTTCCGTGACCGGATGCTCGACCTGAAGCCGTGTGTTCATTTCGATAAAATAGAATTCGTCATTTTCGAACAGAAATTCGATGGTCCCGGCACCGCGATAGCCCATGCCTTTCATCGCATCCACACAGACCTTGCCCATGCGTTCGCGTTGTTCTTCCGACACAACAGGCGAGGGTGCTTCCTCAAGTACTTTTTGATGGCGGCGTTGCAAGGAACAATCGCGTTCGCCCAGGTGAATAGCATTACCGTTGCCATCGCCGAATATCTGAAACTCAATATGTCGCGGATCGCCGAGATATTTCTCTATATAGACCGTGGCATCGCCAAAGGCAGCGGCGGCTTCTGTGCCCGCCTGTTTCATTTGGGTTTCCAGCTCATCTTCGCTGTTCACCACCTTCATGCCGCGTCCACCGCCTCCAGATGCGGCCTTGATAATGACAGGATAACCGACTTCTTTGGCTATATCCTTTGCGATGTTGATATCATCGACCGCACCGTCGGAACCGGGTACCAACGGGATTCCAAGGTCTCCAGCTGTTTTCTTCGCTGCGACCTTGTCACCCATGATTTTGATATGTTCCGGCTTGGGCCCGATCCACTTGATACCGTGTGCTTCAACCACCTCGGCAAAATGTGCATTTTCCGAAAGAAAGCCATATCCGGGATGGATGGCATCCGCGCCGCTAATCTCTGCTGCCGATATGATTGCCGGGATGCTCAGATAACTATCGGTCGCTGGCGGTGGTCCAATACAAATGGCTTCGTGGGCAAGCCGGACGTGCATTGCGTCTTCGTCTGCGGTGCTGTGAACCGCAACGGTTTCAATGCCCAGTTCGCGTGCGGCCCGCAAAATCCGAAGTGCAATTTCTCCGCGATTGGCAATCAGGATTTTTTCGATGGTCATCCGCTAATTCCCAGCTACGCAATCACGACAAGCGGTTGGTCGAATTCCACGGGCTGCCCATTTTCCACCAATATCGCTTTCACTGTTCCGGAACTCTCCGCTGCGATGGGATTCATGACTTTCATCGCCTCTACGATCAACAGGGTGTCTCCCTCGGATATTTTGTCGCCAATGCTGACAAAGTCGTCGGCGTCAGGATCCGGGGCCAGATAGACGGTGCCGACCATTGGTGATTTTTGCGCGTCTTTATGGTCGTCTGCTGGCGCCGCCGGGGCTTCCGTTGCCGGAGCTGGCGCCGGGGCTGCGGCTGGGGCCGGTTGAGGTTGAGCATACGCAACTTCATTACCAGCAAATCCGGTCATACCAGCAAAGTCATGTTGTTTGCCAATCCTGATCTTCCGATCACCGTCTTCCACTTCAATGTCGTTCAGACCTGTCTCGTTCAACAGTTTGGCAAGTTCACGAACCAGTTTGATATCCACATTCATGCCATCGGTTTCTTTTTTTGCGGGCATCACGTTTCCTCTTGATTGGGATTAAAATTTTGCGGCGGCATCCAGCGCCAATTGATAGCCCATCACGCCCAGTCCGCAAATAGTTCCTTTGGCTACCGGAGCAATCAGGCTCTTGTGGCGAAATTCCTCACGGGCTGCGGGATTAGAAATATGGACCTCGATAACCGGCACATTGATTGCCTTGATAGCATCATGCAGTGCCACTGATGTATGGGTTAGCGCCCCGGCGTTCAAAATGACGGCGTGCGCTTTGTTCGAGGCGGCCTCTTGTAACCAGTCTACCAAATGCCCTTCATGGTTGCTCTGCCGAATCTCGACATCCATGCTCATCGCATTAGCCTGATCTTCCAGACGTCCGGCAATATCATCGAGTGTGTCGGAGCCGTAAATTTCAGGTTCCCGCATGCCGAGCAGGTTGAGATTGGGGCCATTCAAAACAAATATGGTTTTGCGATCCGCCAAATTTATCCCCCTGCTTCAATGCTTTTGGTTGCGACGACTGCACCCTCTTTATATGGCTCCTATTTGAAAAGCGAGATGAAACACATGGAAACTGCGCAAATGGCCGAAATTGCTATCCAGCTGAACGGGGATGCCCACAAGATTGTTGCGGGGAAAACGATTGCTGACCTCGTGCGATCACTTGATCTTGATCCGGTAAAAGTGGCGGTCGAACGCAATCGCGAAATCGTGCCGCGCTCAACCCTGGCGGATGTTATCGTGGAAGATGGCGACGCGCTTGAGATCGTCCATTTCGTCGGCGGCGGCGATCATCAGGCCAGAGGAGCCGATGATGACAGTTGGACAGTAGCGGACCAAACATTCCGCTCGCGTCTGATCGTCGGCACTGGAAAATACAAGGACTTTGCGGAAAACGCAGCGGCAGTGGAAGCCGCCGGCGCAGAGATTGTGACGGTGGCGGTGCGCCGGGTGAATGTCATGGACCGAAACCAACCAATTTTAATGGATTATATCGATCCAAAGAAAGTCACCTACCTGCCCAACACTGCCGGATGTTTCAACGCCGACGATGCGATCCGGACTTTGCGGCTGGCACGGGAGGCAGGTGGATGGGATTTGGTAAAGCTAGAGGTGCTCGGCGAGGCCAAGACGCTCTATCCCAATATGCGCGAAACATTGGAGGCGACCGAAGTGCTGGCCAAAGAGGGGTTCAAGCCGATGGTCTATTGTGTCGATGACCCGATAGCAGCGAAACAGCTGGAGGATGCGGGTGCGGTAGCGATCATGCCGCTTGGTGCCCCGATAGGGTCGGGCCTTGGTATTCAAAACCGTGTTACGATCAGATTGATCGTCGAAGGCGCAAATGTGCCCGTACTTGTCGACGCGGGTGTCGGTACGGCCAGCGATTCTGCAGTGGCAATGGAGCTTGGCTGCGACGGCGTTTTGATGAACACTGCCATTGCCGAAGCGAAAGAACCGGTACGGATGGCGCGGGCGATGCGGCTGGCGGTTGAGGCGGGAAGAGAAGCCTATCTATCCGGCCGAATGGGTCGCCGCATGTATGCCGATCCCTCCAGTCCTTTGTCCGGGTTGATCTGATTTTGGGCGCCGCTCCGATTCGGTGACAATTGTAACCAATTGAATAGTAACAAAAGTTACGTGCGCTCACTTTGATCGATGGAAAAATGTCGTTGGTCGATGCTTTTGGAGGTCGGTCGATGAAATTCGCATTTTGTCGAAGTTCGGATGATCCAAAGATGCTGCTCCCGTATCTGAATATGCGAGGCGAGAGCAAACCCCTTACCGTTTTAAGAACCACTCCTTCAAATACAGGATGGTTCCAAAGACACCGCTCTCGCACTCTTCCCCCAGCGGGTTGGGGTGGCGTTCGACAGTCACCCTCTCCCCAAAAAGAAGACTTAGGAGTGAAGTGATGAAATTGAATATAATGAACAAAAGCCTGTGTGCCGCCGCCGCTTTTGCGATGACCGCTGCCGGTTTCGCCGCCAGCGCAAATGCGCAAAACCGGATCACCAAGACCGCCGAAGTGCAATTTGGCGACCTCGACCTGACTTCGGATGACGGCAAGGCAACATTTCAGGGCCGGATCAAAGGCGCCGTGCGCCAGGTTTGTGGAACCTATGACGCCAAGAGCCTTGTCGACAGTCAGGACCATGGCAATTGTATGCAAGAGGCTAAGCTTTCGGCGAAAAAAGCCAGCGTGACTATTTTGGCTGCTGCCGAAGCAGGCAAGCTGACGGAAACGGCGATGCTGATCCGCAAATAAACGCATTCAGAGAGCCGCAAACCCCCAATAAGCGACTCCATTTGGCCAAGCCAACTGAGGCCCCGGTGTTCCCTTACACCGGGGTTTTTTTGTCGACTGACGGTTGGTTATAATGTAGTTAAGAAAAAAATTGAGTATTTTCATTGGTCTAACGATCAAACAATCGGGTCGCGCTAATTGTTATTGATCATGCCGCTGCGCATGGGAATTTTTAGGGGATAATTAAATGACGACGACACCGACAGTTTGGCTTGATGAATTCGTATCCAATCTCATCACCGCAGACGCGCAATCCGCTCCAAGAGTGATCAGCCTTACCAATGGCAATTTTCTGGTCGTTTGGGTCGATGATAATCAGACTGCCGCCGATGGATTTGGCACCGACATAGTCGGGGTGATTTTTGATCCACTGGGCAATCCGATTTCGGATTCGCTGTATCTCAACTTCCCGTTCGGATTTTCTCGTGAAGAAGACCAGCCCGATATCGCGGCAACGCCCGATGGCGGGTTCGTTGTAGTGTACCGATTCCCAACCGGGAACGATACCGATATCCTTTTCGGCCGCTATGACGCTGAAGGCACTCGAACCGCTCAGGACTTTGTCATAAGCGATAGCTCAGACGCCAAAATCTACACCAATCCCAGCGTGGCGGCGGCCGATGATGGCAGCTTTTTCGTCACCTATGAGTACACCGATGGCGCGGTGAACGATATTCGCGGCGTGTTTGTCAGTGCGGCCAATGTCGTGGGGACAGAACAAATCCTGCGCGCAGACGGTTTCTCCAACGGTTCAAACCTTGAGGATACCGAAGACCCGCACACTGTGCTGCTCACCAATGGCAATTTCGCCACCGTCTATTCTGAG